>VFJL01000024.1 GCA_009886095.1 Nitrosomonadales bacterium | reverse complement strand
GAACACCCCGCAACCGCGCTACCTCACTCGCTATCGCTGCTCTCCTCATCCGCCTTGACTTCCTTCAGCACCAGTTTCTTTTGCGTGCGGCTGGCATTGAGGTCGGTCTCGGCCACCGATTTGTGCACCAGGTTCTGGTGGCAATCGATACAGGTCGCACCTTCCGTTTCCATCTTCTTGTGCGCGGCCTTGGCATCGCCGCCCGGGGGCTGCGGGTCCTTGTGACATTCGCGGCAGGTGACGCTGTCCCATTTCTTCAGGTTCATGCGCGCATCATGTGCCATGATCAGCCGCCGCTCGTTAAACTTCTCCAGCGTGGAGTAGTCTTCGGCAAACTCCAGATATAATTCCCGCGCGCCATCCACCGCATGGGTGTACAGCGCCAGATGGAAGTTCTCGAAACCCTGCGGAATATGGCAGTCCTTGCAGCCCGGATTGGCACCCAGCGCGCCGTAGTGCGAGGATTTCTTCAGTTCCGCCGCCGGGTAGGTCATCGAGTGACAGCTGGTGCAGAACGCGTCGGTGGAAACCGCCGCTTCGCCGCCGAATACCACCGCCACCATCACTACCCCCAGCACCGCTCCAATCAGCAGGGTGCCGCCCGCTGTTCTGCCGCCCGCCGCCATCAGTCGTCCGATCCTTTCTCGCCGACCTTGGCGACTGCCTGGAAGTCTTTATGGAACATGAACATCGGCTCGCCCACGAAGGTGCCATCCAGTTTGTAATGCTCATGCATGGCTTTGCTGTCGCGTACGTATTTCTTGAAGTCAAAGGTGTATTTCTTGTCTACCTGCGGGGTGAACGGGGTGTACGGCTTCTTCACGCCTTTCCAGCCCGAGCCTTCATAGTTCAGGTGGCAGGCGTTGCAGCTTTCTTCAAAATGAAAGTCCTGGCCAGCGTCCGCCAATCCCTGGCGCGGTGCGGTCTTCTTCGATTTCTCGAAGTCGGCCCCGGATTTGCGGTGCATGCCGCGATACTTGGAACCCGGGCCATGGCACGATTCGCAGCCGACGGCGGCGGTGAATTTGTTCGGGTCAGCCAGGGTGTAACCGCCTTCTTTGTTGAAGCCGTCTACGTGGCAGCCGACGCAGTCCTTGTCCTTGGTGTAGTCTTTGTTCGGATCCAGTTTGGCCTTGGTCTTGGCCGCCGCCTTGGTCTTGGGCTTGAGCGAGTCCATCGCCTTGGCATGGGCGGTGCTGCCCCATGATTCAGCCTGGCTCTTGTGGCACGAGCTGCATTTCTTGCGGCCTTCGAATTTGTCGGCCAGTACATTGCCGGAAAGAACTGCCAGCATGGCCGCTGCGGCCAGTGCGAATGTCATAGGATGTCTCATGGTTTCTCCTTCATGTCCGTGGGGTAGTTTGATGGTATTTTTTATGGCTACACTTTATCGCCGCTTGGTACAAACTGGTAGAACCAGTACCATGACTCTTTCTGGTACCACTGATACCGCTCTTGTGCTCGCTGCCGCTACGCTTGTTTCGTTTCTGCTGCTATGCCTGCTCCGGTCGTTTACTCTGCGGGCGGGGTGGGCGCTGCCGCCGTTGCTGCCGCTGCCACCGGCGGAATCCTGTACAACCAGTATCCCCCTTGCTGGTAGACCACCTGCAGTGCCTCCAGGTCGAGCGGTTGGGTGTTGGTAAACGGCAGGGTCTGCGCCAGCAGGGTGTTGCTGCTCTTGCTGTCGCGCAGGAAGAAGGCGCGCACTTCCCGGTCGGAGAGGGATTGCAGCGCGTAGGTTTCGTAGTTGTTGTCGCGCATCCAGCCCTTCAGGTGGCCGATCAGGCCGTGCATGTTGCCGCTCATGGGGAAGCTCTTGTAACCCATGTCCAGGCGATCCGGGCGCATTATTCCCAGTTTGTAGAGGTCGGTGACGTGCACTACCAGGTAGGCTTCGCGCGGGCCGGCCAGTTCGCGCAGGATGGCCGCACCGGTGGCCGCGTCGGCCACCAGCGCGTCGGTAAAGCGTTGGAATTTCTGGCGCTCTTCGGCCGGGGCCGGGGCGCCCCAGAATTTGTCTTCATACTGGCGGATGGCGTCGCTGCGCTCGCGCCATTGCGGGGGAATGATCAGCGGTTCGCCCAGGTGGGCGTTAAACAGGGTGTCGCGGTCGGCCAGTAAGCGGATCTGGCGCGAGGTGTCCCACCACGACAGGATCAAGGCGTCTTTCGGGGCGTAACGGGCAATCGCTGTGACCAGCGCGGTCAGTTCGGCCAGTTTGCTGTCGAGGGCGATCATCGGTTCGCTGGTGCGGCCTTCCCAGCTGAGCAGGACCGGGGGGGTGTTGCCGCGGGCCGCCACATGTGCCAGCGCAACCGGGGTGTCGACTTCCGCTACCCGCACTGCGTATTGGCGCAAGGTCAGGTCCGGCCAGTCGGCCAGGCCGAGGCTGTCAAACTGGTCAACGCTGCCTTCGGTCACCAGTTGATAGTGGTACGGTGCCGGTTTGGGGTTGAACCACAGATAGGCAAACCAGCCGAGCAAAATAAAACCTCCCGTCACCAGGAGGATCCCCAGTGACGGGAGGAGTTTAGACCCCGGTCGCGCCGGCAATGCGGCGCTCCGGGAGGCGGTGGAGGTCACCGTCCGCTTTTTTCGCGGCGACGCCAGCCTGCCAGCGCGAGGGTGCCTGCCAGCAACATGCCGCCCCCCAGACCACCGATCGAGATTTTGTCGCTGGTGCTGTCAATGTCCAGCAAGCTGGTACGACGCTTTTCCAGCCGGTTGACGCGTTCCTGCAAGGCTACCATTTCGCGGATCTTGGTGCTTTCATCCATGATCTCGACATAGGCCCGGTTCATCGGTCCCCAACCTTCGGTGTAGGTGTAACCACCCGGGTTGACGTGCGCCAGTCCAACGTGGCCTTTGGGCAGGTCGTTTTCACCCATTTCCAGGACTTTGAGTTCTATCGCTGCCGGGTTGTTGTCCTTCGACCAGTATAACTGGGTGAAGCCCGCAAACATTTCTTTGTCCGGTGCCAGCGGTGCCGGACGGTTGTTCTTCTGACCGGTCAGCAGGCCTTCTTTGTAGAGCTGTTCGACTACGCCATGCGATTCCTGGTATTTGGCCAGGAGGTGCAGGGTGCCCTTGTCCATGAATTCCAGGTAGGAGCGGGTGAAGCGTTCGGCATGGCATTGGGTGCAGGTCTTGACCCAGGAGTCCAGCCGCTCTTCAGACCAGGCGCTGTTGATGTTCTCGGCGATGCCAGGCACTGCCGGGTAGTTGGCCCAGCGTACTTTGCGCACCATGTTGTGGGTGAATTTGCCTTCATATTCCATGTGGCAGCCCGCGCAGGTCGGGGCGGTCTGGCCACCTTTGGAGTAGGCGTCCTTGAGCGGTACGTCCCAGTTCCATTTGCTGCCCATCATCGATACGACCTTGCCATGCTTGGACATGGAGTAGGCTTCCCAGTTGTTATGGTCAACCCCGCTGTGACAGGTGGCGCAGGCTTCCGGTTTGCGTGATTCGGCCGCGGAGAATTCGTGCCGGGTGTGGCAGCCATCGCATTTGTTCTGGTTGGTGTGGCACTGGCTGCAGCCTTCGGCGATTTCGCGCTGGGGCATCGCCGCAAATACTGCAACTTCTACGTTGGCTTTCCAGTCCAGGGCATGCGAGGGGCGTCCGTCGGGCCAGCCGGTTTTGAACGGCCAGATCATGGTGTCGCGTTCGGATTCGCGTTCGGCAAATTCCTGCAGGTGGCAGACGCCGCACACGTCGGCGGTGGGCATGCGCATGTCGACGCTGTGGTCGGCTTTCTTCTTGGTGTTGATGTCGACGTGGCAGTCGATACAGCCGACTTCTTTCAGGTTCTCGCTCGCGCCCAGGCGGCCCATGGAGCGCAGGTTGTTCTCTACCCCTTCCAGTTTGGCTTTCTTGTAGAAAGTCGGGTCGGTCGGCTTGAGCGCGCGGATCTTGTCCAGGTTGGCATGGCTGCTCTTCTTCCAGGCATTGACCCATACCGGCGATTCGTCGGTGTGGCATTTCACGCATTCCTGGCGCGAGGCCACTTCTTTCATCGAGGTCGGCGGTTTGTAGAAGGAGGCTGGGTCCATGTACATGGCGAACGGTACCGGTTCCCAGTATTGCGCCAGGGTGCCGCGGCCAGCGCCTTGCGCCGGGTCCTTGTAACGCTTGCTCAGCGCGTCATGCAGTTGTTTGGGCGTGGCCGATTGTTCCAGGCTCAGCGCTTTGTAGGTTTCTTTGGGGACGCTGGGAAAGTTCGCGTATGAAGACGCCGCCAGCAGCGCGCCACCAACCAGCAAAACAAACCTCAGCCAAAGCTTGGCAACCATGTTATCTCTCCTTTGTTGTTCCGTAATTGTTATGTTGTAGCTGGTCGTGCCGCTATTCCCAGCGTCCCGGAATAGCCCACTCCAACGACCCGCGTAGCCTAACTCTTCAGCTAACCGTCTGTCAAGAAATTTGAGGGGGATAAACAGGTAGAGTGACAGCTTGGAAACCGTAGTTTTTCACACTGTAGATGCTGATTACTCCCCAATGAAACTGAGAGCGTGTGCCATACACCCGGAATTTGCAAACTAAATTACTTCTTGTGCTTTTAGCGCAGCCTGCGCTACCTCGTCATATCCTAAACTGCTTAGAATTTCTGCGGTATGTTCGCCTAGCCGCGGGCCAACCCAGCGAATCTCACCGGGTGTCCGTGATAATTTTGGAACAATCCCGGGCAGCTTCAGCGGACATTCATCTGGCAACTGAAACTGTCGGATCATCTCCCGTGCCCGATAGTGCGGATCATCGACGATATCGGCGATGTCATAGATCTTTCCTGCTGGAACCTCTGCCTTATCGAGTACTGTCAGAATTTCCTCCAAGTCATGCTGCATAGTCCATGCAGTAATTATGTCGTCAAGTTCCCGGGTGCGTTTTACACGCCCACTGTTGTGAGCAAGCTCCGGATCATTGGCCAGATCGCCACGGCCAAGAGCCAGCATCATGCGCTTAAAAATACTGTCGGCGTTAGCGCCAATTACCACGTACTTCTTGTCACGGCATGGATATGTGTTTGATGGCGTAATGCCCGGCAGAGACGCGCCGCTGCGATTCCTGATGAGGCCGAACATGTCGTACTCCGGCAGCAGGCTTTCCATTAGATTAAACACTGATTCATATAGCGCTACATCGACTACCTGCCCCTTGCCGTTGCCTGCGTTACGCTGGTGTAATGCCATTAGTGCACCCATTACACCATGCATGGCGGCGATGGAGTCGCCTATGGATACTCCTACTCGTACTGGCGCTTCATCCGGGTGGCCGGTAAGGTGCCGCAGGCCACCCATGGATTCGCCTATCGCGCCAAAACCTGGTCGATCACGGTACGGTCCAGTCTGCCCGTAGCCGGAAATGCGCACCATGATAAGCCCTGGATTGATCGCGCTAAGCTGCTCCCATCCCAGATTCCAGCCTTCCATCACACCGGGACGAAAATTCTCTATCACGATATCGGCATCCTTCACCAGTTGCCTGATAATTTCCTGGCCAGCTTCTTTTTTGAGATTTATTGTCACTGACTTCTTGTTGCGTGCCTGCACATACCACCATAACGATGTGCCATTGTGCAGTCTACGCCACTGCCGCAGCGGGTCGCCGCCTTGTGGAGATTCAATCTTGATGACTTCTGCGCCGAACTCCGCCATCAACCGGCCTGCAAACGGTCCGGCAATGAGCGTACCCATTTCGATAACTTTTATTCCTTGCAGCGGCGTCTGTCCCATGATTTATCCTGTTTTTTCTGCATGATGAGCGGGTGCTGTAGCAAACTCAAGTGGTGAGCCTGCTCATCTTCACATACTGCGGTTTTTTTACACCGGATTATCTACATCAATAAATTGGTGGGCAATACCGAATTTTTGTGCCACATGCTCACCCAATGTCTGGACGCCATAACGCTCGGTAGCATGATGTCCTGCCGCAATGAAGGCCACGCCGGATTCGCGTGCGGCATGCACGGTCTGTTCGGAAATTTCACCAGTGACAAATGCATCCACACCCAGGCGAATCGCCTCATCAAAATAATCCTGCGCAGCACCAGTACACCAGGCTATACGCTGCACCAGCTTGGCTTCATCACCGATTACCAATGCTTTGCGCGATAACAGGTGCTCTACGTTTTTGCTCAGATCTTTCAGTGTGATGGCTTGAGACAGAGTGCCTTGTACAGCAATACCCTGTTCACCAAAGCGGCCAGTTTCAATGAAACCCAGTCTTCGTCCCAGTTGCGTGTTATTGCCCAGTTCCGGATGCGCATCCAGCGGCAGATGATAGGCAAACAGGCTAATGTCGCTCTCTATCAGCAGAGCAATGCGGCGGCGTTTTATGCCGGTTAGGCACGGGTTCTCACCGCGCCAGAAATAACCGTGATGTACCAGCACCGCATCCGCACCTGCGGCTACAGCAGCTTGCAGGAGATCAAACGAGGCAGTCACACCACTGATCAGCTTATGTACTTCGCTTCGTCCTTCCACTTGTAGCCCATTTGGGCAATAATCACGAACTTGGGCGACACCCAGCAGTTGATTCAGATAGATTTCGAGTTCATTCAGTCGCATCAATGTTGCTCCCCATTTTTTATGACAGCTATTACTAATATAAACGTCGAAATCCCTATACCAACATGCATAAATTCTGGTTGATTTTCGCACAAACGGTAACGATATTTCTTGCGGTATTGTTTGTTGTCTCTACCTTGCGGCCCGAACTGTTATCGTGGAGTTCGCGTGGCGGTATGGTGACAGTGAAAGAGGCCGCTCGGGATGGCGTGTCTAAACCCGGCAGCTTTAGCGATGCCGTTCAAACTGCCACTCCATCAGTGGTTAACATTTTTACCAGCAAAGAAGTCAAGATACCTCCGCATCCACTGATGGATGATCCCATGTTTCGGCGTTTCTTTGGTGACCGATTCGAGTCACAAACCCGGCGCACGGCAAGTCTTGGTTCCGGTGTAATTGTGAGTCCGGAAGGTTATATTCTTACCAACCATCATGTGGTGGAGGCTGCGGACGAAATCGAGATTGCGCTGATGGATGGCAGAAAAGCCAAAGCGCGCATCATCGGATCGGATCCGGAAACCGATCTCGCTGTCATAAAGGTGGACATGGGTGTACTGCCAGCGATGACTTTCGGACATTCCGATCATGCCCGGGTGGGTGACATGGTGCTTGCCATCGGCAACCCCTTTGGCGTAGGCCAGACAGTGACCATGGGTATTATCAGCGCACTGGGAAGAACGCATATGGGTATCAGTATTTTTGAAAATTTTATCCAGACCGATGCCGCCATCAATCCGGGGAATTCTGGCGGTGCCCTGGTTGATACCACTGGCAATCTGATTGGCATTAATGCCGCAATTGTTTCCCGCACTGGCGGGTCGCTCGGCATCGGCTTTGCTATTCCAGCCAACATTGCCAAACAGATAATGGAACAGATCATTCAGACCGGCGGCGTGACCCGTGGCTGGATCGGTGTGGAAGTGCAGGATTTAACGCCGGAACTGGCAGAATCATTCAAGCGCACCAGTCCTGACGGCGCATTGATCGCGGGAGTGCTCAAGGATGGTCCGGCCGACAGGGCCGGAATGAAACCGGGAGATATCGTGGTGGCGGTTGCTGGCAAGGCGGTTGCTGATTCGTCTGTCATGCTTAATCTGATCGCTATATTGCCGCCAGGAGAATCCGCCGCAATTACCGTGGCGCGCAACCAGGCGGAGAAAATCATCAAGATCAATGTTGGCAAGCGTCCCAAACCAGCGCCGCAGGATCAGGATCAAGATACATTGGAATAAACCCGGAAAAACATTCAACCGAAACTGACCGATGATTCAGATTATGGCTGTGTGACACTGGTTCGAGCGCCTACTTGCATAGCTGCGTCAATGCGGAGCGATTTGAATATAGTAAGATTTATGCATTATGCAAATAGATGCTAATTTGCGTAGATTAGCTTGGTTGATCGCCGCCGCCGCATCGAGATTAATGACTGCTACCGGGAAATACCAAGTTCCGTTCCCGACACCAGGCTAATGCTGTTAGATTTCGGCTTGATGTATTTGCGTGTGCCTAGGGTCTACCATTGTGTTCTGACCCCTTGTGTTTGCCTTGTGTTTCTTATCTGTAAGCATTTTAGACTAGCCATGCCTTCATATTGCTGTCATATCACTATGCAAACATTGCAATGCATGCTGCTAGTGCACCTTCTGATCAATCAACAGAATTTCATTTGCCCCCAACGGAGATTTTCATGATACATATGCAAGAAAATTCAAAGAGAGTTCTGCCAGCACTTTTAGCGCTCTTGTTGGCAGCGCCAGTCGCAAATGCAGCGCCAGTACTGCTTGGTATCGGTAGTCTTTCGAGCGCCGCGAGCGATCTGTCAGGTTTGACTGGCACACTCGAAAGCGGGATTGCCGCTAATCTTCTGGGCGGAATGGGCTCTGGCCTAGCTTATGCCGGCAACAATACTTTCCTGGCGTTGCCAGACAGAGGTCCGAACGCCCTCGCCTATGCCGGAGGAAGTGGTGTGGATAACACCACGTCCTTTATCGCCCGTTTTCATACGATCGGTTTAAGCTACTCGGCGGGTACTACACTACCTCTCACAGTGACGACCACCTTAAACGGTACCACCCTGCTTTCAAGCCCCACTCCTTTGACGTACGCAACTGGCGGCGCACCTGCTTCCAACACTGCGTCGATTAATTATTTCACCGGTCGCTCTGATAACTTTGGAACAGGCAATTCACTCAACCCGAGTAACGGACGCCTTGACCCCGAAGGCATTCGTGTTTCAAATGATGGTCAAAGCGTGTTTATCTCAGATGAATATGGCCCTTATGTTTACCAGTTTGATCGTCTGACTGGCGAGCGTCTCAACTCCTTTACTTTGCCGGGCAACTTGGGTGTGGCTAATTTATCCGCACAGGGTGCCTTGGATATCAGCAGCAATACCTTTTCTGGCCGGATTGCCAACAAGGGTATGGAAGGACTCGCCATTTCCCCTGATGGCACGACCCTGTTCGGATTCATGCAAAGTGCGCTGGCGCAAGATGGTGGTGACGGTGCAAGGATGAACCGCATAGTTACGATAGACATTGCTTCCGGCGCGACGCATGAGTACGCATATGACAACAAGATTGGTGTTAAAAACTACAATAGCAGTGAAATACTCGCTATTAACAATCATGAGTTTCTGGTTCTTGAACGCGACGGCAAGGGACTGGGTGATGGCTCAAATGCTGCGATCAAGCAATTGTGGAAGGTTGATCTGGCGGGCGCCACTGACATAACGGCTATCAGTGGCGAAGCAAACCTGTTAGCCAATCAAGGGCATCCGGCTAAAAGCTTGTTTCTTGATGTCGTGGCATTGCTGACCGCAAATGGAATCACTGTTGCAAACATTCCTGCCAAGCTGGAAGGCGCTGCTTTTGGTGATGATGTAACTGTCGGCGCAGATACTTACCACACGCTTATATTATCCAACGACAATGATTTTGTCTCCGTTGCGGGGGACAACAAGTTCTTCGTAATCGGTTTCAAGGACAGCGATCTTGGGAGTTCTGTTTATGTTGCCCAAACGGTAGCGGCAGTTCCCGAACCAGAAACCTATGCCATGTTCCTGGCTGGCCTTGGTCTGATGGGTTTCATAGCGCGCCGCCGCAAGAACGGCCAAGCCTGATAAAAAGTAATTCTGGAAATACTGACGGGGGCTTCGGCTCCCGTTTTTTATGGGTGCGGTGCGATGGTGCGGTGCGAGAGAGCTTGTGTCATGCCTCAACACGTACTGCTATAAAAGTGTAAGTACCTGGGATCAGCTGTTTTTCTTGCCTTCGGCTTCGGCCTTGTCCAGTTCCGGTTCCATTGGCTTGGTGCCATCGTTGCTTATGGCTGGGCAATCCGGAACCGGTGCGGGTTTTCCCATAAAACTCGCTACCAGTATGCCCAACTCGTAGAGCAGATAAAGCGGCACCGCCAGCATGAACTGCGAGACTATATCGGGTGGGGTGAATATCGCGCCGACCACGAATGCACCAACGAGAACATAGCTGCGTATATCCTTCAACTTCTCTATAGTGATAATGCCCATTCGGACCAGCACCACGACGAATACCGGCACTTCGAAAGTCACTCCAAAGGCGATGAACATGGTCAGAACAAAGTCGAGATATTTGCCGATATCGGTCATTACTGCCACGCCTTCCGGTGCAAAATGGGTAATAAACTCGAATACCAGCGGCAGTGCGGCAAAATAGGCAAATGCCATGCCACAGATGAACAGAAAACTGCTGGCGAACACCAGCGGCAGCACCATGCGCCTTTCGTGAGAATATAACCCCGGCGCAATGAATGCCCACATCTGGTAGAGTGTGTGCGGCAACGTGATGATAACAGCCGCCATCATGGCAACTTTCATCGGCACGAAGAATGGCGTGGCGATTTCGGTGGCGATCATCTGTCCACCTTGCGGGAGCTTCTCCAGCAGGGGTTGCGCCAGCAGTGAGTACAGTTCCCGCGCGTAATAGGCGCAGGGTAGAAAACCGAGTGCCAGCACGCCGAATACGCGTATCAGCCTGGTACGTAATTCCATCAAATGCGAAATGAATGTGTCTTCAGTACTCATGTTGTGCTGGGGAGGGCGGTTGAGTTGACACAATTATATTGATGCACGTCAGCATGAATATGCGTCATTTGCCGCTCTCATCGCCGGCGCTGTGTTTCAGTTTCCTGGCCGCGTCATCCAGTTCCGGCTCTGAGTGAAGTGCCGGTTCAACTTGAGTGGCAGGAGATTCCGTCACGGGTTCTGCGGGCGGTATAGGAGTTGCTGCAACTGGGGTTTTTGTTTCCGTTATTTCCTGAAACTGATTTATTTCCTGCCGCACCGTATTGCTGAAGGAGTCGGCGGCTTCCTGCATCGAAGTTTTCAGTTTCTTTAGTTCTTCCAGCTCCATTTCGTGCCGAATATCGTTCTTGACATCATTGGCATAACGCTGTGCGCGCCCGAATAGATGTCCCAGGGTACGTGCCACCTTGGGCAGTCGCTGTGGGCCGATCACGATCAGTGCCACAACTGCAATAATCAGGATTTCTGCGAAACTGATATCGAACATTTTTTGTGGGGAGTCGTGGATGAAGAGCAGCAAGTGGCAATCGGATTCCTGCCTGCTCAGTGGTTCAACCAGCTTAGTCTTTATCGGTCAGTCATCACAGTTTCGTTTGTGTCTTGTCCCTGATTTCGCCTTCGATGATATGACCATCGGCTTGTTGCGGCGGGGGTGATGTATTCTCTTCATCGGCACTTTTCACACCTTCCTTGAAACCTTTCACTGCGCCACCCAGATCGCTGCCGAGATTGCGCAGTTTCTTGGTGCCAAACACCAAAACAACAATCACCAGAACGACCAGCCAATGCCAGATGCTGAATGCCCCCATCATTTACTCCTTTATCTCTGGTGATGAATCATTACGGGCAAACGTTCCATACCACCGATGATGTGGATATGCAGGTGGTAGACTTCCTGTCCTCCTACGTGCCCGGTGTTGATAATGGTGCGAAAACCGTCTGTGCAGCCCTGTTCCTGAGCTAATTTTGGAACCAGAAGCATAATTTGGCCTAGTAAATCTCGATGTTTGTCTTCAACCTCGGCCAACGAAGGGATATGCAGCTTGGGTATTAACATGAAATGTACCGGCGCTGCAGGATGGATATCATGAAATGCCAGAACGTTAGCGTCCTCGTATATCTTATTACAGGGAATTTCCCCGCACACGATTTTGCAGAAAAGGCAGCTCTCCATTTTTATCCTGTTTTTCGCGATGCTTTTTCGGCTACTCCTGAAACTCCATCGCGGCGTTGCAGTTCATTCAGGACATCGTCCGGTCCCAAGCCATGGTGGGCCAGCAATATCAGGCAGTGGAACCACAAATCTGCCATCTCATACACGACCTGTTGTTTATCGGCGTCTTTTGAAGCCAGCAGTGTCTCTGTTGCCTCTTCCGAGATCTTTCTAAGTATCTTGTCATGTCCATCGTGCAGCAGTTTTGCTACATACGAGGCGGCAGGGTCGGCACTCTTGCGTGCTTCAATGGTTTCCGCCAGACGGCGGAGAATGGCTGAGTCTGTCATTATTTGTAGATTTCTTTGGGATTCTTAATTACTGGTTCAACCACCGTCCACCGATCATTTTCCAATTTGTTGAAGAAACAATTATGCCTACCGGTATGGCAGGCGATGCCGCCAGCCTGCTCTACTATTAGCAATAATACATCCCCGTCGCAATCCAAACGCATTTCCTTTATTTTCTGGACGTGGCCGGATTCCTCGCCTTTGTGCCAAAGTTTCTTGCGGGAACGTGACCAGTACACTGCTTCGCCGGTTTCAGCGGTGAGGCGCAGTGCCTCGCGGTTCATCCAGGCAACCATCAGCACTCGGCCGCTGTCGGCTTCCTGAGCTACCACCGTCACCAGTCCATCGTCGGACCAGTTTATTTTATTGAGCCAAATAGCAGACATAAATTCAGAATTAAGGACACTTCTAAAAACCCGGATTTCGTCACGAATACTTCGTTATTCACAAAAATGTTTCCTTGCATATCACCTCTATGCAACGCCTCCATTTTATTTCCGCCTTGTCTTGTTTAGAGCTTCTAATTTTTAGAGATGCCTTTGAGAGTTAGTGGTACGGTCGCCCGGATTTTCATTCTATCACTATAGCCTAACTTCAATACCATGTTGCGCCATATACTCCTTGGCTTGGCGTATGGTGTATTCACCGTAGTGGAATATACTCGCCGCCAGCACCGCTTCGGCGTGGCCCTGCAAGACACCTTCGACCAGATGCTGGAGGTTACCCACGCCACCGCTGGCGATTACCGGAACGTCTACTGCATCCGACACCGCTCGAGTAAGCGCCAGATCAAAGCCATTGCGGGTACCGTCTCGGTTCATGCTGGTAAGCAGGATTTCACCCGCCCCCAGCGATTGCATTTTCTTTGCCCACTCAACTGCATCCAGACCGGTAGCTCGGCGTCCGCCGTGGGTGAATACCTCCCAGCGATTGGTGTTTGTGTCTGCGCCACTTACTTGCTTGGCATCTATTGCCACCACGATACATTGAGAGCCGTAATGGCCTGCGGCATCTGCCACCAGTTGCGGATTCTGCACTGCCGAGGTATTGATGCTTACTTTGTCAGCACCGGCATTCAATAACCTGCGCACATCCTCCACCTGGCGAACTCCTCCACCCACGGTCAACGGAATGAATACTTGAGCGGCAACTTCTTCAATGATGCGCAGGATCAGATCACGATTATCGGAACTGGCAGTGATGTCGAGAAAAGTCAGCTCGTCAGCTCCCTGCTCGTCATAACGGCGCGAGATTTCAACGGGGTCACCGGCATCCCGAAGCTCGACGAAATTGACACCCTTGACCACACGTCCGTTGGTTACGTCGAGACATGGGATGATACGTTTGGCGAGACCCATAAGACTAAAGACCTTTCACCTTAGAAATAAACAGTGGCACGAGGGCACAGAGGAAGGTAGAAAATGGAATTCACCCTATTTTTTCGCTATGAGGCACCTCTAAAAACCCATATTTCGTCACAAAACCTTGTTGCTCACAAAAAATATTTCCTTATTCCAATTACATTTCAGCAGTGACACTTCGTTGACATCCTCACTCGCACATGGCCGTACTATTCGCCCCGAAGGAAACATTCCTGGGGGGAGGGGGGCGTATTGTCTGCGGCGTTCATTCGTCATCGCCTTTTCACTTGCGAACTGGAATTGGAATTATGTGTTGATGCCCAGTTTATCTGCTAGCCCCTGTGCCGTTTTGAAATCCAGCGAACCCTCGTAAATGGCACGGCCAGTAATGGCACCCATGATGCCTTCCAATTCTATTTCGCACAGTGCTTTGACATCATCCAGATTGGTGATGCCGCCACTGGCAATGACCGGGATGGTCAGCGCCCTGGCTAGTTCCACTGTGGCTTTGATGTTGACGCCACTGAGCATGCCATCGCGACCGATGTCGGTGTAGATGATTGCTTCGACACCATAACCCTGGAACTTCTTTGCCAGGTCGATTACGTCGTGACCGGTAACTTTGGACCAACCATCGACCGCAACCTTGCCATCTTTCGCATCCAGTCCCACCATGATATGCCCAGGGAAAGCGTAGCAGGCATCGTGCAGGAACCCTGGTGTCTTCACCGCTGCGGTGCCGATAATGACATAAGTAATACCATTATCGAGATAGCGCTCGATGGTTTCAAGATCGCGGATGCCGCCACCCAGCTGAATCGGGACCCTGTCGCCGATGCTTTCAACAATGGCACGAATGGCTGGCTCATTCTTTGGTTTGCCGGCAAATGCACCGTTCAGGTCTACCAAGTGCAGGCGTCGTGCACCTTGCTCCAGCCAATGCTTAGCCATGACACCGGGACTTTCTGAAAATACGGTGGCATCTTCCATTACACCTTGTTTAAGACGTACACACTGCCCGTCTTTTAAGTCTATTGCAGGAATAATCAGCATTTTGAATCGGAGTAAGAGTTAGAGTTGAGATTTTAGATTCGAAGCAAATTCACGCGCGAATCTAACTAGTCTTATTATCAGAATTCGGTTCCCAGTGTACGAAATTAGCCAGCAGTGTCAGTCCTGCCGCATGACTTTTTTCCGGATGGAACTGAACAGCGAAAATATTATCCTTTGCCACTGCACAAGTAAACTGAAAAGGATAAAAACTGTAGGCTGCTACCGGCTCCGGGTTGGTGGCCTCGACATAGTAACTGTGTACGAAATAAAAGCGCGCATCAGTAGTGATACCTTTCCACAAAGGGTGATCAATAGTCTGATGTACCTGATTCCAGCCCATGTGCGGCACTTTGAGTTTTTGCCCGTTGGTGTCAATCATTGCCTTAGATGGAAAACGCCGTACCTTGCCAGGCAGAATCCCGAGGCCTCTCACATCCCCCTCTTCACTGGTGTCAAACAGCATCTGCAAACCGAGGCAAATGCCGAGAAACGGTTTGCTGGCCGCAGCATCCAGCACCGCATCGCGCAAGCCGCGTGCATCCATTTCATGCATGCAGTTAGGCATCGCACCCTGGCCGGGAAATACTACACGCGCGGCTTGCCGCACCACGACCGGGTCGCTGGTGACTATCACCGAAGCGGTAGGGGCAACGTGCTCCAGAGCTTTTGACACAGAGCGCAAATTGCCCATGCCGTAGTCAACAATTGCAATATCTGTCATGTTGCGAGGGAAGGTGAGGGGTGTTTACAAAGAGCCTTTCGTGGATGGGATCATGCCGGTCGCGCGCGGATCAAGTTCTACCGCCATACGCAGTGCGCGGCCAAATGCCTTGAATACGGTTTCCGCTTGGTGATGAGCATTGTCCCCGGACAGGTTGTCAATATGCAACGTTACCATGGCATGGTTGACGAAACCTTGAAAAAACTCATTCGTCAGGTCGACGTCAAACTCGCCGATGCGGGCACGCACAAACTTAACGTTAAATTCCATGCCGGGACGTCCTGACAGATCCACCACCACCCGCGACAACGCCTCGTCCAGCGGCACATAGGCGTGACCATAGCGGCGCAAACCCTTCTTGTCGCCGATAGCCTGTGCAAATGCTTGACCCAGAGTGATGCCGATATCCTCCACCGTGTGATGAGCGTCAATGTGCAAATCTCCCTTGGCGGCAATCTCCAAATCCATCATGCCGTGGCGCGCAACTTGGTCCAGCATGTGGTCAAGAAACGGCACACCGGTATTCAGCACAGCTTTGCCGGTCCCATCCAGATTGAGACTGACGCTGATCTGGGTTTCCAATGTATTGCGGGTGATTTGTGTCTGGCGCATGATTTTGGGAGTTTAATTGATGGAAGCAATAAAATCAGTAAATTGGTTTCTTGAGCGTAGCCTGCAATGCCGTCAGGAATTGTACGTTTTCATCGGGGGTTCCCACCGTAACGCGCAGGCAGTTCTTCAGCAGCGGATGTGATCCATCGAGATTCTTGATCAAAACGCCGCGTTGTTTGAGTCCTTGAAACACTTGGCTGGCTGCATCCACACGCAATAAAATAAAATTCGCATCGGTCGGAAAAATATCAACCCCATCCAGCACCTGCAAACACTTGCTTAGTACTGTCCGTTCAGCTTTGATCGCTGCGGCTTGTTGCAGCAGGACATCGGGATACTGCAATACTTTTTCTGCAATCAACTGGGTGACAACCCCGACATTATACGGCAAACGCAGTTTTTCCAGTTGTATCAACCATTCCGACCTGCCAATCAGCAACCCCAGCCTTAAACCCGCTAACCCCAGTTTGGAGAGAGTGCGCATCAACAACAGGTTGGGATATTGTGTCAGCCTGTTCATGAAACTGGCATCGGCAAAAGCATGATAGGCCTCGTCTATTATCACTATGCCGGGAGCAGCTTCAATAATACGCGAGACAGCCGTGGCGTCAAACAGATTGCCGGTAGGATTATTGGGGTAGGCGATGAAGATCACTGCTGGCTGGTGCTGGGTGATGGCGGCGAGCATTGCGTCCAGATCAAGCGAGAAATCAGCTTTCAGCGGCACGCCTGCATAACCCATCCCGGCGAAAGTGGCGATCATGCGGAACATCACGAATGCGGGTTCAACGCTCAGCAACACTGCCCCCGGCTTAGCTGCGGCCAGCGCGATAATCTGGATGATCTCATCCGAACCATTGCCTAGCATGATGTCCATTCCGGCAGGAATTGCCAGCGCTTCTCGCAACCGGGCTTTGAGCGGGGCAGCACTCGCATCAGGGTAACGGTTAACCGGCGCATCCGCCGCCAGTCGCGCGATCTCATCGCGTAGTTCCTGCGGCAGCGAATATGGGTTCTCCATCGCATCCAGCTTTACCATGCCACTCGCAGGCGGCACATGGTAGGCGGAAAGCGCGAGAATTTCTGGGCGGATGATCTGATCGGGAGAGGGGGGCATAAAGTCTAGTTTAAACCAAGGTAATTTTATTACACGACTTGATGCGGGTAGCAAGAACGAGTTGTCTCTTTATCTTGGTTAGGCCATAGGGATAAAGCTCCAAGTCGTCGACTCCAAAGTCGGCATGAATTGATTCGGTGAAAGTTTTACGTGAGCAGATTATGTCGGTCATGCAAATATCTTAACCGTTTTTCTTGTAACGGTATTCTGCCGCCATTGCGTGCGCCTGCAAACCCTCTCCCCTAGCCAGGATGGAAGCGATCGCGCCAAGTTTTCCCGCGCCTTGTGCCGACACCTGGATGAGGCTGCTACGTTTCTGGAAATCGTACACGCCCAATGGCGACGAAAAGCGTGCAGTGCGCGAAGTGGGCAGCACGTGATTGGGCCCCGCGCAATAGTCGCCGAGGGCTTCGGAAGTGTAGCGCCCGAGGAAAATAGCACCGGCATGGCGGATTTTTTCTGCCCATTTTTCCGGTTGCTCAACGGATAGCTCCAGGTGTTCCGGCGCGATGCGGTTGGCGATGGCGCAGGCTTCATCCAGGTCGCGCACCTGAATCAGCGCCCCACGGCTTTCAAGCGAGGTGCGTATTACAGCCTTGCGCGGCATGGCTGGCAGTTGCCGGGCGAGACTTGCCGCCACTGCATCAATGAAAGCCGCATCAGGGGAAAGCAGGATCGCCTGCGCCATTTCATCATGCTCAGCTTGCGAAAACAGATCCATTGCAATCCAGTCGGGATCGGTTTTGCCGTCGCAAATCACCAGAATTTCCGATGGCCCCGCTATCATATCGATACCGACCACGCCGAATACCCGGCGTTTGGCTGCCGCCACATAAGCATTGCCAGGACCGACGATCTTGTCCACTTGTGGCACAGTCTCGGTACCGTAGGCCAGCGCGGCAACAGCCTGAGCACCACCGATGGTGAACACGCGATCCACTTCGCAAATCGCTGCCGCTGCCAATACCAATTCGTTTTTCTCACCACCTGGAGTTGGCACCACCATGATGAGTTCGCCCACTCTCGCTACCTTGGCTGGAAGCGCATTCATCAGTACCGACGAAGGATAAGATGCTTTGCCACCGGGCACATACAAGCCGACGCGATCCAGCGGGGTTATTTTCTGGCCAAGCAGTGTACCGTCAGGTTCGGTATAGCTCCAGGATTGCGCCAACTGTTTCTCATGGTAAGCGCGCACCCGTCCGGCAGCCTGCTCCAAGGCTTCCCGTTGTACTGCTGGCAAATCCCGCAAGGCTTGTAGCAAGCGGCTTTTGGGCAATTCAAGTTGTGCCACCGAAGCCGCATCCAGATGGTCGAAGCGGTGCGTGTATTCCAGCAGCGCTTTATCACCACGTTTTTTTATATCTGTGAGAATAGTGGTGACGATTGCATCCACTGCCTCATCCTGCGTATCTTCAAAGGCCAGCAGTTTTTCCAGTGCCGCATCGAATCCGGCGTCGACAGAGGAGAATTGTTTAATGTGTAGCATGGATTATCCTAAAAACGGACTTCACCGCAGAGGTGCGGGGGATGTAGAGGAAAGCAGAAGATAACCTTGTAGCAAGTTCCCCATAGTGCGAATACGCTAGCTATATTGCCTGAGCATTTGAATTCCTTCGCGTCCTCCGCGTCCTTCACGGTTCAGTTGTTCTTTCTAGAGTTGTTTGACTGCCGCTGAGAATGCCTCCAGCATCGGCTGGATCGTATGCCGTTTCAATTTTAATGCCGCTTGGTTGATGACCAGCCGGGCTGAAATCGACATGATCTCTTCCACTGCTTTAAGATGGTTGGCCCGCAAGGTATCGCCGCTGGAAACCAGATCCACGATCGCGTCTGCCAATCCTACCAGCGGCGCAAGTTCCATTGAGCCGTAGAGTTTGATCAGGTCTACATGCATCCCCTTCGCCGCGAAGTGCTCGCGCGCCGTTTGCAAATATTTGGTTGCTACTCTTAGCCGGGCTCCCTGACGAACGGCGGATTCGTAATCGAAATCGTCATGCACTGCCACCATCATACGGCAGCAGGCAATCTTTAGATCCAGTGGCTGATAAAGTCCCGTGCCATCGTGTTCGATCAGCACGTCTTTGCCAGCGATACCCATGTCTGCCGCACCATATTGCACATAAGTCGGCACATCAGCAGCGCGCACGATGATAAGCCGCACATCCGCACGGTTGGTGGCAAGTATCAGCTTGCGCGAGGTTTCGGGATTGTCGAGCGCAACCACACCGGCTGCTTTCAGCAGTGGTGCGGTATCGTCAAAAATACGGCCCTTGGAAAGGGCGATGGTGATGCCGGTCATGATAGGGATCCATGAAAAGTTGTATTTTACCGCAGAGAGTAGACATGTTCTAACTTACACGTCTGACGCTCGCTCCTAACCGGGTCAATTTTTCCTCAATGTGTTCATAACCACGGTCGAGGTGGTAGATGCGGTCAATGGTAGTTTCGCCGCGAGCAATCAGCCCGGCCAGCACCAGGCTGGCGGAAGCGCGTAGATCAGTGGCCATAACGTCGGCGCCGTCGAGACTTGCTACGCCGCGCACCACGGCGGTATTGCCTTCCACTTCAATGCTGGCACCCATACGTTTCAATTCCTGCACATGCATGAAGCGGTTTTCGAATATGGTCTCAGTGATAATGGAGGTACCTTCAGCAATGCTGTTCAAGACCATGAATTGCGCCTGCATGTCGGTGGGGAAAGCTGGGTAGGGTGCAGTCCGCAGGCTTACAGATTTCAATGCGTTATTCATTTTTAGACTGATCCAGTCCGGCCCTGATTCTATCGCTGCACCAGCTTCCATCAGCTTGTCGAGTACTGTGTCGAGTATGTTGGCACGGGTTTCTCTCAGGTGAATCTCGCCGCCGCTGGCAGCCGCCGCCACCAGGAAAGTGCCGGTTTCGATACGGTCAGGCATGACCCGATGGGTTGCGCCATGCAGCGTCCGGACACCTTCAATAGTAATAATGCCGCTACCCGCGCCGTGAATTTTTGCGCCCATCGCTATCAGGCAATTGGCCAGATTTGTCACTTCCGGTTCGCGTGCAGCATTTTCCAGAATCGTTATGCCGTCGGCCAAGGTTGCTGCCATCATCAGATTTTCGGTGCCGGTGACAGTAACCAGATCCATTACAATATGCGCACCATTGAGGCGTTTCACTTTCGCATGGATATAGCCGTGTTCGATGTGAATCTCTGCACCCATCGCCTGCAAGCCTTTAATATGCTGGTCTACCGGGCGCAAACCGATAGCGCAACCGCCTGGCAGCGATACTTTCGCCTCGCCCACGCGAGCCAGCATTGGCCCCAGCACCAGGATGGCGGCACGCATGGTTTTCACCATTTCGTAAGGTGCGACCAGATTGGAGAGATGTGCGGCAGTCAGCTCTACGCCCTGTTTACCATCCTGCGAAATATCCATACCCATCTGCCTGAGCAGATCCAGCATGGTGGTAACGTCATTGAGATGGGGAACATTCTCAATTCTGAGGGTATCAGCAGTGAGCAGAGAAGCGCACAGAATGGGCAATGCAGCATTTTTTGCACCGGAAATACACACTTCTCCCGTCAGGGGGGTGCCGCCTTGAATAATCAGTTTTTGCATGGATTAAAAATATTGTCTGCGAGCATTTATGTCAATCCGGTTTTTCAGATCGGTGATAAGAGATGCTGGTAATGGATTATTGGTTGAAATGTACTGAAGTTCCCTTCATCATATCGCAAAGGGCGCTTCTATAAATCCAAATTTGTGAATATTTGCTTTGCCTTCTCAGCCCAGTAGAGTGCAAGCACCCAAATATTTCAGGAGATCAAATGAAAAAACAGACGATTCAGACAAATGATGCACCCCAGGCAATCGGCACCTATTCCCAAGCGATACGCGTCAGCCCAGGGGAGACGGTTTATCTTTCGGGTCAGATCGGGCTGGATCCTTTTACCATGCAGATGGTAGTGGGTATCGAGGCGCAAATCCAGCAGGTGTTCCTGAACCTGAGGGCAGTAGCAGTGGCGAGTGGCGGTGATCTGAGTGATATCGTCAAACTGAATGTCTATCTGACTGATCTTGCTCATTTCGCCAGGGTCAATGAAATCATGGCGAGCTATTTCAGCCAGCCTTATCCGGCGCGCGCAGCGGTAGGTGTGGCGGCGCTTCCGCGTGGAGCACTGGTAGAAATGGATGCGGTGATGGTGCTGCCAGGATGAAGGGTGAAGGCTAATAGCACAGACAGCCCCACCGTTCCTGTTGCCACTGGTTTTGTCAGCAAGGTAATGCAGGAAAAGCTTGCCAGACTCGGCATCGTCAATGAATTCGACCTGGTGCTGCATTTGCCGCTACGCCACGAAGACGAAACGCATCTTTATCCCATCAACGACGTTCCTGCAGGCGCGAACGTGCAGGTTGAAGGCGTCATCATCCACAGCGAAATCATGTACCGCCCGAGGCGGCAATTGGTGTGTCAGGTGGAAGATGGCAGTGGCATTCTGTTCATGCGCTTCCTCAATTTCTACGGTAGTCAGGTAAAAGCATATTCTGTCGGGACACGCGTGCGACTGCTGGGAGAGACGCGCCCAGGTTTCTTTGGTCCTGAAATGGTTCATCCAAAATGCCGTGTCGTGAGTGAAGGTGTGCCGCTGGCCGATGCGCTGACACCGATTTATCCGACCACTGCGGGACTTTCCCAGGAGGCAATACGCAAGCTGATCAGGCAGGCGCTGGTTCATGGCGATCAGGCGGACAGCCTCGCAGAAGTTCTGCCTGTTGAAATCATAGAGCATCACCAGTTACAAGGTTTCCGCGATAGCGTAATGTTTCTGCATCAACCGCCGCCGGATGCATCAGTCATCTTGTTGCAGGAACGTACCCACCCTGCCTGGCGCCGCATCAAGTTCGATGAATTGCTGGCACAGCAATTATCCATGCGCTTGCATTTTCAACAGCGCCGCAGCCGTAGCGCACCCGCTCTGCCGGAGAAAAACAAATTAACCCGCTCACTGCTGCACTCGCTTCCTTTTGAATTGACTGATGCGCAAAAGAAAGTATTCGCCGAAATCAGCGAGGATCTCGCCGCAGTCCATCCAATGCAACGTCTGTTGCAGGGTGATGTGGGCAGCGGCAAGACAGTGGTTGCGGCACTAGCCGCGTTGCAGGCCATCGAGAACGGCTACCAGGCAGCCATCATGGCGCCGACTGAAATTCTTGCCGAGCAGCATTATCAGAAACTTTCCGGCTGGCTTGCGCCGATGGGGATCAAGATTGCGTGGCTGTCCGGTAGCCAGAAAAAACAACAACGGCAAGTCGCGCTCGCCGATATCGCCGCAGGTAACGCAATGCTTGCCATTGGCACCCATGCCTTGTTTCAGGAGCAGGTGGAATTTGACCAACTGGGGCTTGCCATCATTGACGAACAGCATCGCTTTGGCGTGCATCAGCGACTTGCATTGCGCATGAAAGGCGCCAAAACCGGTGCAGTCCCGCACCAGTTGATGATGAGCGCAACACCCATTCCGCGCACACTTGCAATGAGCTATTACGCCGATCTGGATGTGTCAGTAATAGATGAATTGCCGCCGGGTAGAACCCAGGTGGTGACTAAACTGGTTGCGGATATTCGCCGCGACGAAGTGGTCGCACGCGTCCGCGAATCGTGCCATACCGGCAAACAAGCCTACTGGGTGTGTCCGCTGATTGAAGAATCCGAGGCCTTGCAGCTCAAGACCGCTTTGGAGACCTACGAAACGCTGACACTGACTTTCCCGGATTTGAAAATTGGTTTGGTGCACGGGCGGCTCCCACCGCAGGAAAAATCGGCAGTGATGGAAGCATTCAAGCAAGGGGTAATTCAATTACTGGTTGCGACCACGGTAATCGAGGTGGGCGTGGATGTGCCCAATGCTTCGCTAATGGTGATCGAGCACGCCGAGCGTATGGGGCTATCGCAGTTACACCAGTTGCGGGGCCGCGTTGGACGCGGCGCAGAGGCTAGTGTGTGCATCCTGCTGTACCAAAAACCATTGTCGGCAACCGCGCGCGAACGGCTTAGAATCATTTTTGAACAGACCGACGGCTTCGAGATTGCACGCCAGGATTTGCGCCTGCGCGGCCCCGGCGAATTTCTCGGCGCACGCCAGAGCGGGGTACCCATGTTACGCTTCGCCGATCTGGAACAGGATGCGGATTTGCTCGCCGCTGCCCGCACCGCCGCCGAGGAAATATTGCGTAATCATCCGGCATCGGCGCAGCGACATCTGCAGCGCTGGCTGGGGGGGAAGAGCGAATACCTGCGAGTGTAGAGGTTGTAATCGAAAAAGTGGCCTACCACTTTCTTGGAGATGATACGCTGCACGATATCGGAATCGGGGGTAGATCCCGGCGTTATCGACGTTGTCAGCAAGCTTGACAGCTCGTATCCTTACTGCCGTGGGGTTATTGCCGTCAAGGCTGTTTCTAGAAATGATAAAGCCCGACGGGTTTCCCCGCCGGGCGGATACAGAATTATCTTTCGATTCTTCTTTATTGTAGCAACGGCTCTCACCCCGGATGAACTACTACAACGGTTCCATTATCACGGAGAATGCAATGACAAGCAAGCAAGAAAATCTCGGCGCACTGACTTTCGGATTGGACATTGGCATTGCTTCCGTTGGCTGGGCAGTATTGGGTGAAAACCGCATCATCGATCTCGGTGTGCGATGTTTCGACAAAGCTGAAACCGCTAAAGAGGGTGAATCGCTCAACCTTGCCAGACGCTCCGCGCGTCTGTTGCGCCGTCGTTTACGGCGTAGAGCATGGCGGCTCACCAAGCTGGCGCGCTTGCTCAAGCGCGAAGGGGTGATTACGGATGCGAATCTATTCAAACGTAAAATCGAGAAGAACGCCCCTGTTTCTAAATCATCTTGGCAATTACGCGTTGACGCGCTTGACCGTCAACTGACCGCCGAAGAATGGGCGCGCGTGATCTATCACCTGTGCAAGCATCGCGGCTTTCACTGGATTAGCCGTGCAGAAGAGAAAGCAGCGGAAGGCGACAGCAAAAGTGAAGGCGGCAAGGTCAAGTAAGGCTTGGCTGGGACAAAAAAATTGATGGCAGATAAAAGCTATCGAACTGCTGCCGAAATGGTGCTTGCTGAATTTCCAGAGGCACAACGCAACAAGCAAGGCGACTACAGCAAAGCACTTTCCCGCATCTTGCTCGGCGACGAGTTAAAAACATTGTTTGAGCATCAGCGTAAACTCGGCAACTTTTTTGCCACCGAAAAACTGGAAACCGCCATCCTTGGCAATGGCGACCGCAGGAGCGGCTTGTTCTGGGCGCAAAACCCCGCACTGGCTGGCAGCAATTTATTGGAAATGCTGGGACATTGCACCTTCGAGAAAGCCGAATACCGCGCACCCAAGGCCAGCTTCACTGCCGAACGCCACGTCTGGTTCACCCGACTCAACAACCTGCGCATCGTGGTGGATGGCACAACCCGTCCGCTGAATGAGATGGAGCGGCGCATTGCATTGCCCATGCCTTACCAGCAAGCAGGCGACTTAACCTACAAGCAACTGCGCGCCGCGCTAATCAAAGCGGGTTGTTTGCCTGAGTCATTCCGCTATACCGGACTATCATATGTCAGCGGACAAAAGGCCGATGAGAAAGTCAAAGACCTAGAAAGCGCAGCACTGGTGAAGATTCCCGCATGGCAGGAATTGCACAAAACGCTGGAGAAAAAAGGACTCGCATCCGAGTGGCAGAAAATCTCTACCGATGCGCTGGAGGGCAGACCAGAACTGCTCGACCAAATCGCTTGGGTATTGAGCATTTACAAAGAGGATGCCGAAGTAGAAGCCGAGCTACGCAAACTGTCTTTACCCAATGCAGAGAAGATGGTGGACGCACTGCTGGATATTCGTTTCGACAAATTCAGCAATCTCTCGCTCAAGGCGCTACGCCAAATCGTGCCACTCATGGAGCAAGGCCAGCGTTATGACGAGGCCGTCGCCAACATCCCTGAATACGGCCACCACAGCCAGTTACACAAGGCCGGAGAAGGCGAACATAAATACCTTCCTCCGTTCTACAAGGAGCGCGACAAAACCGGACGCATGGTGTTCAACGATGACATGGACATCCCGCGTAACCCGGTGGTGCTGCGCGCACTCAATCAGGCGCGCAAGGTGGTGAACGCGCTCATCAAAAAATACGGCTCACCACATGAAGTGCATATCGAAATGGCGCGCGATTTGTCACGCCCGCTCGATGAGCGGCGCGATATAGAGAAACTGCAAAAAGAATTCCGCGACAACAATGAAAAAGGCAAAGCTCAGTTCGCCCAAGACTTCAACATCGTGGGCGCGGTCAAAGGCAAAGAGTTCGAAAAATACCAACTGTACCGCGAGCAACAAGGCAAGTGCGCTTACTCTGTAGAGCCTATAGACATTCACCGTTTATTTGAGCAAGGCTATGTCGAAATCGACCACGCCTTGCCCTACTCGCGCAGCTTTGACGACAGTAAGAACAACCGCGTGCTGGTGCTCGCAAAAGAGAATCGCGACAAGGGCAACCGCACACCATTTGAATACCTCGATGGCAAAGACGACAGCGCACGTTGGCGGCAGTTTGTCGCCTTCGTCGAATCGAACAAAGCCTATCGTCTCGCCAAGCGCAGCCGCTTATTGCGCAAAGACTTCGGCGAAAAAGAAGCGAAAGAATTCCGCGAGCGCAACCTCAATGACACGCGCTACATCTGCAAATTTTTCAAGAACTACGTCGAGCAATATCTGCAATTGCATGAAGACAGCGAAGCCAAACGCTGCGTGGTACTCAGCGGTCAGATGACCTCATTTCTGCGCTTGAAATGGGGCTTCGTCAAAATACGCGGTGACAGCGACCGCCATCACGCGCTGGATGCCGCTGTGGTCGCCGCGTGCAGTCACGGTATGGTGAAACGCTTGTCCGATTACTCACGCCGTAAAGAGATGCGGCAAGTGCGAGAGGGGTTTGTCGATGTTACCACGGGCGAGATACCCAATCCCGCGATGTACGATCAGTTAGTAAATGACTTCCCTGATCCGTGGCCACATTTTCACAATGAGGTAAAGGCGCGTCTGAACATTGATAACCCCGCACTACTGCGTGAAGAAATGCAGCGTTTAGGCACTTACTCTGAAGGAGCACTGGATGCCACGCGCCCCTTGTTCGTTTCGCGCGCACCGCAACGGCGCAACAGCGGTGCGGCACATAAGGACACCATCTATGCGCAACCGGAACGACTGGTCGCACAAGGCGGCGTCACGCAAAAAGTGGCGCTCTCTAGCTTGACCTTGAAAGACCTCGACAAACTGATCGACCCGCACCGTAACGAAAGACTCTATGCCGCCATTCGTACCCGTTTGGAACAGCACGGCGGCAAAGGCGATAAGGCATTTCCGGCCAGCAATCCACTCCGCAAGCCAGACAGTGACGGCAATCCGACTGGCCCAATTGTGCGCGGCGTGACGATGGTGATCGACAAGCTCTCAGGCATTCCGATTCGCGGCGGCATCGCTAAGAACGACAGCATGGTGCGGGTGGATGTATTCACCAAGGCGAACAAGTTCCATCTTGTGCCGGTGTATGTGCATCACACTGTCACTAAGGCGCTACCCAATCGGGCGATTGTGCAGGCCAAGGATGAAGCTGAATGGACGCTGATCGACGACAGCTTCAGTTTTTGCTTCTCGCTGCACCCGAATGATTTAGTTCAAGTGCAGCAAAAAGGTAAGACCGCCATCCTTGGCTACTACTCAAGCTGCCACCGTGGTACAGGAAGTCTCAATCTTTGGGCACATGACCGCAGCATACAAGTTGGTAAAGATGGAATGACCGAGAGCATTGGCGTTAAAACGGCACTGAGCATCGACAAATTTAACGTGGATGTGCTCGGCAACCGTTACCCAGCTCCGCCGGAGAAACGTCGTGACTTGGCGTAGCGTCGTCATCTCGCGCCCAGCCAAGCTGCGGCGCGAACAATTCCGGCTTGCCATCGAGCAGGAGCAAACCGCCTTCGTGCCGTTCGAGGACATCGCGGTGATCGTGCTCAATCACCGCGAAATCATGCTGACCCATCCGGTGCTGTCGGCCTGCGGTGAATACGGCATCAGCCTGTTTGCCACGGGCGACACGCATCATCCCAGCGGTGTGTTTCTCCCGTTCTTGTCACACTTGCGCGCCACGCGCTGGCTACGCCTGCAACTCGACTTGCCGCGTCCTGTCGCCAAACAATCGTGGGCATCCATCGTGCGTCAGAAGATCGCCAACCAAGCTGCCTGCTTACATCTCACGGGGCGCGAAGGTGCGGATCGGTTGGACTCCTATGCGCGGCGGGTGCGCTCTGGTGATATTGGCAATCTGGAAGGGCAAGCTGCCGCGTTTTATTTTGTGCAATTGTTTGGTAAAGGCTTTCACCGCAAACAAGTGCGTTTTGCCAATGCCGCACTCGATTACGGCTACGCGGTATTGCGTGGCACGATTGCGCGGGGCTTGGTAGCGCACGGCCTGATGCCTTCCATCGGGCTGTTCCACGCCAGCGAGCAGAATGCCTTCAACTTGGCCGATGACGTGATCGAACCATTTCGCCCGTTGGTGGATTTGTTTGTTTCTGGGCATGTTATGCCGGAGGATAATGAGCTGCGCCCGGAGGATAAGGTTGCGCTGGTTGGTTTACTCAATGTGGATATGGATATGCCACGCGGAAAAATGTCTGTGCTCTCCGCCATCGAACATACGATAGAAAGCTTGGCCCGTGTGTATGACGGCGGCAGCGAGACGCTGCTTGAGTTACCAGTGCTGATTGGATTGGAGCAGCACCGCTTGGAGTGCTGAAACATGAGTGCGGAGACAAGACGGTTTATGCGCTTGCTTGTATTCTTCGATCTTCCGGTTGTCACCAAAGCCGAACGTCGCGCCTACACCCTGTTCCGCCGTTTCCTCATCAATGACGGCTACGACATGATCCAGTTCTCGATTTATGGCCGCATCTTGAACGGTAACGACGCGCTGGAAAAACACATGAAGCGATTGGTGAACAGTCTGCCGCCGGACGGGTCGGTGCGTTGCCTGAATGTAACGGAGAAGCAGTTTGCCAGCATGAAGATGCTGGTCGGCCTACCGCTTTTTCAGGAAAAAGCGGTCAAGACTAACCAAATGCTATTGTTCTGAACGGCGATTTATCAAGCAAAACGCCCGCCCAAGGTAGGTTGGACGGGCGTTTGCGTGAGGGCTATTGTAGTTCATCCGGGGTGAGAGAGGGAGCTACAACTGGACAAAGAGTCTGAATTTGTCGCGCGGCATTGTAGTTCATCCGGGGTGAGAGAGGGAGCTACAACCACTACCTCTGTCAAGCGTGAGGCG
>VFJL01000080.1 GCA_009886095.1 Nitrosomonadales bacterium | reverse complement strand
CCCGCCGTCCTTAATACTTATAGTTATGGATATGTTACAAATAGACTCATACCCACTACATCGGCAAGCCTATCCGATAAAACCGCTTCTCGTCAAGCAATTTGTCGAATGACAGAGGCTGCAGAAGTCGTGTGAATTTGCTCACCGCAATGGCCATTGAAATCCCTGATAAAATTGAACCACTTGCCGACGTGTTAGTGAGTGTTTGCATTATTTCTATGTGTTGCGTAATATCCTAAGATCTGTGAGATTACTGGAACCTCCACCTTGCTAGCAACGACCGCTCATCCCTATCTCATTTGACGGTTAGTTCCAGTTCCGCCCAGATAGAGAGCTTTGTAAGAAACTCATCCAAACAAACAGATTACATCCCAGTTGGGGATAATCGGCATCAATTTAACTTGCCGCTCCAATCAGGAATGATAAATCTATCGCCGCATTTTATGGATGATGCTCTCGAATTCTGCCGTGCAAATCTGCACTCAATGTAATTCCCCATTATGCCAATCATTCGCGTTGCGCTTGATGTTCCCGTGGCTACTTTGTTTGACTATTTTGCTTCGGATGCGACAGCACAGGACGTCGGTGCTCGTGTGCAAGTCCCTTTTGGAAGGAAGCTGATGACGGGGGTCATCATGGAGGTATCTGCTAGTTCTTCCGTTTCTCTTGATAAGCTTAAGTCTGCCACACATATATTTCATGATGTTCCGCCGCTGCCTACAGCGCTGCTCGACCTGCTCAAATTTTGTAGTAATTATTATCATCATCCGCTGGGGGAAGTAGTGATGAATGCACTGCCTGGCAGGTTGCGTAGCATTAAACCTCTTGTACAAAAATCCACTACCACCCTTCAATTCCGTTTCACCGATGCAGGGCGTACGGCAGATACCTCATCGATCCCCGCCCGCAACATCGTCCAAAATCGTCTACTGGCACGCTTGAGAGACTCTGGTGCAATCAGCCGTGAAGAGGCAAAACAGTTTTCACCGCATGCACCCAAGGCATTACAGAAATTTGTCACACTGGGTTGGGTAAAAGAAGTTCCGGTTTACCCTGCTTCTTTCACCAAAACCGTATCAGGTCCTACCCTTAACATTGAGCAGGAGAATGCAATCACTGCCATTGCCGCCGAAATCGGCGAATTTAACGCTTGGTTGCTGCATGGTATTACCGGTAGCGGAAAAACCGAGGTGTATCTGCAGTTGATTACTTTGCTATTACTGCAGGGACGGCAAACGCTGGTATTGGTACCTGAAATCAATTTGACGCCACAACTGGAAGCAGTGTTTCGTGCGCGCTTTCCCACCACATTGCTGGTGTGTCTGCATAGCAAACTCAATGCCTCTGAACGCGTGAATGGCTGGCTACAGGCGCAACAGGGCGAAGCCAAAATAATACTGGGTACACGTCTGGCGGTATTCGCACCATTGCCAAGACTTGGTTTGATCATTGTGGATGAGGAGCAGGACGGCTCGTTCAAACAGCAAGATGGTTTGCGCTACTCGGCGCGAGATGTGGCAATTTTCCGCGCCAAACAGGCGAATGTACCAGTGATACTCGGCTCCGCCACTCCTTCACTGGAAAGCTATTACAACGCGATTAATGGACGCTACCGTATGCTACGCCTGACATCCCGCGCGGTTAAGAATGCTGTATTACCAACCATACATTGCGTTGATACCCGCATCGCTAAGAACAGCGATGGTTTATCCAAGCCACTGGTCATGGCATTGAAAAAATGCCTTGCACGAAACCAGCAAAGCCTGATTTTCCTCAATCGCCGCGGTTATGCTCCGGTGCTACTGTGCAAGTCGTGCTCGTGGACAGCAACGTGTCACCGCTGCACCAGTCGCCTGGTAGTTCACTTGCGCGAAAAACAATTGCGTTGCCATCACTGCGGCCATCAGGAGCATTTTCCCTCCGCCTGTCCTATGTGCGGCGACCAGGACATTGCTCCCTTTGGACACGGCACTCAACGAGTGGAAGCTACGCTGACCGAATGTTTCCCCAATGCACGAATTCTACGCATAGACCGCGACAGCACACGTCTAAAAGATGGTTGGCAACGAATGTTGAAGGATATTTATGAGCGACGCGTAGATATTCTGGTTGGCACGCAAATTCTTGCTAAGGGACATGATTTTCCCAATCTGTCACTAGTAGGCATTTTAAATTCTGATGCGTCGTTGTTCAGTACTGATTTTCGTGCAGCGGAGCGCTTGTTCGCACAGTTGATGCAGGTGGCCGGTCGCGCCGGGCGCTCCGACATCGCGGGCGAAGTGCTGATTCAAACCGAATTTCCAAATCATCCGCTGTATCATGCATTACGACGACATGATTACGACACGCTCGCGCAAATGCTATTGACAGAAAGAAAGATGGCAGGCTTTCCACCATTCGTCTATCAAGCTCTATTGCGGGCCGAAGCACCTCAGATTAGCGATGCACTGGATTTTCTCGCCAACGCGGCAGCAATGACAGAGTCATCTAGAGAGGTGGAAGTATTTGATCCAGTTCCGGCGCAAATGGCACGACTTAAGGGGCTGGAACGAGCGCACCTGTTGGTACAATCCAGTTCGCGCAAAAGATTGCGGGAATTCCTCGCTGCCTGGCACATAAAACTTGTTACGCTTCCCGTCCGCAAGGTGCGCTGGACGCTGGATGTAGATCCGCAGGAGTTCTGATCCAAAGAATTCGATCCCCAGATCGACTATAAGCTCGTGTATTGACTAACGCCAGTCAGGATCTGCAGAGCGCTGCCGCACTGCCTGGTGATGCCAGCCCAGCTTAGCGAATTTCGGCGTGCAGCCTGCTCATCATTTGCTCTGCCTGATTGAGATAACCGCCACCAAACAGGTTTAGGTGGTTCAGGATGTGATAGAGATTATAGAGGATTTTACGAGTGGTATAGCCGGGGTCAAGTGGATAGACTTCTCGGTAGGCCGCATAAAAAGTCGCAGGAAAGCCGCCAAAAAGTTCAGTCATGGCAAGATCTGTCTCGCGGTCACCATAATATACTGCCGGATCGAACAGCAGCGGCTGCCCGACAGAATCGAAAGCGTAATTGCCACTCCATAAATCACCGTGCAGCAGTGATGGAACTGGCAGCGTCCCTGGGAAAAAAACAGCCAGTTCTACCATTAACCATTCACCCCTTGTTTGCAGTTTTCCCGTATGACCATTGGCTCGTGCAAGCTGCAATTGATAGCCCAGGCGGCGCTCACGCCAGAATTGAATCCAGTCGGAAGAGAACTTGTTGACTTGTGGCGTAGCGCCGATGGTGTTGTCGCGCACCCAGCCAAATTTCCCTGAAGAATAACGATGCATCGCAGCGAGTCCCTGCCCCAGGGATTCAGCACCACCTCTACCAGCACTACTCATTTCCAGATATTCCAGCACCAGCCATGCACTGGTTTCATTTTTCCCCCAACACACTGGTACGGGAACACGTAGCGTACGGGAGCTGTAAATTTCCTGCAGACTCGCAGCCTCTGCCTCAAACATCAATAAATTACCTACGCTGTTGAGTTTGACGAAAAAGCGCTGGCCATTGCTTTCAATGCAATAGCTTTCATTGATACAGCCCCCACCAACGGCAGAGATTTTCTTCGCGACGAACGGGATGCCGTTGGAAGCTGAGATTTGTGCAGCAATGTCTGACCAAGGTAACATGGATTGGCGAATGACTGGGTTGCCAAGCCCGCCCCTCAGGACAGCTTCTTCCTTGCCCGCTTGATTGCTGCACGCACCTGTACCGGTGCTGTCCCACCGGTATGGTCGCGGCTTTTCATCGAGCCTTCCAGAGTTAGCACGGCATAAATATCCTGGTCGACTCGTTGGGAGAATTGCCGCAGCTCAGGCAGAGTGAGCGCACTCAAGTCACAACCTTTTTTCTCAGCAAAGCGCACTGCTTGCGCCACTGCTTCGTGTGCATCACGGAACGGCAGTCCTTTTTTCGTCAGGTAATCGGCCAAATCTGTGGCGGTGGCATAGCCTCGCATTGCAGCGGCGCGCATTGCCTCCTGATTGATATGAATTCCGGTCAGCATATCGGCATAAATACGCAATGTGTCAATAAGGGTATCCACGGTGTCGAACAGGGGCTCCTTGTCTTCCTGATTGTCTTTGTTATACGCGAGCGGCTGGGCTTTCATCAATGTCAACAAAGCGACCAGATGACCATTGATACGCCCGGTCTTGCCCCTTACCAGTTCCGGCACGTCCGGATTCTTCTTTTGCGGCATGATGGATGAACCAGTGCAAAAACGGTCGGCGAGATCAATAAAACCAAACGATGGACTCATCCATAAAATAATTTCCTCGGATAATCGCGACAGATGCGTCATGATCAACGCCGCGCAGGCGCAGAACTCGATAGCGAAGTCGCGATCGGAAACTGCATCCAGCGAGTTTTCACAAATGCCGTCGAAACCCAGTTTCTGCGCTACCAATTTGCGGTTGATAGGGTAGCTGGTTCCGGCCAACGCCGCCGCACCCAGTGGTAATTTATTCACACGCTTCCTGCAATCAATCAGCCGCTCAACGTCTCGCTGCAGCATTTCGAAATACGCCATTAGATGATGGCCAAAGGAAATCGGTTGTGCGACCTGTAAATGTGTGAAGCCAGGCATTACTGTCTCCACATGCTTCTCGGCAAGATCCAGCAACGCCTGTTGCATGACCTTGATGAAACCGACAATATCGTCAATCGAGGCGCGCAAGTAAAGCCGCACATCGGTAGCGACCTGATCGTTGCGTGATCGCGCCGTGTGCAGTCGTTTGCCGGCATCGCCAATCAGAGTAGTAAGATGTTTTTCAATGTTGAGATGCACATCTTCCAGTTCCAGCAACCAAACAAACTTGCCACTAAGGATTTCGTCGCGAATTTGATCCAGACCCTGCTCGATGGCGGCGAGATCTTCTGCACTGATAATACCTGCGGCAGAGAGCATCTGCGCGTGCGCGAGCGATCCCTGAATATCAAACTCGGCCAGCCTCTGATCGAAACCAACCGATGCAGTATATCGCTGTACCAGCTCTGAAACCGGCTCGTTGAAGCGTCCCGACCAAGCTTTCCTGCTATTTCCAGTCGGTGAGTTTTTCTTTTTTGAAATTGCCATATTGCCTTGTCATAAATAAAAGTATGTGCAACTCTTCTGGGATCTTCAACCTCTATTCTGACCCCCCAAGTGACGAGTATAAATCAAAACGCCTATCCAGATGCTCTGCCAAATTTTCGCAATCTCGGCAGAATGCTGCGCATTCTAGTAATTGTGAACGCTGTGGGAATTGCGACAGCATTGCTTAAAACGCCGACGTAGCATGGATTTATGCGGGAGATCATGGAAATTGCAGTTGTCATCTAACTCTTGTTGTTGATTAACTTGATACTGCTGTATGTTTTGCAGCAACCACTTGCACGCTTGCCATATGCTACCGGAATCGTTGTGGTGCTGCTGAAACTGATATTGACGGCAGTGACGAACTGGTTTAATGAAATGAGGACGCAGCCGGAACGGACTGGATAGATCTGCGCTTCCCTAGTGAGTCCACCGGCGAAGTCGGGGGATTGCCTTATTTATTTATCTGAAAATGGCATTGCCTGCCGAGTATTGGACAAGCGCTCGCTTCTTAAACCGCAATCACCTCAATGTCCGGTTCGATTGATCTTAACAGATTTTCAATTCCTCTAAGTGTGCCGGAAATTGAGCTTGGACAGGTACCACATGCCCCTTGGTAATGTACGCTAAGCGTATTGCCTTCGAGGCCAAGTACATGCAGATCACCGCCGTCATTTTGCAAATAGGGTCGTATCTCCTCGTCGAGCAATACGCTGATCTTATCGAGACGCTGCTGGTCTTCGGGACTCAGATCGGCAATGGCAGTGGTGGCTGCAGCAACCGTAGCAGCCGATTGCACGTCTGCCGCAGGCGCGGCACGGATCGGATCGGCAACTGTGCGTGCCAGATCCTGCCAGTCGGCGCCACCATCCTGCGTGATTGTGATCCAGCGATCAACATAAAACACGTTAGTTACATGATCAATGTCGAATAATGCTGCTGCAAGTGGGTCGTCCTTCGCCTGTTCGGCATTGTCGTACGAACGCGTTACTCCCCAAGTCAGCGGTTCCTTAAGAATGAATTTCAACGCATTCCGATTGGGTGTTCCTTCTATTTCAGCTATTCTTGGCATAGCGCTTTGCTAGGAAGCGCTATCAACTGGTGCGTGCATCGAATCATCTGTGACTTCGGTTGAAGTGGTGGTAACAGAATTAAGCGCCGCATGTAGCGTATGCCACGGCAGGATCGCACACTTGACTCGAGTCGGCAGGTCGCGTACCCCGGCAAACACTGTGAGTCGCCCGAGGTGGTGATGACCATCAAGATTGAGCTTGCCGAGCGCCATATCACGAAATTCCTGGATCAATATTTCAGCATCTGCACGCGTCTTTCCCTTGACGGCAGCGGTCATCATCGACGCTGATGCCTTGCAAATCGCGCATGACTCGCCATGAAATGCGATATGGTTGATGTGCTCGCCACTGAGATTGAGCGCAATGTCCAAGCGGTCGCCGCACAGCGGATTGTGGCCCACCGCATGATGGCTTGCATTATCAAGAATACCGTAATTGCGCGGCTTCCGGTTATGGTCGAGAATGACTTCTTGATAGAGTGATTTCGTATTCATTACACGAAAACATTTTGTGCGGTGCGAATGCCTGCAACCAATGTATCAACCTCGGCCATGTTGTTGTAAAACGCAAACGAGGCACGCGACGTTGCCGGTATTTTGAGATATTGCATTACCGGTTGTGCGCAATGATGTCCAGTACGTACTGCAATACCCTCCTGGTTCAGGAGCGTACCGATGTCATGCGGATGCACGCCATCGACCACAAACGATAACACTGCAGTCTTCAACGAAGCGGTACCAATGATACGCACACCCGGTATGCGGCATATCTGCTCGGTCGCGTAGTTGAGCAGAGCGAGTTCGTGCGTTGCGATTGCCTCCATGCCGATTTCTGATAAATAATCAACTGCAGCGCCGAATCCGATCGCTGCTACAATCGGCGGGGTGCCAGCCTCGAATTTTTGTGGGATTGTATTGTAGATGGTTTTTTCAAACGTTACCGACAGAATCATATCGCCGCCACCCTTGAACGGTTGCATCTGCTCAAGTAGATCAGCCTTGCCATAGAGGATACCGATACCGGTCGGACCACACATCTTGTGACCTGAGAATGCATAAAAATCACAATCGAGATCCTGCACGTCAATCTTCATATGGGGTACAGCCTGCGCACCGTCGATCAACACCGGTACTCCACGTGCATGCGCAAATGCAATCATCTGTTTGATCGGATTGATGCTGCCAAGCGCGTTTGACACGTGCATCACGCCAACGAACCTGGTATGTTCGTTAAAAAGTTGCTCGTATTCATCGAGCAGAAGTTCGCCTGCATCATTGATCGGCACAACGCGTATTTTTGCACCCTTCTCTTCCGCCAGCATTTGCCACGGCACGATATTTGAATGATGTTCAAGCGTAGTCAAAATAATTTCATCGCCAGCGCCGATAAACTTACGTCCATAGCCATGCATTACCAGGTTAATTGCATCGGTGGTACCGCTGGTAAAGATCACTTCCCTGTCCTCACGCGCATTAATGAAATGCTGCAATTTGCGGCGCGCGCCCTCAAATTCCGCAGTGGCTATTTCCGACAAGTAATGCACTGCACGATGGATATTGGCATGCTGCGTGGTCTGATAACGCACTAAGCGATCAATCACCGACTGCGGCATCTGCCCAGAGGCCGCGCTATCGAGATAGATCAGTGGCTTGCCATCGACCTTCAGCTTGAGTATTGGGAAATCGGCACGAATACGCTCAACGTCGAACGCTGAGACGATCTGTGGTTTCAAAATAGGTTCTACGGGTGTCATGGCTCAGTTTCTCTGAGTTCGTTCAAGCACTGTTTGCTCAAGCTGGTGTTTGAGCGACGCAATAGGAATGCGCTCGATGATTTCGGCGCCAAATGCATATGTCAGCAGGTTACGTGCCGTCATCTCGGATAGCCCACGACTCATGAGATAAAATATTTCCTCGCTATCGAGTTGGCCGACGGTCGCACCATGCGCACATTTCACGTCATCAGCAAAAATTTCAAGCTGTGGCTTGGTATCAATATGCGCTCTGCCGCTTAACAGCAGGTTGCGGCTTGATTGCGTAGAATCGGTGTGCTGTGCATCCGGATGCACTATGATCTTGCCGTTGAATACCGCATGTGCAGCGCCATCAACGATACATTTATGCGACTGGCGGCTGATGCCATATGGCTTTACGTGATCAATGCAGGTATGTGTATCAGCGAGCTGTCGCTCTGCAATCAGCGTCAGTCCGTCAACCGTACATTCAGCACCCTCCCCCGTCAGCCGCACACTCAGGTTGTAGCGTGAAATACGCGCACCAAGTGTAATGCTGGTGGACCGATAACAGCTCGCCTGTGCGAGCGACACCGCACAGCTTGCAATGTGAAATGCCTGGCTACTGTCACGCTGCACCCTGATATGGTTAACACGTGCATTATCGGCCAATGCGATCTCAGCCACCACGTTAGTAGCATAAACACCTTCCTGTAACGCGACATGATCCTCAATGACTGTCACTGCACTGCCGGATTCAGCAATTAACAAACAACGTGGATAGCTTGCTGCTTCCTTTTGGGTCGCAATAAACAGCAAGTGCACCGGCATATCAACTGACACATTGCGCGGCACGATGATCAGTGCTCCGTCATGTAGAAATGAGGTATTGAGCGCGGTAAATACGTTGTTGTGAAACTCAGCATGACGACCTAGATGCGGCTCCAGCGCCATGACGTGTGCCGATACGGCCGCCGACAGGTTCGTAATCATTATGTTGGAATCTGTGGCTGGACTCAACAATTGCGTAGACAACTGCGGTGCGTAAACTCCATCAACGAATACCAATCGGGGCGCTGCTGGGTCGAGATAAAAGTGTTCTACTTCTGCAGCCTGCAGGTTTGATGCGGCGTACACTGGCTGGAACGGTAGTTTGATGAGTGGAGAGATATCGGTGAAGCGCCATTCCTCATTACGCGTGGTCGGCACTCGCTGTGCGCCAACGCGTTCAACGGCATCGGCGCGCAGCCGATTAAACCATGCCAACTGACTAGCCGGTAATTGTAGTCTTCCGTGCAGTAGGCTTTCAAGATAACCGCTGGCGGTGGCTACGTTCATGCTTATACCCCCGCTGCGGCGCGCTGCTCGATACTGACCCAATCGTAGCCATGCGTCTCGAGATCAAGCGCAAGTTGCTTGCCGCCGGTTTTGATGATGCGACCCGATTCCATCACATGCACGTAATCAGGCACAATATAGTTAAGCAGACGCTGATAATGCGTCACCAGTATGGTTGCGTTATCTTTGGTGGCAAGCTGGTTGACGCCGTTGGCAACGATCCTGAGCGCATCAATATCGAGGCCGGAATCAGTCTCATCTAGAATTGCCAGCAGTGGTTCAAGCAGCGCCATCTGCAATATTTCGTTGCGCTTTTTCTCTCCGCCAGAAAAACCCGCGTTGACGCTACGGTCGAGAAAATCCGGACTCATTTCAAGCAGTTTCATCTTCTCGCGCACGAAATCGTCAAATTCGAGCGGGTCGAGTTCGTCCTTGCCACGCTGCGCTTGCACCGTATTGTAAGTGAGGCGCAGGAACTGGTTGTTGGCGACGCCGGGTATCTCGATCGGATACTGAAAGGCAAGAAACACGCCGGCACGGGCACGCTCTTCGGGTGCCAGTTCAAACAGATTTTTGCCTTTAAACGCCACCGTGCCGCCGGTAACCACATAGGCAGCGTGCCCGGCGAGCACCTTGGCGAAGGTACTCTTGCCTGAGCCATTCGTGCCCATGATCGCATGCACTTCACCGCTCCTGACTGTGAGATCGATTCCCTTGAGAATCTCGATACCATTAACGGTTGCCCGCAGTTCGCGTACTTCCAGCAGCGGCTTACTGTTCTGATAAATCATCCGACACTCCCTTCGAGCTTGAAGCCGAGCAATTTGGTTGCTTCGACTGCAAATTCCATCGGTAACTGTTGAAACACATCTTTACAGAATCCATTAATAATCATCGATACCGCCTCCTCGTTACCGATACCACGCTGCGCGAAATAGAATAGTTGATCCTCACCGATTTTTGATGTCGATGCCTCATGCTCAACTATGGCGCTGTTATTACGTACTTGAATATAGGGAAAAGTGCTGGCACTGCACTGATCGCCGATCAGCATCGAGTCACATTGCGAATAATTGCGTGCACCGGTGGCGGTAGGTCCAATCCTGACCAGGCCGCGGTAGCTGTTATTGGAATGGCCGGCTGAAATACCCTTGCTGACGATAGTGCTGCGCGTATTCTTGCCGAGGTGGATCATTTTGGTGCCGGTGTCGGCCTGTTGATAATTGTTGGTGACCGCTACCGAATAGAATTCACCAACCGAGTTATCGCCCTGCAACACACAGGAAGGATACTTCCAGGTGATCGCCGAACCGGTCTCTACCTGGGTCCACGAAATGCGCGAGTTAACACCTTTGGCAAGGCCACGTTTGGTAACGAAATTGAAAATACCACCAACGCCATTTTCATCACCCGCGTACCAGTTCTGTACCGTCGAGTACTTGATGTCGGCATTGTCATGCGCGATCAGTTCAACCACCGCCGCGTGAAGTTGATTAGTGTCAAACCTGGGCGCGGTGCAGCCTTCAAGATAGGAAACAGATGCCCCCTCCTCGGCAATAATCAATGTGCGTTCGAACTGCCCCGACTCCTGGGTATTAATACGAAAGTAAGTAGATAAATCCATCGGACATTTGACACCCTTCGGGATGAAACAGAATGAACCATCAGTAAATACCGCCGAGTTAAGCGCAGCGTAATAATTATCCCCGATTGGGACCACGGTGCCGAGGTACTGGCGCACCAGATCGGGATGGGTATGCACTGCTTCCGAAATCGAACCGAAAATGATGCCGACCTCGGCCAACTTCTGCTTGTAGGTAGTCGCCACCGATACGCTATCGAAAATCACATCCACCGCAACACCGGCAAGTACCGCCCGCTCGTGCATCGGCACACCGAGCTTCTCGAAGGTACGCAATAACTCAGGATCAACTTCGTCCATGCTGCCCAACTTCTTTCTCGGCTTTGGTGCGGAGTAGTAGCTGATCGCCTGGAAATCAATCTTTGGATATTTGACATTTGGCCACTGCGGTTCTTCCATCGTGAGCCATTTCTGGTAAGCCTTAAGCCGAAACTCAAGCAACCACTCGGGTTCATTTTTCTTGGCCGAAATCAGCCGAATGGTGCCTTCATTAAGCCCTTTCGGTGCAACATCAGACTCGATTTCGGTAACGAAACCATGTTTGTAAGGCTGGTTGACCAAGTTCTGCAGTACTGCACTCATTCAGCTTGCTCCAATATCATCCACCATGAAAAAATTTTTGAATTACTTAATTACTTAGTTGAGATTTCTTCATAGCCGTTACAGTCAAACTTTGGTTGACTCCTTCAGGCTAAAACTCTCACCACAGCCACATGTATTATCAATGTTAGGATTATCAAATCTGAATGAATCGTTGAGCCCTTCCCTGACAAAATCAACACTTGATCCATCAAGGAATCTTAGACTACCAGCATTAACCACTACATGGGCGTTATGCGACTCAAATAACTGATCGTCCGCCAGCACCTCATCGGCGTAGTCAAATGTATAGGCAAAACCGGAACAACCTACCTTCTTCACACCAATCCGCAGGGCCAATCCCTTGCCACGCTTCTCAAGCTGCTTCTGGATCTGTCTTGCTGCATTTTCAGTCAATGTTATTGCCATCATTGCTCTCCACCTGTCACTTTATTAGAAGTGGCTGAAATCAAGGCATGTCATTGCACCTGAATCATATTTAAGCCGCAACATGTCCAGGCTCAGACAGGATCTTGCGCATATCCAGCATTTGCACAGCGCCTCCCTGTCGCATCTTCTCGTCATCAACCAGCTGTTTCAGCGTCACCGCGCCGAGATGATCGAAAATGAGATCGTTAAGCTTTACCCACAGGTCATGAGTCAGACATTTCCTGTCATCAAGGCAATTTTCCTTTCCGCTACATTGAGTCGAGTCGATCGGCTCGTCCACAGCAAGGATAATTTCGGCAACTGTTATCTGCCCCATATCCTTGGCAAGACAATAGCCGCCACCCGGGCCGCGCACACTGTCAACCAGCGCACGCTGGCGCAGCTTGGAAAATAATTGTTCAAGATAAGACAGCGAAATCTGCTGACGGCGGCTGATTCCGGCGAGCGTCACCGGACCAGTACCACGCTGCATAGCGAGATCCAATAGCGCTGTCACTGCAAACCGTCCTTTTGTTGTGAGCCTCATAATAAACTCCTTTTCTGATACAAATTATTTGGATAAATCTACTGAAGTAGAGCTAATATAGCCAATAGATGACTGATTTTGTCAACTATAAGATAGTTGATTGATTCAGTCAACTATAATTCAAGACTCGTGTTAGCTCAGAGCCGAAATCCAGAAATTGTTCGCCTTGCCGATGCGGCAGATTAGACTGCTGTCCCCGTCGGCATGAGCATGCCGGCTGAAATCACCTGTCGGAAAGATCAGATCAAAATGATCACACACAGATTGTAAGTCTGCTGTTGCAAACGCTATCGGGTGCATTCCTGGAAATGTTACTGCTGATAGGCCATATGTCATATGACAATGGCAGCCTCGCTACCCTCACTACTCTATAATATTTCTTGAAAAAATAAAGCCAGGAAATACTCTTTGAATGCTGATGTAGAGAGCCTGATTCAGATACTGCGGGCACCAAGCGACCGCCTGATACCCAGATAAATTATTTTGAAAACACTACAGTTAACGACGGCGAAGTCTCATATGAGTTTTGATCAACTCAATCGCCTGATGACGAAACTGATTGCCTTCAGTGTCTTTTACCCACATATGCAATAGGCCAATAAAGAATAAATGTGTATCCATGGTTAACTGGGTGGAATCATGTGAAGAGTGTAACTGCCCTTGAACTTTTGCACGTTCATAAACCAGCTGCAATTTTCCTGCGATACCGGAACAATTCGACAATATCTGTTGTAAGACAGTAGCAAATTCATCTACATACTCACACTTGATCATCATGATTTCATAAATCTGCCGTGTCTCCACGCTGTCATTCAGCACTTGTATTGTGCCGCATAGAAAATCTTCTATCCGGGCAAGCGGATCTTCCGAACCCTCAACCAGCAAGGTATCATCCATGCGGTCTATCAATGGTAGAAACACCTGTTCACGCATGGTGTGGAATAAATCAATCTTGTTGTCGAAGTGCCAATAAACTGCCCCACGCGTCACCCCGGCCTGAGCAGCAATGTGCTCCATGGTAGTGCGACTGACTCCGCGTACTAGAAATACCTCACGCGCGGCACAAATGATCCGCTTCCGGGTTAACTCAGCATCTTCTTTAGTTTTACGTGCCATTCTTATTGCGGTTTCCTAGATCTTAATTTACGCATACCATTGCCATTATGATAATTTGCATACATACATGAATGTAAGTAAGATGTAAGTAAGTTGATTTTAGACCCAAACGGGAGTTTTCGCCAGTGGTATACGGATCCGAACACAATAACCGCCATACCTCACTGGCAGTTCACTACCTAAAGAGAACATTCCCCGCGATAGCGATCAGCATCGCATTAGTAGCATGTAGTAATAACAATCCAACCGGTCAACCTCCAGTCGGGGGTGCCATGCCGGTAAGTGTCATTGAAGTGCAGCCCACCAGCGTGCCGATCAGTGCTGAATCTGTCGCACAAACCGAGGGCGCGAAGGAGGTGGAGATCCGTCCGCGTGTGGGGGGCATTCTGCTCAAGCGTCTCTACGAAGAAGGCTCCCCCGTAGTAGCCGGTCAGCCGATGTTTCTAATTGATCCGGTGCCCTATCAGAATGCTCTGGCGCAAGCAAAAGCACAACTCACCCAGCAAAAAGCCCGGAACCAACAGACTCAGCGTGAAGAGAACCGTCTGCAGGGATTATTAGCCACTCAGTCCATCAGTCAGCGTGAGTACGACAACGCGGTTTCGGATAATGAAATCGCAAGCGCTGCCCTGCAACAGATCGAAGTGCGCGTACGAGACGCCGAGCTTAATCTCTCATACTCAACCGTGACAGCACCGGTCGCAGGGGTATCAGGTTATTTTCAATTTTCCGAAGGAGCGCTGGTAACGGCCAACAATAGTTTACTCACGACCATCGTCCAAGTATCCCAGATCTGGGTACGTTTCAGCTTATCCAATAATGAATTAGTGAGATTCGGCGGCCATCTGACAGAACAAAATGTACAGCAAGTCACTTTGATATTGCCCGACGGGACAGAGTATCAACAAAAGGGACAATTAAATTTTGCTGCAAGCAGAATTGATCCATTACTAGGTACGCAGATGCTGCGCGCAACTTTTGAGAATGCTGATCAACGGTTATTGCCAGGACAGTTTGTACGTGTGCGCGTAACCACAGGTGAGCGCAACGGTGTTTTTGTCATACCACAGACCGCAGTAATAACATCTGATCTAGGGCGATTCGTATACATAGTGAATGAAAAGAACGAAGCGATCGTTCGTCCCGTCGTAGCTGACAATTGGATAGGTACCAACTGGGTAATTCTTGAAGGACTTAAAGCGGGTGATAAGGTAATAACAAATAATATTATTAAACTCCGTCCGAGCACCCCCGTCTCTCCGCAAGAAACCGTCACAGCGCCGATCCAGGCACTTAAGGCTGTGTCAGCAGAAACACCAAAACTAATACCGGCAGTTCCGTCAGAGGTAGCGTCAGAGGTGGCCCCGAAAGATACACCCGAGGTAACATCCACAAAACAAACAGAAATCGCAGCGACACCAGCGCCTGAGATTATCCCAACACCACCACCTGAGATAGCGCCAACAAAATTACCAGAACAAACTGAGTATGCTGCAAAGGCTCAGATTGCTCAGGATTACGAAGCTTATCTAAAGCGACCAAAACGTAAATTTATCGGTTCTCATACGAAGGAACCCCAGTTCGTCAACTACGTTAAAGACTGGCGACTAAAGATGGAACAACTCGAGAAACTGCATTATCCAGAGCTTGTTAAACAAGGAAAATTATCCGGGACTGTGCAATTCACCCTCGGCATCAGGTCGGATGGTAGCCTGGAATCTGTTGAGATCAATCGATCCTCGGGAAATAAAGCTCTGGATGAGGAAGCGATACGCTTCGCGAAGCTTGCCGGTCAGAGTGGATTTGCGCCCTTTCCAGCCAAAATTAGACAGGATGTTGACATCCTGCATATCACCCGTACCTTAGCCTTTAAGGAACCACCGAGCAAGTGAGTATGACTGTTCATCAGCAGGATGCCGCATGACCAGATTCTTTATTACTCGGCCAATATTTGCGTCGGTCTTGTCCATGATCATCGTGCTGGCGGGGCTCGCCGCTGCGGTGCAGTTGCCGATCGCGCAATACCCACAAATCGCACCTCCCACTGTGGTAGTGACTGCCACCTTCCCTGGAGCGAGTGCGGAAACTCTCTCTAAAACTGTTGCTGCCCCCATTGAGGAACAACTAAGCGGCATCGAGGGACTGCTCTATTTTGATTCAAGTGCAGACTCTAGTGGCACGCTGACCATCACCGCCACGTTTGAGATTGGCACTGATATTGACAGGGCCACTTTCAATGTAAGTAACCGACTCAATATTGCGCTGCCACGCTTGCCTGATGAGGTCCGCCGTACCGGTATCGTGGTACAAAAACGCTCGACCGATCTTCTATTGGTGGTGATGCTGACCTCCAAAGATCAGAAACACAATCCGCTTTTTCTAAGCAATTACGTCACTCTCAATGTCCTAGACGAATTAAAGCGCACCAAGGGTGTCGGTGAAGCACGCATTTTTGGTGCACAAGACTATTCCATGAGAATCTGGCTACGTACTGATCGTATGGCACAGCTGGGCATCACCACCAGTGACATTGCGGCAGCTATACAGACGCAGAATGCACAGTACGCCGCCGGCAAGATTGGGCAGCAACCAGCACCTGATGATCAGCAACTGGTCTACACCGTCAGGGCCGAGGGTCGCCTGCTCGAACCCGAACAATTTGGCAATATCATCCTGCGCGCCGATGGTCCACGCGGAGCGCTCTATCTTAAAGATGTAGCACGGATTGAACTAGGTTCTCAAGACTACAACATACGCACCGCATTAAATGGAGAGCCGGGGGTCGGCATCGTAATTTACTTACAAATCGGATCGAATGCTCTGGATACTGCGCACGCCATTAAAGTAAAAATGGATGAGCTCAAACACCGCTTTCCGGAGGGAATTGCTTACGAGATCCCCTACGATACCAGTGATTTCGTAAAGGCTTCGATCTGGGAAGTAGTCAAAACACTGGGTGAAGCGATGATCCTGGTGATTCTAGTAGTCTTTGTATTCCTGCAGAACTGGCGTGCGACATTAATTCCGATTATTGCGGTGCCCATTTCTCTCATCGGCACTTTTGCCGGTTTATGGATACTCGATTTTTCCATCAATACACTGACACTTTTTGCTATGGTGCTATCCATCGGCATTGTGGTAGATGATGCAATTGTCGTACTGGAAAACATAGAACGGTTAATGGCGGAAGAAAAACTTTCTCCGGTCAATGCGGCGATTAAAGCCATGCAGCAGGTGTCTGGTGCGGTTGTCGCCATGACATTAGTACTGGTTGCAGTATTCTTGCCGGTCGCTTTTCTAGGCGGCATCGCTGGTGAATTATACCGCCAGTTTGCTGTAACAGTGGCAGTGGCAGGGGTAATTTCCGGGATAGTTGCGCTGACCCTGACCCCTGCCTTGTGTGCCATGCTGCTGAAGCCTACCCATGGTGAGTCCCGGTTTTTCCGGTCTTTTAACCACGGGTTTGAGCGCACCAGAAAGTTTTATGTGAGCATGGTCAGCTTAACATTACGTCACGCCGCTATTGGCGCAATAGCATTCGCAGTAGTTATTAGCGGGGTAGTTTATTTAATTAAAACCATCCCAGCTGGATTTGTCCCAGCTGAAGACCAAGGATACGTCATAACCGCGGTCATCATGCCTGATGGCGCAACATTAAGCCGCACCGTTAAAACTACTGATTCGATCCGTGCCACTATGGCAGAAGATCCGGCAGTGGCTTTTCAATTCGCTGTCAATGGATTTGATCTTTTTGGCGGTGGTAACAAGACTAATGCAGCAACCATGTTTGTCCGAATGACCGACTGGTCTGAACGCACGGAAACTGCAGATGATATCGTTAAGAAGCTATTTAGCATTGGTATGATGCAGCCGGATGGTCTGGCCATTGCTTTCAACCCACCCGCAATCAGTGGATTAGGAAATGCTGGTGGTTTTGAAGTCTATGTACAGAGCAGGGAAGACTCCGATCCACTGCGTCTGGCAAACGTGGTCAATGACTTCATCGCAGCATTGAATCAAGAACCGAGACTGGCTGGTATTAATACTTTCTTCCGTCCGACTGTTCCACAATTATTTGTCGAAGTCGATGAAGCCAAAGCAATTTCGCAGGGTGTCGCCGTCGCCGATATTTATGCCACCTTGCAAAGCACGATGGGCTCCCTCTACATCAACGATTTCAACCGCTCTGGACGCACTTATCGGGTGCAATTACAAGCGGAGGCCGAATACCGAATGAAACCAGAGGATCTAGGAAGAGTCTATGTGCGCGCACGTTCTGGTGCAATGATTCCATTGTCAGCCTTAAGCACAGTGACTGATGTCATTGGCGCAGAACAATTGAATCGTTATAACGGGTTACTAGCTGCAAAGATATTTGGTGGTGGCGCTCACGGTGTGAGTTCGGGTGACGCTATTGCAATGGTCGAAGAGATCGCCGAACGAAACTTGCCTGATGGTTACCAGATCGCATGGACAGGTCAAGCGTACCAGGAGAAACGTACCGGCTCTGCCGCAGTTTTTGCCTTCAGCTTCGCCATTGTTATGGTATTCCTGATTCTGGCTGCGCAGTTTGAAACCTGGGTTTTGCCATTAGCCGTCATCATGGCGGTACCGTTCGCAATGGCAGGTGCATTACTGGCAATATTGCTGCGCGACATGCCTAACGATATCTACTTCCAGATCGGTCTAGTGACGCTGATCGGGTTAGCGGCAAAGAATGCGATCCTGATTGTTGAATTTGCAAGTCAAAAGATGAAGCAAGGTATGCCGGCTGCTCAGGCGGCAATCGAAGCAGCGCAACTACGATTCCGCCCGATCGTAATGACCTCCATGGCGTTTGTTCTGGGTGTTGTGCCGCTGGTGATCGCCACGGGCGCAGGCTCGGCTGCGCGCCGCTCGATGGGCACCGGTGTCTTTGGCGGCATGCTACTGGCCACGTTCATCGCTACCATATTCATCCCGCTGTTCTTCGCCTGGTTCACACGTAAGCACACACAAAAGCCAGCTGAAAAGGTACCGGAGGAAATAACATGAGTGTATGGCTGCGCATGTTGTTGCTGCTGCCAGGTCTGCTATTGGTGTCCTGCGCCATGGGGCCCAACTACTCCCGCCCCACTATCGACACGGCTGATAAGTTTCGCATGGCGGAAGTGGAAGGAGAGTCGATTGCCAACCTTCCCTGGTGGGAACTTTTGCATGACGAACAATTACAACAACTCATCAGGCAAGCTCTGGCAGAAAACAGGGATCTTAAACAGGCAGTGGCGAGTGTTGAAGAATTTCAGGCCCGCACTTTCATGGCACGCTCAGATTTCTTCCCGGGAATCGGTATGAGTACCAATGCCCCAGTATTGGGTCCCCTCGGTGGTTTTGTCATACCGGGGTTTCCGACGCCTTTCAGTTTTTTCGGGCAAAGCAGCTTGAACTGGGAGCTGGATATTTGGGGCCGGGTTCGCCGCTCCAATGAGGCCGCCCGCGCTGATTTGATGGCACGCGAGGAAAATCGCCGGGCAGTAATCCTTACACTAGTAAGCGAAGTGGCGCAGTCCTATTTTGATCTTTTGCAACTTGATATGCAGCTGGATATCGTTCGACGCACCCTGCAATCGTGGGAGGAAACAGTTGCGCTTGCCCAGCATCGCTTACGTGGAGGCGTGATCTCCCGACTCGATGTTGATCAATTTGAGGCAGAACGGGCTAGCGTATCTGCCAGAGTAGCAGAACTTGAACGGCAGACAGTCCAAAAAGAGAATGAACTAAGCGTGTTGCTGGGGAAAAACCCGGTGCCGATTCCACGCGGCGGTTTACTGATAGAGCAAATGATGCCACTGGAGGTGCCTGCTGGCCTTCCTTCCGATCTACTGCAGCGCCGTCCGGATATCCTGCAAGCAGAACAGGCCTTGGCAGCCGCCACCGCCAGAATTGGCATGGCTAAAGCCGCGCGTTTCCCCAGGATCACACTCACGGGCCTACTGGGTGTTGCCAGCCCAAGACTGGCAAACCTGCTGACTTCTCGTAGCGAATTTGGAGTGGGGGGGATCGGGCTGGCCGGCCCATTACTAAATGCGCAAACTCTGGGGCATGAACAACGAGCAGTTGAGGCCCAAGCAAGGAAGGTGTTGGCCCAATACGAGCAAACTATTCTGGTAGCTTTCAAGGAAGTTGAAGATGCCTTGGTAGCGGTGCGCACGGCACAAGATCAGCGCAAGGCGCAACAGGATCGGGTTACAGCCCTCCACTCAGCTTTACAGGTGGCCAATCTACGCTACCAGGCAGGCATTACGAGCTATCTGGAGGTACTCACTACCAAACGCAATCTGTTTGCGGCAGAATCCACACTCACCACCGCTCGTCGCCTTCATCTGGTATCGGTTGTGCAGCTCTACAAAGCCTTGGGTGGGGGATGGTCACCGGGCTGAGAAAATATACGTACTCAAGTCTTGAGTACCTGAATAAAAACGCCGCTGAACTGGCTACCACCAACTGTTCATCCTTATCAAAGAATGCAGCGTAGCTCGACATAACCAATGACTTGCCCAGCGTCTTTTGCCGGGTTAGTCAAGAGTTGCACTTCGAATTTGAACTCGCGGCTCAATGGTCATAGACTTTCGCTACAAGCGGAAACGCACCAGGAAGAAACCATCAAGCACATCAACAGAGCACAATCAGCATGATCAACCCAGGAATGATGCCCAGAATCAACCCGACCACGATGGCGATTACATCTCCCGTTGAATAGTCACATCCGACTTTGCCTACTTTTAATGTGGCGGCTTTGTCATTATCCAATTTGGCAAGCATCATGCCGGAAAACTCGTTCGCAACCTGGCTCGACGTATCAGCGGCATCAATACGTGAGTACATGTCGGCGAGTCGGACCTCAGCCAAACGCAGATCATTGCTAAAAGGCATAATAGAGCGAGCACTCTTCAACGCATCGATCGCTGCTGCTGTCGGTGTTAGTGCGAGGGCACGCGCCTCATTGAGACTGCTGGCGTCCGCGATCTTATTATGCAAGCGAGCTAGTTCCGGGTGCTGCTCCTCCCCTGAGGAGCACGTAGCCGTGATTAAACTCATGCGCTCAGCCGCAGACCAGACATTCGCAGCAGCTGTTTTCGACAATGCAAAAATGGCGACAAAGATCACTACCGATGCCATCGACACGAACAAAATCTTTTTGTTTATAAGCACGCTTCCTCTCCTCTATGGTTCGTACAAATTTTGGAGGCCATAATATTCTCTTTTACGATTTAAAAAATATTATTTATGGGGTAAGGGCATTACACGCGACTGTCGAAACCGCAATATTGCTGCCAGTTGAGTAGCAACCATCTCTGCTGGCAAAACACTGACTAGCAGCCTGTCAGACACAGGGTCACGGAAACGCGAGTTTGATCGACCGGAAGGCTGCTAGCCAGCAGAAAAAGAAAGGGGTTAGATTTCTCTAACCCCTTGTTTTGATGGTGCGCCCGGACGAATTCGAATCGCCGACCCCTTGGTTCGTAGTTGCTCTTGGCGCTACAACTCGTTGTTTTTATTAACTGTAATTGTGCCGCCCGTTCCTTATTCTGTACTGTTTTGTCAAGTGTTTACCCCTCAACTCACCAGAAAGTCACCACGGGATTACATCTTTGCTTACCTATGTGGAGGACTTCCTCAGTGCACTATCACTATTTCCTTACGTTCGCAGTCGAGCTCCGCACAATAGTTCTCGTAGACCCCATCCAGGAATCCCCACAGCGCATCGCAAGCCTGAACTGTTGCAGCCAGCACCTCGGCCTGCTTTTCCGGGGTGTCGGCAAAACGCTTGATCAACGCCCATTCCGCCTGTGAGTGATGCACGTCGGCTTCCTGATGCACCGTGAAAAATTCGTAACTGTCAGGATCTTTCATGCCATAAAACCTGGACAGTCCGTCTATCTTTACCGCAGCAATCTCCGGTACCTGTGATTCAAGCGCGTGCAGCGCTGCCAGGCCTGCATAGAACGGCTGGTTCAGACAGATATCCCGGAACGTCTCGACCAGCCTGGCCGTGCTCGGCAATGCGGCCGCTGCGGCCAGGCTTTTGTCACTGGAACCTAGCGCCAACGCAAAAGTCTTCCACAACGCGGGGTGATTCTTCTCGCCATGTTCTTCGCTGATCAGATTCTTCAACACTTCCTGCCGCACGCTGATGTCGCCGCTGTTGTTTTCGGTGTGCATGTGAGGCGTGTTGAAATGCACTGCGCTCAGATAAGTCGGCTCGGCCAGCACATTATGAAAATATTGTTCCGCGTATTGACGCAATTGTTCCTTGGACAGTTTACCCTGGGTCCAGGCCACATAAAAAGGATGCTTGAGCAGACTCCGCGCAGCAATGATGGAGTCGATCTTTTGCTTGAGCGTTGCATTGGTAGTCATGGTTAATTTTTCCTATTCGGGTTAGCAGATTCTGTTTTACGCAGTCGCTAGCTTGGTGCGCAACAGTCGCGCGGCTCCAACCATTTTCTCCAGTGCTGCGACGGTCTCCGGCCAACCACGGGTTTTCAGGCCACAATCCGGATTGACCCACAGTTGCCGTGGATTGATGACATGACAAGCCTTCTCCAACAACTCCAGCATCTCTCCGGCACCAGGAACCCGCGGTGAATGAATATCATAAACGCCGGGACCGATCTCGTTGGGATATCTGAACTGGCCAAAGCCACTCAGCAATTCCATGCGCGAGCGCGAGGTTTCTATGGTGATCACGTCCGCATCCATGTCGGCGATGGCTGGCAGGATATCGTTGAACTCCGAGTAGCACATATGGGTGTGTATCTGCGTATCGTCTTTAACTCCCGAACTGGATATACGGAATGCTGTCGCTGCCCACCGCAGATATTCGGCCCAATCCGATTTTTTCAGTGGCAACCCCTCGCGAAATGCCGGTTCATCGATCTGAATAATGCCGATACCAGCCCGCTCCAGATCGATGACTTCATCGCGAATTGCCAGGGCGATTTGCAGTGCTGTAACTGACCGTGGTTGATCATCACGCACGAATGACCACATCAGCATGGTGATCGGCCCTGTCAACATACCCTTGACCGGTTTTGCAGTTAGGCTCTGGGCATAACGAATCCAGTCCACTGTCATCGCTTCGGGCCGATAAACATCGCCATAGAGAATCGGCGGCTTTACGCACCGGGAACCATAGCTTTGTACCCAGCCATTCTCGGTGAAAACATAGCCCCACAATTGCTCGCCGAAATACTCCACCATATCATTGCGCTCGGCTTCTCCGTGCACAAGTACGTCCAGCCCGATCTCCTCCTGTTTTCTTATCGCCAGCAGAATCTCGGCACGCATTGCCTCCAGATACTGCAAGTTACCCAGCTCACCTTTGCGGTGAGCGGCGCGCGCCTGGCGAATTTCGGGTGTCTGTGGAAATGAGCCGATGGTGGTAGTTGGCAGCAACGGCAACTGAAACCGCTGATGTTGCAGAACCTGCCGTGTTGCAAATGGACTGACACGCCGGCCATTATCCTTCGACAGGCCTTGCAAGCGCTCCTGCACCACCGGATTGTGTATGCGTGGGGATTGTGCACGTTCTTTCCTTGCCTGGGTGGAGGCTGTCAGCGCCTCATGTATTGTGTGCTCTCCCTGATTCACTCCTTGTCCGAGAATCGACACCTCCTTCAGCTTCTGCACCGAGAACGCCAACCAATTTTTGATCTCGCCATCCAACTGGGTTTCCAGTTCTAGATCCACCGGGCAATGCAATAACGAGCAACTCGGCGCGACCCAGATTCGCTCACCCAAGACCAACTGCGCCCGCGAGAGGATCGCCAGCGGCTGCGCCAGATCGGCACGCCATACATTACGCCCATCAATGACGCCCAGCGACAGCACCTTGTCAGTGGGATAATCGGTAAGAAAGATGTCGAGTTGCTGCGGTGCTCGGCACAAATCAATATGCAAGCCATTCACCGGCAGCTTTTTCAAGCGTGCCGCATGAGTGTCCACCGCCTCGAAATAAGTGGTAAGTAGTAGTTTTGTTCCAGTGCCATGCAAGGCAGTGTATGCCCGATCCAAACCATTCAGCCATGTGTCGTCTAGATCAAGCGCCAGTGCCGGTTCGTCAATCTGCACCCACTCCACGCCAAGAGACGTAAGCTGAACCAAAATATCGCGGTAAACCGGTAACAGGTGCGGCAATAAATCTAGGCGATTAAAACCAGGCTTGGTTTCCTTGCCAAGGTACAGGTAAGTCAGCGGACCGATCAGCACCACTTTCGGTGAAATACCTAATGTCTTGGCTTCGGCCACTTCCTTAAAAAGCTGCGATGAAGCGATACGGAATCTGGTGTGCACATCAAATTCTGGGACAATGTAGTGATAATTGGTGTCAAACCATTTAGTCATTTCCATCGCCGGTTGATTGGTATTTCCGCGCGCCATCGCGAAATACAGATCCAGTCCGATTTCGTCATTACCTGCATCGAACCGGGTGGGTGCTGCGCCAAGTAGAGCTGTCATGTTCAGCATCTGATCATAGAGCGCGAAATCGCCCACCGGAATCAGATCAATACCACTATCCCGTTGCACAATCCAATGCTGTTTTCGCAATTCCGCCGCTGTCGCCTGCAGTTGTCCGTTGCTGATGTCGCCGCGCCAGTATGTTTCTAGTGCATGCTTCAGCTCTCGCCGTGCGCCGATCCGTGGGAAACCCAGATTGTGTGTTAGTGCCATGCTCGCCCCCAATTATCATCCAGTTGCAGTAAGCGGCAATTGTGTGGCAGACTAGGTTATGAATCAAATGAAAGTTTCTATATTATTAATGAATGATATTCATAATCATGCTTGAATTGCGTCATCTCCGCACTCTTACTGCGTTGCACGAAACCAACAGCGTGTCACTTGCTGCCAAACGCGTGCACCTCACCCAGTCCGCACTTTCCCATCAGATCAAGGCTCTACAGACCCATTATGGGTTGCCGATAATTCAGCGACGCGGCCAATCCATCGAACTCACTGAAGCTGGGAAATGTCTGGTGTCGCTTTCCGGCAAAGTGCTGGAAGAAATTCAAGCAACCGAACGGGATCTCGCAAGAATCTCACAGCAAACATCGGGAAGTCTGCGCATTGCGCTGGAATGCCACACCTGCTTTGATTGGTTGATGCCGATTATGGATGCATTCCGCCAGCACTGGCCGGAAGTGGAGCTGGATCTGGTTTCCGGATTTCACAGTGACCCCATTAAACTACTGGAGGAAGGCGGAGCGGATGTGGTTATTGGTTCAGAGTGTCAAAAGCAGCGAGGTATTGTTCATCACTCGTTATTTCGTTTTGAGATTCTCGCAGTGCTGGCACCGGAACATGCGCTGCGCGGAAAACGCATATTGCAGGCAACAGATTTCGCCGATGTGACACTGATTACCTATCCGGTGCCGGAAGAGCGCATCGATCTGATCCGAAAGGTATTAAAGCCCGCCGGTATTTATCCTCAACGGCGCACAGCAGAGCTGACTGTTGCCATCCTGCAACTGGTGGCGAGCCATCGGGGTATCGCAGCGTTACCTAGCTGGGGGATCAAAAGCTACGTTGACCACGATTACGTGATTGCTCGCCGGATCGGTGCCAATGGCTTATGGAGTAATCTCTATGCATCGACGCTCAAGGAAACGGCATCCCGCCCTTATTTCCGTGACTTTCTGACGACCGCAAGGAATGCGTGTTTCGCTACGTTGGAAGGAATTATTCCTCTAGAATAAGGACTCTACCAATTCCAGTAAACACACTGTGTCGTCTACAGTCTTTCCGGACAGCAGAAAAACAACCAACCAGTGACTAGATTTATTTCTTCTAGCACAGATCACTGCATCTCTTTCTATCCCAGTCATCCATTGAGGAATATTTGACCGATTCGAAAAAATCGGCTAACTTGCAATTACTCGGCAAACTTACTGAAAGGTAAGGACGCAAAGTCACCGGCCTAAGGGAAACTAGGGTAGCGGGACTGCTTCATGGATGTTCATCCATGTGCAGAATTTCCTGCTCTCCTTGAAACACTCAGCCACCGAGAATGTTCCGCCGTGAAAAGACGCACAGTCAGTTCCTGAGCAGATTTGCTCTGGATGGACGTCCCTTTGTAGCGATCAATTTAATCGAATTCTCAACATAAAGTGAATGACTTTGTCAGTCCTAATCTCACTCGATTCTGTCGTTGACTCCTTACGTTTCTCGATACCAGACGCGGAATGGTTATTGCGCCAAATTGAATCTAAACAGGGCTGGTTTCGCTTCCCCCCCTATCTAGCAAACGTAATCACTAATCTCAAGATTGAAAGTTACCCGCTTCTGTATGCCAATGAGCAAGCTATTGTCACCATTTTCCTGAAGGGGTTCATGACTGATGAAGAAATAAAAGATTTCTGCTCTGAGGCTGATGCCGCAACACCAGAGGAGCTTGGTGAATTTGTTAATACTTCCGTCTCTTCTATTTCGGAGACAATAGATCAAATTTATATCCCCAAAACACCGGAAGAGCAGGAGGCTGCCCGAAAAGCGTTCTTAGCCTTGCCGGATGAAGAGCAAAAGCAAGCGATCAAATTTGCTCAACACTTTTACCTGTCTTTTTTTGCCACCTTCTTCCAAAACTTATCTGTCATGGTGCATGGCGAGAAGCTGACCTCGCTCGTTGCTCAAGCGGTTGCAGGAAGTGATGTAGCCTTCGTCAAGGCAGTTCAAATTGACCGCCGTATTCTTACTGAGTTTCCATATTTTCGCGAACGGTTTGCACGTGCTCAATTGGAAGGCGATAGCGACTTTTATGACCGCATTTCATATCGCGTTAGCATGGCTCCGTATCATGGGAAAATTCGGTACAAAACCTTATGGCTTACCCTTTCAACACTTGACGCCACAGGATGGCTTGAGCAACTAAAGCATCGTGAGATTCTTGCTATATGCGATGAAGTTGGTGTGGGCGGCCTGGAAAACCGTATTCAAGAAGTAAAATACTTATCAAAGCGTATCAAGGAATATCGCCAATTCCAGAAACGCGGCATTGTGTCCACTCCCTGAAAATCTTTTTCAGTGCGTCGAGTTCCAGGTTCTTGAGGCATAAATTCCATATCCGGTGCAGTGCGCATTTCGCGTACCTGCCGACGATTAGGAGTTTACGAAATGTCTCATCAATCTGATTTAAACGTTCAAGCAAGTTCACCTGGCAGTAAACCTACTGAAACCGCAGCCAAGCGACCGGCTGGCCGGAAGCGCGCGCAGCGCGTACCGGATGGGCGGGAGCCTGGCAAGGACAAAAAGGTGTCGTTGCTTACTAACAGAGACACTCATACCAGCAATAATGATAATAATGATTACTTCAAACTCCTAAGATTTGGGGTGGATAGCCTGTATTTGTCCTATCAAGGCGATCTCTTTCCAGAGGTGCAGGAACGCTTAATCAAGCTCAAGCAGCTCGCACAGCATACTGAGGCCGATCAGCAAGCCCTCGCGCAATACGCCATCGCCGGTCATATCTTCGAGGTCAAGGATAAAGGCTCGTCGGTGTTCCCCTTTGTGCTGGAAGATGGTGCATTTCGTATTCAGCTATCCAGAAGCGGCAAGATGCTTCCTATGGCCTATGTGAAGCTGTCCTCTCGGTATTTATCCAGCGTTACACCAAAGGAAGCAGAAGCGCACCTGCATGAAATCCTGTATGAGCTAGGCACGCTAACGAACTGGGCACATGTGAGCCGTCTCGACCTGTGCGCTGACTTTGTCTCGTATGAAGATATGGAATCGTGGGGGCGTGAGGCATGGGTCACTCGAGGCAAGAATATTGCCGCCTATGCGGTTAATGAGAAATTCACAGGTTGGACGATTGGTCTGGGTGGGGTTATGGCTTGCCGTCTATATAACAAGCTGCTGGAGATCGCTGAAAGTGATCGTACTGATCTCATTCCAATATGGCAGGCCGCCGGATGGATGCCCGGCGAACCTGTTTGGCGCGTAGAGTTTCAATTCAGGGGTGAGGTGCTGGCACAGCATGGCCTTGCCGATCTCAACAGTGTATTGGCTAATCTGACGGGCTTATGGAGCTATGCCTCGACGGAATGGTTGCGCCTAACCATCCCCAACCCGGACGACCAGACACGCTCCCGCTGGCCTCT
>VFJL01000046.1 GCA_009886095.1 Nitrosomonadales bacterium | reverse complement strand
TGGTCGTGCCGCTATTCCCAGCGTCCCGGAATAGCCCACTCCAACGACCCGCGTAGCCTAACTCTTCAGCTAACCGTCTGTCAAGAAATTTGAGGGGGGTGACGGAGGGGGGTTTAAAGGAGATTGTTAAAGAAAAATGTTTTGTATTTGGGATTTATTTCACAATACACATTGTGATAAACTTACGCGTTATTCAAATTTGTTATTTAAAAAATATGGAACTGCGGGGGGAACTGCATAATATGGCAGATACTGAGAACAAAAACGAAATGAATGGCAGGAGGCGTTTCCTAGTTGCAGCAACCTCGGTGGCAGGCGGGGTCGCATGCGTCGCTTGGGCAACACCCTTCGTCATGAGCATGATGCCAAGTGAGAGAGCCAAAGCAGCTGGTGCTCCGGTTGAAGTTGACATCAGCAAACTTGAACCAGGCATGCTGCTGACCGTGGAATGGCGCGGCAAGGTTGTGTGGGTATTGAAACGCACACCTGATATGTTGACTAGCCTCGCCAAACTCGAAGCCCAGTTGGCCGACCCGAAATCAGAAAGAGAGATGCAACCAAAATATGCGCAGAACGCAACGCGCTCGATCAAACCAGAGATTCTGATAACAGAAGGGGTTTGCACTCACTTGGGATGCTCCCCAATATTTCGTAAAGATATTGCTCCAGCAGATCTGGGCGCCGATTGGCTAGGAGGATTTTTTTGCCCCTGTCACGGCTCCAAATTTGATCTTGCAGGCCGTGTCTACAAAAACCTGCCCGCGCCCACTAACCTGATTATTCCACCCCACACATATTTGAGCGAAAGCCTTTTGCTAATTGGGGCTGACAGCAAGGAGGCCGCATAAAATGGGTAAGCGCATGACTTCATTGATGGGCTGGGTAGATGCTCGCATGCCTGTAACTGCCAAATGGAAGTTACATCTTTCCGAGTACTACGCACCCAAAAACTTTAATTTCTGGTACTACTTTGGCTCCCTGGCGATGCTGGTGCTAGTAAATCAGTTGCTCACCGGAATTTTCCTCACCATGAACTACAAGCCGGATGCCAGCCTGGCATTTGCCTCTGTGGAATACATCATGCGTGATGTGGATTTTGGCTGGCTAATCCGCTACATGCACTCTACCGGCGCTTCCATGTTTTTTGTGGTCGTCTACCTGCACATGTTCCGCGGGATGATGTATGGCTCCTACCGCAAGCCACGTGAGCTTCTGTGGCTTATTGGCATGATGATCTTTTTTGTCTTGATGATGCTGGCGTTTACTGGCTATATACTGCCATGGGGCCAGATGTCTTACTGGGGTGCGCAAGTAATCCTGAGCATGGTAGGTGCCATCCCGGTAATCGGTGAGCCACTGAAAGACTTGATCATGGGTGATTACATGCTTTCCGATGCAGCGCTCAATCGCTTCTTTGCGTACCATGTCGTGACACTGCCGATCCTGCTGCTGACGCTGGTGGTAGTCCATGTATTGGCACTGCACGAAGTCGGATCAAACAACCCTGATGGCATTGAAATCAAAAAAAATAAAGATCCCAAGACGGGCATTCCCGTGGATGGAATTCCATTCCATCCCTACTATTCGGTGAAAGATATTGTTGGAGTAGTAGGCTTCCTGATTGTGTTCTTTGGGATCATATTCTTCGCCCCTGAAATGGGTGGCTATTTTCTTGAGTACAACAATTTCGTCCCTGCCAATTCATTGCAGACACCTGATCACATCGCCCCAGTATGGTATTTCACACCCTACTATTCGATGCTACGAGCGGCCACTGTCAACTTTCTCTGGATCGATGCAAAACTCTGGGGCATCATACTGATGGGTGGTTCTGTCGCCATCTTCTGCCTGCTGCCCTGGCTGGATCGCAGTCCGGTAAAATCGATCCGCTACAAAGGACCTTATTTCAAGACTGCGCTTACACTTTTCGTCATTAGCGTTTTTGTTCTCGGTTGGTTGGGCACAAAGACTCCTACACCCCTATATACGACGCTAGCGCAAATATTCACGGTAGTCTACTTCGCTTTCTTTCTTCTTATGCCATGGTACAGCAAGATAGATAAAACCAAACCCGAGCCAACAAGAGTGTCAACATGAGAAAAATAAAAAACATTTTATTCGTTTTATGTCTACTTCCGCTCACTACATTTGCCGCTGGCATAGAAGTAAAACTTGATACTGCACCGATCCGGACGACCGACAAGCTTTCTCTGCAACGCGGTGCGCAAACCTTTGTCAACTATTGTTTGACCTGCCACAGTGCAGACTATATGCGCTATAACCGGTTGCGCGATCTAGGACTCAGCGAAAAGCAAATCAGCGATAATCTTATCTTTACTGGGCAGAAAACTGGTGGACTCATGCACACTGCCATGGTGAAAAAAGAAGCCAAACAATGGTTCGGCGTACCTCCGCCAGACCTATCGGTGATCGCCCGTTCCCGTGGAGCCGACTGGCTTTATACCTATCTGCGTCAATTTTATCGTGATGAATCCACCGCCACTGGTTGGAATAATCTGGTGTTCGATAGAGCTGCCATGCCTCATGTGTTTTACCAGTTGCAGGGAGAGCAACTTCTTAAAGTAGAAGTGGTTGATGATGGTCACGGCGGAAAACATGAAGTAAAAAGGCTGGAACTGAGCAAGCCTGGCACACTTTCCAAAACGGAATACGATATGCAGATCGCCGATCTGGTTAACTATCTGGTCTACCTGGGTGAGCCAGCGGCCGCCTACCGGGTACAACTGGGGATTATTGTAATGCTCTTCCTATTCGGTATGCTGGGATTGACCTATGCTTTGAAGCATGAGTACTGGAGAGATATTCATTAACTATCCATTTCTCATCCTCTGCGTCTTGCCAGGAAATAATTAATCATGATGACGTTGTATTCAGCCACCACCTGCCCATTCAGCCACCGCTGCCGTATCGTGTTGTATGAGAAAGGCATGGATTTTCAGATTATTGATGTCGATTTACACAGTCGGCCTGAAGATCTGGCAGTAATGACTCCTCATGGCCGCGTGCCGATACTGGTGGAGCGCGACCTTATTCTATACGAATCGAATATCATCAATGAATACATAGATGACCGCTTCCCACATCCACAGTTGATGCCTGCAGACCCGGTAATGCGTGCCCGCGCACGGTTATTCCTTCATCGTTTCGAGCAGGAACTTTTTTGCCATATCGATTCACTCGAACATGGCAACCAGAGAACGTTAGACAAAGTACGTGGACTAGTGCGTGACAATTTGGCGATGATCGCGCCAGTATTCACCAAACAAAAATACATGCTGGGCGATGAGTTTTCCATGCTTGATGTGGCGATTGCACCTCTGCTGTGGCGGTTGGACCATTATGGTATCCAGCTCCCCAAGCAGGCCGCACCGCTGCTGAAATTTGCCGAACGTCTGTTCAGCAGGCCAGCATTCATTGATGCATTGACTGCTTCTGAGAAAGCCATGCGCAAGTGAAAGAGCTTCCCACCAAACCCTATCTCATTCGCGCCATTCATGAATGGTGTACAGACAGCGATCTCACACCCTACCTGTCAGTGCAAATAGACACCCAGACCCGTATTCCCATGGAATATGCAAATAATGGCGAGATCACACTCAATATCAGCCATAGCGCAGCACACCACCTCAAACTAAATAACGATGTGATTCAGTTTTCTGCGCGATTTAACGGCGTCTCACGTGAGATATCAGTGCCGATGCGTGCAATCAAAGGGATATTCGCCAAGGAAACCGCACAAGGTATGATCTTCCCGCTTGAAACAGAAATAGATGCAGTACAAGTCGAAACTGCCACTGCTGAGAATCCAAACAAACCACACTCTCCCTCGCCTTCCAGCAGCGGCAAGCAACGTTTTCAGATCATCAAATAATTCCAGGCTGTTTTCCATCGCATCTTCTCAAGTTTGCCCCCTCGGCTCCTAGTCTCTATAATTGCACCTACGCCGGCATAGCTCAGTTGGTAGAGCAGCTGATTTGTAATCAGAAGGTCCCGAGTTCGACTCTTGGTGTCGGCACCAATAAATCAGATAATCTCTATAAGCCAGTCATCCAGAAACCGTATGGGTGACTTATAGCCTAACGTTGAGTGCTGCCGTTTTCGGTTATAGAGTACCTCGATATACTCAAAGCTCATGGCAGTCATTTCTGCACGTGTTTCATAACGCAGCCCGTGCACTCGCTCGTTCTTGAAACTGTTGAACCAGCTTTCGGTCGGGGCATTATCCCAGCAGTTTCCTTTGCGACCCATCGAGCAGATCATGCCGTATTCCTTGAGCTTGCTCTGAAATACTTGGCTGGCGTATTGGCTACCCCGATCTGAGTGGTGCATCAATCCTGCCGCCGGTCTCTTGCGAAACCAGGCCATCGTTAGCGCATCTGTAACGATGTCTGCAGTCATACGTGGTTTCAGCGACCAGCCGACTATTTCACGGTTAAACAGATCAAGCACGATAGCCAGATACAGCCAGCCTTCGTCTGTCCATAAATAGGTGATGTCAGACGTCCAGACCTGATTAGGTGCGACCGGGTTGAAATTGCGATCCAGTAGATTCGGCGCAATTGGCAGATTATGCTTGGAGTCTGTGGTTACCTTGTAACGGCGCTTGTGCCTTGCGTGAATGCCGTTCTCTCGCATCAGGCGCTCAACCCGTTCCCTGGATGCCGGAAAGCCACGGTCACGCAATTCTCGGATCATTCCCGGACTACCGTAGATCCCCTTAAGTTCGGTATGGATAGATTGAATCAACGCCAGCATCCGAGTATCAGTCAGCCGCTTGCGATTTGGTTTGCCGCCACGTTGCCATGATCGATAGCCGCTCAAGCTGACATCCAATATCGCACATACCTCAGCGAGAGGAAATTCTCGTTGCTTCTCAATCCAGGCGTACTTCACACTACATCTCTCGCGAAGTAGGCCGTGGCTTTTTTTAGGATTTCACATTCTCGCTTCAGTCTTACGTTTTCAGCACGTAACGGGGATAAATCCATTTGTTCCGGTGTGACAACCTTGATACCCGCACCAGCAAGTTTGCCTGCCGCTGACAACTTTACCCAGTTGCGCAGCGTTTGCTCTACCAGTCCAGGCTCCTTAGCCGCCAAGCCAATCGATTTCCCCTCCTTTACATGCTTGACCGCCCGTTCCTTGAACTCGGCCGTATATTCCTGCTTCGGGATCTTTTGCATCTTCTTCCTCCAAAAAGTAACGTTAATTGTACGTCACCCTTGGAAGACTATTTTTTGGGGGAAGCTCAGTCAAAAATCGGAGGATTACCACCTCGACTCAATCTCTCTTTACCGCTTTCTTCTCTTCCTCCAGCTTTGCAGCAAGCCAGTCGATTAGCTCTCTGGTCAGCTTGTCGCTTGCCACAGCCAAGGCGTGGACCGCACCCGTGGCATTGGCTGTGGGAGCTACCTGTTCCATACTGAAGCTGCGCTGGGCAAGCAACGTGCGAGTGCCGCGCTCGACTAGGCTGGCGCGCAATCTGACCACCGCATGGCTTTGTTCGGTGGTATTAAATACTTGGGAAAATTCTTCCAGTTCAAGGCGCAAGGTGTAGTCCGCCCGCACACCATCACCAGCACTTATCACTCCGTTATTAGTGACAGCGGTGATACGGCTTCTGATTTTCTGGGTGAGCAGCGCAGTGGGTGCGGCAGCCCAGCGACTATTGGCGTAATTGTGTGTCTGCGTGGGATTGTGATATGCCAAACGATACTGAATTGTCTGGCTATTCAACCCGATGGGAGCTGTCGCCTCCGCTACCAACAGGCTTACTCGCAGTTGTGGTTGGTCAGATATGACAGAAGCAGAGGAGGCATCCGTTGGCGACTGTAAACCAAAATCATACATTGCTACCGGAATCTGGGTATGGGGTGCAATGGCGCAGCCTGTGAGCAGCGCCATTATAAATAAAAGAATCTTTTTCATTTTGATATGTCCTTTGGCGGCATAAAGCCATCTTCTCCCGGGCCTGGCGGCGGTGGTGGTCTACCAAACAGCAGGCTACGAGGTTGTTCTTGCAGTTGCAGCAGAAAACGATCCACACTGTGCGTACTGCGCGTGATGCCATGACTTGCATCACGCAGTTCAGGTATGACGTCCGAGAGTTCTTCGGCAGTATCGGACAAGCTGTCAACAACGCCTCCCTGTTGATTTATTTTTACCACGATATGGTTGATATCCGTCATTAACTGGCTAGTACGTCTCAGTGTAATACTGGCTTCAGCAGCCAGTCCTGGCAAAGCCTTGAGTCCCGGTTCCAATTGGTCGGCAATGCCATCAAAACGGCCACTTGCCCCCTCCACGCTTTTCAGAATGTGCGAGATGCGTACTTGATTCTGTTCATTAAGCAATGTATTCAGACGCCCTGCCAGTTCATTTGCATTGCTAAGCAGGTTTTGCCCAGAATCGGCTATGTTATCCAGGGCAGAAGGACGTAGCGGAATCCGTGCAGGGCTATCCGGATCAGTCTGCATTCGTTCAACATGTTTGCCATCATCATTCAGCTGCACAAACGCTAGACCCGTCAGGCCTTGATAGCCCAGCTGTGCGTAGGTATTTTTGGTCAGCGGCACATCTCGATCTACAGCAACGCGGATAAGGATAAAGTGCGCATTTTTTGGATCCAGGCGGATATCCTCCACTTTGCCAACGCTCACGCCACGGTAACGGACTGCCGCTTGGGGATTCAACCCTGTTACCGGAACTTCCGACACCAGCAAATACCTGTCACGCACCATGGTTTCATCGCTAAACCAAGTGGCAGTGGTGGCCGCTGCCACACTCAGAAAAATTACGAACAAACCAGCTACAAGGGCATGGGCACGATTTTCCATGATACTTCCTTATAAAATATCGCCATTATTTCCCAATGTCCTCTTGCCACGTTCACCACGAAAAAATTTAGTCATGAACGGATGGTTGGTGTTGATCACTTCCTGCAGACTGCCCAGCGCCAACAGGCGCTGCTCAGCCAACACTGCCACTCGATCGGCCAGTGCCGCCAACGTATCCAGATCATGTGTCGCCATGATAATGGTCAGCGTCAATTCGGAGCGCAATGTCTGAATCAACTTGACAAAACCTTCGCCAAGTACCGGATCGAGCCCGGAAGTTGGTTCATCCAAAAACAGCAACTCCGGGTCCAATGCCATGGCACGTGCCAGCGCGATACGTTTGACCATTCCACCAGAAAGCTCGGCAGGCATCTTGCTCGCATGCTGCGCGTCGATCTCCACCATTTTGAGCTTGAGCATAACCAGATCGCGTATCATGCGCTCGTTCAGCGTGCGTAGCTCGCGCATTGGCAGCGCGATATTGTCAAACACCGATAGTGCACTGAACAAGGCACCCTTCTGAAACAGTATCCCACAGCGGTTACGTATTCTTTGCAACTCGGTACGATTAGTGCCCTGTACAGGCTGGCCAAAAACCCGCACTACTCCTTGTGTCGGCGTCTCCAGACCTAGCATCTGCCGTAGCAATACAGTCTTGCCACTGCCGGAGCTGCCTACCAGCGCCAGCACCTCGCCGCGATGCACACACAAATTGATGTCCTCGTGCACCACATGGCTACCAAAATGGCTATGCAGCCCCTCAACCTCGACAATGCAGTCTATGTTCGCCATCCCATTATCACCCTACCTGATTCCCACATCGGAGAAAATAACGGCAAAAATTGCATCAATTATGATGACAACAGTGATCGCAGTCACCACTGAATTAGTAGTACCTGCACCCAGACTTTCGGTGTCGGATTTAATCCGCAAACCAAAATGGCAGGCAATGAGTGCGATTATCATGCCGCACACCACGCCCTTGCCCAGCCCCAACCATAAATTGGCAAGTGGCACCGCATCTGGCAGCTTGTTGAAAAAAAAGTGGTAACTCAATCCTAACTGCAGATCAGCAACTACCATGCCACCTAATAATGCAATTGCGCTGGTCCACAGCACTAGCAGTGGCATTGCGATACCAAGTCCAATGACTTTGGGCAACACTAACCGCAAGCTGTGAGGGATACCCATTACAGTCAATGCATCCAGTTCTTCAGTCACCCGCATCACGCCCAGTTGTGCGGTCATGGAAGACCCGGAGCGTCCTGCTACCAGGATTGCCGCCAGCATCGGACCAAGTTCACGGATAATGCTCATGCCCAGAATGTTGATGATAAAAATATCTGCGCCAAACATCTGCAACTGTTTGGAAGAAAGATAGCTCAACACAACACCGATGAGGAACCCCACCAGCGCAGTAATGCCCAGCGCCTGCGCGCCAGTACGAAACAGGTTGGCAGAAATTTCACGCCAGGGAATACGTGTAGGATGCCCGGCCAGATACCTCATATCCAGCAACAATTGACCTGCCAGTATGACTATGCCGGTCAAATGCTCCCACAGCAGTAAAACGATTCTTCCCAGATACGTAACCGGCCACAACAAATCATGTGGGGGAAGTACGGGAAGCGGTGGTGCTTTCCCCAAACGGATAAATAATCTCTCCTGTTCAGGCCGCAGCAGCAAATGCGTGGGGCGACGTGCACCCCAAGCCTGCCACAGCAGCACTGCGCCAGCATCATCTATCTGCTCGATTCCGGTTAAATCCCAGTGCAATTCCGGATTAGCAGCGTAGCCAGTCAGTTCATCGGATAACATCCGCAACCGCTGCTCCAGCGCAGCTAAAGTGCAGTTACCAGCAAGCAACAAATATGGCACGCCATGCTCGTCGGTTACCCGGCGTAACGACATTGAAGGATCACTGCGTTGATTCTCTGGCATCAAGATGGAAGCAACCCCGTTTATTGGGACAGAAATCTGCACTATCCAAGTGCAACTCTAGCGACTCCGGCCTCGGCTGCACATTACGGACTGGATGGATATCCGTAGTAGACCTCATTCTGGGTTTTTCGGTCAAGCACCGAGCTCAGAGACCTCAATGCTTATGCTGTATGGATTGAGCATCCAATTTTATGGGCTGGCTCGTAATACGAATCTGATAAGCCGCATGACAGGCAACACACTTGTTTATAGACTGACTCAATTGCTTCAATGTGTGCCTGGAATTTTTCAAGGATTCTGCATCAGTCGCTATCTGGTCAAAATCCTTATGCACCGACATGCCAAGCTGCATAAACTCCTTTGGCAGCACCGCTTGCAGGTGATCTTCACCCTTATGTGTCATGCCCGTACCAAGCGGACGTGCATGTCGGGCCACTGCCGCCATGTCATCTACAGCAAGTGCGTGCAGAATATTTTGCGTTCCCGCCAGTAGCGCTCGCATCTCAACAAGGATATGGTTTCGCTGCATCTCGGTCATGAGCAGAACTCGGCGCTCATCACTATCACTTGCCATCACAGCAGTAGCGACAAGGCACAATCCCATAGCAGCAATAACAGAAATCTTCTTCAAAGTAACCTCCTATACAAAATCCAAAGAAGGCCTGGCATTCAAATTCAGCAGCAGAAGTACCAGCTCTATAACTTTAGTTGCTCATTATAAGTCTATGACATTCACAGTATAGACCGCATCCGGGGTTTTGCAGTCAGGCATTGAGTGCGGCTTATTCTAACCCCAGTTTGAAAATGAAATGGGACGATGACGAATGAATGCCGCAGACATTACACCTTCAGGAGGTGTTTCCTTCTAGGCGAATAGTACAGCCAGGTGCGAATGAGGATATCACCGAAGTATCACTGATGAAATGGAATTGGGATTAGGTCGATTATATAGACCCGACAGTATATTAATCCAGGCAGCAGATTTAGCTCTGATTGAGATCGTCGTCGCTGTCCACTGACTGACCTTGAATGTTTGGCGAGCCTGTCCTATAAAACAGAGTATTGACTGATGTAAGCGTTATTGTCTATATGACTGGATTTGAGAGTCATAGGAGAAGTAGATGATTGGCTCTGTATCCCGAGATACCGGCAGAATCTTGATACCCGGATCGGGTAAAAGATAGAGGCTACCTATGATAAATTGGAATGTAATATTGATCCTATTATTCATTGAGCGGGGCTGCGGAGCCCACCGCACAGTCCACAATCAGCCGCTTAATCTCTTCCATGGATACCCCCCAGACTGCCCCTAGCCAAGCGTGGGAACAGGAGGTTCTCATCCACGCATTGTTTGATCCGACATGCTATCCGCACGTTGTCGAGAAAATAACATTGATCGAGACCCATATCTCCTTTGTTCTGCTGACAGGACCTTACACCTACAAGATCAAAAAGTCGGTCAACTTGGGCTTCCTCGATTTTACAACACTGAAACTACGCCAGTTCTTCTGCGAAGAGGAGTTGCGGCTAAATCGCAGGCTCGCACCCAAGCTTTACCTGAGCGTCGTCCCAATTGGCGGTACACCGCACAAACCAAAGCTCGGCACCAAATCAGATGTGCTCGAATTCGCAGTGAAAATGCGCCAATTCCCGCAAGATGGACTGCTGGATCGCGTTCTCTGCCGCAGTTGGTTGACTGCCGAGCATATTGATACGATTGCAACCACCGTTGCCGCTTTCCATCAACGCATTGAATGTGCTCAACCCAATCAGGAATACGGCAGTGCATCCAGCATCGAGTCGGCAATGCGCCAGAATTTCGTGCATATCCGCACTTTACTCGATCCGTCCATCGAATGTGATTCCCTCGCTATGCTTGAAGCATGGAGTTGCGCAAAGCATGAAGCATTGCTACTAACCTTCGCGCAGCGGCACAGACACAGCTTCATCCGCGAGTGCCACGGAGACCTGCATCTTGGCAATATCGCGCTGGTGGATGGAGAAATCCAGATCTTTGATTGCATCGAATTCAATCCCAATCTGCGCTGGATTGACGTCATCAACGAGATCTCCTTCCTTGTCATGGATTTGGATGAGCATGACCGGCCAGATTTCGCCTGGCGATTCCTCAATGCCTATCTGCAGGAAACAGGTGATTATGCGGGCCTGTGTTTGCTGAGTTATTACCAAATCTATCGCGCTATGGTACGGGCAAAAGTGTCACGCATTCGTGCCTCTCAGTCTCATCTGAACGCTCGGGATAAAAAACTGGCGCTTGATGCTTATGCAGCCTACACCGGCTATGCAAGCAAGGTTGTCGCACCGCCGAGACCCGGATTGATCATCACGCATGGACTGTCAGGTTCTGGCAAGACAACCGTGACGCAATTACTGCTGGAGGAGCTTGGCGCCATCCGGGTACGCTCGGATATAGAGCGCAAACGGATACAGCACATTGCGCCGTTTTCAAAAAGCGACTCGGAGGTGTGTGGCGGCATCTATGCCGAATCGACGACGCGAGCCACGTATGAGGAGCTGCGGCGCTTGGCTGGTCTCATCCTTGATGCCGGTTGCGTAGCTATCGTCGATGCAACATTTCTTCAACGCTGGCAACGAGACAGTTTTCACCAGCTTGCGCAACAGCGGAATATCCCCTTCGTCATAGTGAGTTGTCTAGCTGAAAATGAGGAATTACGCAGACGTCTGCTGCAGCGCACACGTGCAGCCAAGGATGCCTCAGAGGCGACTCTTAAGGTGCTCGCGCATCAACTTGAAACGCAGGAACCGCTGGAAGCTGAAGAACGTGCCATTGCAATCGTTTTCGATACTGCACGAGAACCAGCAAGTGAGCTGCAACAACGGGTGAGCGATGCCTTGCAAGCAAAGAAGATATTGTGACTTTCTCTGATACTTTTAATGGCGATGCTGATGGCATTTGTACTATTTTTGGCTTATCCCTTATACGCGGTGGCGACCGTGTTGTGTGCATTTCTAGTATTTGCCGCTGCGGGAAGCTGGCTTACCGAACGGTGGCAGAAGAAAATGGCAAACAGTCGATATGCCATTTTGGCGGTAATGGTGATGGGTGCCTTATCGCTCCTCTACCTGGTCATCCGCCGGGCCTGTTTCAAGCGCTGATCCATTTACCCGATGCGGCAAAAATAATAATCTCCGTGACGCTGATCACGCCAATGGCGGTGTGCATGGGAATACCCTTCCCTGTCGGCATGATGCGGCCGGCATATGCAGCCAGGACACCATTCCCTGGGCATGGGCGATCAACGGTTGCGCCTCGGTAGTCGGGGCAGCCCTTACTACCTTACTGGCAATTCATCTGGGGTTTTCTGTGGCAGTCCTGGATCTACGATTTAGCCTGTGCTGCCTTGCAGGGGTTTGATCGAGCAGGCTAGTTCTAAAATGATTCTGATCCGCTGACATTTTATTAGCTAAAATTTATGCTAGAGTAATCTAACCATAGGCACCTTATACTCGGCATCCGAAACTGATGGAATTTTTTGACCTTCTGCTCAAGACAGTTATCTTTCGCCCCTATGTTTTCGTGTTTCTCGCTGTTTTCCTATTCATAGCGAGTCATCTGATCGGCTGGCGGCGGACGGGATACTTCATGGCAATCACGTGGATTGTGGCATTTATATGCGAGTTCTCCTCTACGCGCACTGGCATTCCATTTGGCTGGTACTTCTACACCGGTTCGACGATCGGCCAAGAGTTGTATATCGCGGACATCCCTTTTATGGATTCTCTGTCGTTCGTGTTTCTTCTATTTGCAAGTTATTGCATGGCCCTCGCCTTTCTCCTACCCGCAGCTGGCGCCAGTCTCGGTATCGGCATAATCCGCATGCAGTTCCCTCTTGCTGTGAGAACAAGCTGGCCCATCGTGCTGCTCACGACCCTTTTTTTCACGTTTATCGATATCATCATCGATCCGGTTACGATCCGTGGTGATCGCTGGTTTCTTGGCAAAATTTATTACTACCCCGATCCCGGCATACACTTTGGTGTCCCAATAGCCAACTATATCGGCTGGGCTACTGTCAGCCTGCTTGCGTTACTGATCTATCTCCCCCTGGATCGCAAGCTTTCCCAGACGGACCTCCCTGCTACCGAATCGGTGACCAGATATATACTCCTCGGTTGCGGGCTCTATTTTGGTGTACTGATTTTTAATCTCGCCGTGACTTTCTGGATCGGCGAATCTCTTCAAGGAATGACGGGGATTCTCATTTATCTCCCGCTTACTGTCTTGCTCGCTCTCCGGTTACTCGGTCGCTTACCAGCCCCAGGTCATTGAGCCTATACAAATTGAAATTACATTCCGTCCGACCTGTGAAAACAGATCATGACTTCAGCATAATAATCGAGCTGTGTATAAAAGGACTCACGCCCAGATAGTAAATACTCAATAGGGCTTCCTGCCTATCCGATTTCCTGCTGGCTGGTATTGGCACGCCCATACTTGCTCCTGAGTATCCTCGCATACTGCCATTGCACAGCCTACCGTCGTGGTGATACGCCAGATCATCTGCGTGTAATGACCACACATTTTTCCAGGTGTGCAGCGATTGTTGGCGTAGTCGTAATCCGCCTTCTCGCTGCCCCAACTATTCACGACTTGCTCAGGCGATATTTTTTGTAACTCCTTGCGTCCGTCAGACCATGCCCGCGCACTAGCCCAGTAAAGGTTTTCACCGTACTGACCATTCGGTTTACTATGGCGCATCCGGCAATGATTGGTCCGTTTCAGGGTATCAACCCAGGCTTGGGCAGACAGTGCCAGAGTTGGCGAGTAACTTAGCTTCTCTGTCACTCCTGCTGCGGTACGCCACTTGTTGTGTGCGGTGACGAAAGCTGCAGCATCAACTTCTCCGGCATAAGCAGGAAAAGCTGCCAGTGCAGCGGCAAGGAGAATGGCGATGGTCGCAAGTTTCATGAGTCTTCAACATGAGTCTTCAACTTCAGGCCACTATTAAAAATCCGGATTTCGTCATAATACTTCGTTATTCACAAAAAATATTTCCTTGCATATCGCCCAGTATAAGCGAGTTGCGTATGATCCTAGATCCGGCAGCTGGACGGGGTAGAGTGTACGGTTTTTAGGTGCAGGGCAAGGCGATCAAGGCCATCCCGGCGCAAACCTTCATCGCCATGAGCGGCACCCCGGTGGAGAATCGCCTCTCCGAATATTGGAGCATCATGGATTTTGCCAACCGGGGCTACCTGGGCAACCTCAGCCATTTCGTCAAGGAGTTTGCAGTTCCGATACAGAGCCACCATGACCAGCACGCCGTGCAGCGCTTTCGCAAGGTAACCGCACCGTTTTTGCTGCGCCGCCTCAAATCCGACAAGAGCATCATCAACGACCTGCCGGACAAGATCGAACAGGATCAGTATTGCGAGTTGTCGAAGGAACAGGTTGCCCTGTATGAATCGGTAGTGCGCGAAAGCCTGCGTGTGATCAACGGCGAGTCCGACACTTTCAAGCGCCAAGGGCTGGTATTGCAAATGATCCTGGCACTGAAACAGATATGCAACCATCCGGCCCAATACCTGAAGAAGGGCAAGAACGATGCGGCTCTTTCCGGCAAGGCCGCGCTGTTCCTCGACCCGCTCGAAACCATCCACGCCAGCCATGAAAAAGTGCTGGTGTTTACCCAATTCCGTGAAATGGGCAAACTGTTGTCAAGCTGGGTGGCGGAACGTTATGGATCACCCCCGCTATTCCTGCACGGCGGGGTCTCACGCACGAAGCGCGATGAGATGGTGGAAAAATTTCAGAACGACCGCACCGAGCAAGTATTCCTTCTATCACTGAAAGCGGGCGGCACGGGGCTGAATCTCACGGCGGCATCCAGCGTGATCCATTATGATTTGTGGTGGAACCCGGCAGTCGAGTCCCAGGCCACTGACCGAGCCTACCGTATCGGGCAGCAAAAAAACGTGCAGGTGCACCGCTTCATTACCCGTGGCACTTTCGAAGAGCGCATCAACGACATGATCCGTTCCAAGCGGCAACTCGCCGATCTGACCGTTGGCATAGGCGAAAACTGGATAGGCAATCTAGGCAATGCGGAATTGCGCGATTTGTTCGGGCTTGGGTAATTCGTGCCTGGCCCTTTAATTGTTGCGCCAGTCCGGGTGAATGTAAAGTTAGGCAGGTTAATTCGACCCTGCTCTTCTGATTCGAAAATGAACGACATGGCGCTATACAAGCGATTTAATCATAGATCAATCGAGTCCCATCGATCTGCATAATAGCGCCCCAACATTTGCAAGGCTTCACTCAAATTTTATTGCCTCGGCGGTGCAAGTGACACTCTCCCAACAATTGTAGGTTGTCGTAGTACCACGAGGATTATCACATTGCACGTTTGCGATCCCATTCGCGCCCATTTGCTGAGCCCAATAGCGAGCTTGGAAAATAGCATCGCTCTTCGTCGCGGCGTGATCCCATAGCTTGTTCTTGCAAGATATTCCTTCGACGATATTTATGACCTTAAATTTTTGCCCAATGAGTTGCATCTGGTTGTAGATAGCAACTTCGTTGACAGCACGGCGTTGCTCCACTGGAATGTCCTCCATTTTTACCACCGGCACCATGGCGCCACAGCCTGAAATTAAGGCTGTGAGGACTGGGATTAAGACACGGTTCCGAGCATGCATAATAAAAGAGGCCAGGGTCGAATTAACCTTATTGACACCCACAAGACTACCTGAAACTGAAAGAGTCAAAGCGCTTGCTGAGGCTCTAGCAGTGCGATATTCGAAAGATGCAACCCCCGCCGGGTGCTGCTGCGCTATATGGATTGCTGAATAGCGTAAGCGCACAGTGCCATCAATGCCTGGGGAAAGAGGCCGAATGCGAGTACCGCCAGGCCATTCGCGCTTATCAGCAGTTTGACATCGCCCGCTGGCAGAATGGGTGCATCAGTTTCAGGTTCGTCGAAATACATCAGCTTGACGATACGCAGATAATAGAACGCGCCGACCAGCGAGAATAACACTGCCACCACCGCCAGCCATATGTAACCCGCATTCAGCACTGCCTGCAACACCGACAGCTTCGCATAAAAACCCACCACCGGTGGAACACCGGCCAGCGAGAACATCAGCAACAAAGTAATGAATGCATACCAGGGGTTACGCCGGTTGAGCCCTTTGAAGTCACTGAGTTTTTCGGCTTCAAATCCTTCCCGTGACAACAGCATAATCATGCCGAAGGTACCCAGGGTCATTAATACATAAACCACCATGTAGAACATGGATGAGCTGTAGCCGTTTTCATCCCCGCTGATAATCCCCAGCAGCATGAAGCCCATGTGTGAGATGGTGGAATACGCCAGCATGCGCTTGATATTAGTCTGGGCAATGGCGGCGAGATTGCCGATGATCATGGACATCACCGCCAAAATGATGAGCATGCCCTGCCAGTCTGCCGCCATCGCCCCCATACCTTCCACCAGCAAGCGCATGACAAAGCCGAATGCTGCCAGTTTGGGTGCTGAGCCGATAAACAGTACGACTGCGGTGGGCGCACCCTGGTAGACATCCGGTGCCCACATGTGAAACGGCGCTGCGCTCAACTTAAAGCTGATGCCGGCAACGATGAACACCAGTCCCACTACCAGCACCGTATAATCAGCCGCGCCACTTTGAATTACCGCAGTGACCTGTGCGATATGGAGGGCGCCAGTGGCACCGTAAACCATAGACATGCCATACAGCAGAAAACCGGAAGCCAGTGCCCCCAGTATGAAATATTTTATTGCCGCCTCGGTAGCGTCCACTGAGTCGCGGCGCAATGCGACCATGGCATAGAGCGAGAGTGACAAAAGTTCCAGTCCCAAGTAAAGGGTCAGGAAATGGCTGGCGGAAATCATCACCATCATGCCCAGGGTAGCGAACAACGTCAGGCTGAAATACTCACCGCTGAACATGCCGCGCACAGCGATATAGCCACGCGAGTACACCAGCACCATGGATACCGTGACATAGGTTAGCAGCTTCAGTATGTCGGCCATGGCATCGTCCACGAACATGCCGGAGAAAGTATAAGTTACACCGGGAGCAGAGGTGACAAAGGTAATCAGCGCGCAACCAAGCAGCGCAACCTGCGCCAGCAGATAAGCGATGTAACGTCTTTTTTCACCCGCCGCAAGATCGGCCAGCAACACCACGCACACCATTACCAGAAGAAATATCTCCGGATAGGCGGGGGCGAGATCAGGCGGCAAAAAATTCATTTATCATCCTCAAATAGAGCAAACCGTATTTCGTTCCAACTACAATTTACCACGGGTCACATGGGCCAGCAGATCATCCACCGTGGTATGCATCACTTCTGTCAATGGCAGCGGATAAACCCCCATCCACAGCACTACCGCTGCCAGAATCGTCAGAATAAGAATTTCACGTCGATTGATATCCTTCAGTACTTCCACCCCGGGATTCGCAACCGCACCGAATACCACCCGCTTGTACATCCACAGGGTGTATGCCGCACCAAAAATCAGCGTGGTGGCAGCAAGGAACGCATACCAGAAATTTACCTGGACTGCGCCCATGATGACCATGAATTCGCCGACAAAACCGCTGGTGCCTGGTAAGCCGGAATTGGCCATGGCAAACAACATGAAAAATGCGGCGAATACCGGCATCTTGTTGGCCACCCCGCCATAGTCAGCGATCTGGCGTGAATGCAGCCGGTCATACAGCACTCCCACGCACAGGAACATCGCAGCGGAGATGAAGCCATGTGAAATCATCTGTACCATTGCGCCTTCAACCCCATAGGCGTTGAACAGGAAGAAACCCAGTGTGACGAATCCCATGTGTGATACCGATGAATAGGCGATGAGCTTCTTCATATCCGCCTGCACCAGCGCGACCAATCCGATGTACACCACTGCAACCAGCGACAATGTGATCATCATGCCAGAGAGATATTGGCTCGCATCTGGCACGATCGGCAGGGAAAAACGCAGAAAGCCGTAACCACCCAGTTTCAGCAAGATTGCCGCCAGTACCACAGAACCACCCGTGGGGGCCTCCACATGCGCGTCTGGCAACCAGGTATGCACTGGCCACATAGGCACTTTCACGGCGAATGCCAACAGGAAAGCAATAAATATCAGAATCTGCGGTGCCAGCGGCAGCGGCAACTTGTGATAATCCAGTATCGAGAAACTGCCGCCGGAAACCGTGTAGAGATAAATGAATGCTACCAGCATCAGCAAGGATCCCATCAGCGTGTAGAGAAAGAATTTAATTGCCGCATACACGCGATTGGGGCCGCCCCAAATACCAATAATGAGAAACATCGGGATCAGTGAGGCCTCCCAGAACACGTAAAACAGAATCGCATCGAGCGAAGAAAATACGCCGTTGACGATGCCGGACATGATCAGAAGCGCCCCCATATACTGTGACACCCGGTTGTTTATCACCTGCCACCCGGCCATGACCACCAGCGGCGTGGTAAAGCAGTTAAGCAGAATCAGCGGCATGGCGATCCCATCTACACCCAGATGGTAATGAATGTTGAAGCGCTCGATCCAGGGGTGATACTCGACAAATTGCATGGCGCCCATCAGCGGGTCGAAGTAGCAATAAAGCGGGATCGCTACCAGCAGGCCCGTTACCGATCCGACGAGTGCGAGCCACCTTGCCAATTGAGCATTACGGTCGCTGCCAGTGGCGAGCACCGCGATGCCGGCAAGAATGGGCAGCCAGATAATCAGACTTAACAGCGGGAAACCAAACGACATGTCTATTCCGTTATATGCGTTAGCGCGTACGTAGGCAGCATGTGGAGTAGCAACATGCCGCCCCCCACGGTTTTGCAGCTCGTTCTCATGCGGGGAGCAACCAAAAACTCATCAATACGAACACACCGACGATCATGGTAAATGCATAATGATAGATATAGCCTGACTGGAAGCGGCGCACCAGCATGGCGCTCCAACTAACCACCCGCGCTGCACCGTTGACAAAGAATCCATCTATCACTTTTACATCGCCGAATTTCCACAGCCCACCACCAAGTGCGCGCGCGCCACCGGCAAAAAGCCATGAGTAAAATTCGTCAATAAAATATTTACGTTCAAGCAAGGTATAAAGCGGCCCGGCGATTTGCTTTAGTTTCTCTGGTAAATCGGTTCTCACCCTATACAGGTACCAAGCGGTGAAAATTCCACCTGTGGAAAGCCAGAATGGCGCGGTAGTGAGCGCATGGGTCATCATCCCCCCTATTCCGTGAAATTCCGCCGCCATTTGTGCAACTACTCCATGTTGCGACGCAATCTGTATGCTGTCGCCGAAATAGCCTTCAAACAGCATCGGCCCGATCAACCAGCCTGCACCGACGGTGGGAATTGCCAGGATGATAAGCGGCAGGGTCACTACCCAGGGCGATTCGTGCAAGTGCTCCTCGGTGTGATGATCCATACGTGGCTTGCCATGAAAAGTCATGAACAACAAGCGGAAAGTGTAAAACGCCGTGATGAACACGGTAGACAGTACGCAAAAATAGGCAAAACCAGCACCGGGAATATTGGCAAAATGCACCGCTTCAATGATGGCATCCTTGGAAAAGAATCCGGAGAAACCGGGCACCCCGGCGCTTGCCAGTGCCGCCATGAACATGGTCCAGTATGTAATAGGCATGTATTTTTTGAGTCCGCCCATTTTTCGCATATCCTGTTCGTGATGCATGGCGATGATTACCGAACCCGCGCCCAGAAACAGTACTGCCTTGAAAAAGGCGTGGGTCATCAGGTGGAATACCGCCACCGAATAAGCCGATGCACCCAATGCTACCGTCATGTAACCCAGTTGTGACAAGGTAGAATACGCCACCACCCGTTTAATGTCATTCTGCACAATTGCTACCAGCGCCATGGACAACGTGGTAATTCCGCCGATTACCAATATCACCGTTAGCGCGGTCTCGGATAACTCAAACAGCGGCGACATGCGCGCCACCATGAAAATACCTGCGGTCACCATGGTGGCGGCGTGGATCAACGCGGAAATTGGCGTTGGCCCTTCCATCGAATCCGGCAGCCACACATGCAATGGGAACTGCGCAGATTTTCCCATCGCACCGATGAACAGCAGAATGCACGTCACCGACATCAGCATCCACGGCGAACCGGGAATAATTTCAACTGTCTGGCTTGCGATCTGCGGTGCATGCGCGAATACCGCCGCATAATCCAGCGTACCAAAATACATCAGCACCATGCCAATGCCGAGGAGGAAGCCAAAATCGCCGACGCGATTGACCAGAAAGGCCTTCATGTTGGCATAGACCGCTGTCGGGCGGGTATACCAGAAACCGATCAGTAAATAGGAAACCAGTCCGACCGCTTCCCAGCCAAAGAAAAGCTGCAGAAAATTATTGGCCATCACCAGCATCAGCATCGAAAAGGTAAAGAGCGAGATATAGCTGAAAAACCGCTGGTAGCCAGGATCATCGCGCATATAACCGATGGTGTAGATATGCACCATTAAGGACACAAAGCTCACCACCACCATCATCGTGGCTGAAAGCTGGTCAATCAGAAAACCAATTTCAAAACGGGTGTCGCCAGAGGTCATCCAGGTATAAACGCTACCGTTATAGACATTGCCTTGCAACACATCCATAAAGACCGTAACCGACGCGGCCACACACACGAGCATCAGCGCAATGGTGATGCGATGACTCAAGGCCGGGCCAATCACACGGCCCAATAGACCGGCGATAAGTGCCCCTGCCAGCGGTGCCAGCGGAACCAGTAAATAAAGTTTCTGCATCTCTGTCATGAAATCCGGTTATTAGTTCTGGATTGCCAATGCAGTTCCTGTTTTCCAATCCATGGAACTATCCTTTGAGTTTATTCAGGTCATCCACATTGATGGTGCGCAGGTTGCGGAACAGCACCACCAATATCGCCAGACCAATGGCAGATTCCGCTGCCGCCACGGTCAGAATAAAAAATACGAAAATCTGCCCCGATACGTCTTGCAGATAATGCGAGAACGCAACGAAATTCATGTTTACTGCCAGCAACATTAACTCGATCGCCATCAGCAGGATGATTACGTTCTTCCTGTTGAGGAAAATGCCGACAACACTGATGGCGAACAAAATCGCACCAAGCACCAAGTAATGGGATAACGACACCAAGTTAACTGCCCCTTTTTAGGACCACATCAAACACAATAATAATCATTATTCCTTCTTCTCGGATGGCATCGATACCATCCGTACCCGGTCGGCGCGCTTGACTGCCACTTGTTGCGCCGGATCAAGAAATTTGGTACCGGTACGATGGCGCAGAGTCAATGCGATCGCAGCAACTATCGCCACCAGCAGAATCACCGCCGCCAGTTCAAATGCATAAACATATTCGGTGTAAATCAAACGGCCCAGCTCCTTGGTGTTGCTATAATCAGCGGCACGCGCTGGTGGTGTGGGCATTTGGTCAAGGCTGAACTGCTTACCCATCACCACAATGGCCATCTCGGCCGCCATCACCAGTGCCAGCAATGCGCCAAATGGAAACCATCTCCAAAAGCCCTTACGCAGATGCTCGAGATTGATATCCAGCATCATCACCACAAACAGGAACAGCACCATTACCGCCCCCACATACACCAGCACCAGGGTGATAGCGAGAAATTCCGCTTCCAGCAGCAACCATAGTCCGGCACAAGTAAAAAAAGCCAGTACCAACAGCAATGCTGCATGCACCGGATTACGGGCGGTAATGACACCCAATGCGGATGCCACCAGCACTGTCGCAAAAAAATAGAAAATTATGTCCTGAAAACCCATATGTGCCTAATAACAAGATTCATCGATAGCTTGCATCTGCTTCCCTGTCTTTCGCTATCTGTTCTTCATGCCGATCTCCCACCGCCAGCAGCATCTGCTTGGTATAAATCAGGTCGCCACGTTTCTCGCCGTGGTATTCCAGAATGCGGGTCTCAACAATCGAATCCACCGGGCAGGATTCCTCACAGAAGCCGCAGAATATGCACTTGGTCAAATCGATGTCGTAGCGCGTGGTGCGCCGGGTCCCGTCATCACGTTGCTCGGATTCAATGGTGATCGCCAGCGCCGGACATACCGCCTCACACAGCTTGCAGGCAATGCAGCGCTCTTCTCCATTGGGATAGCGGCGCAGCGCATGAAGACCGCGAAAGCGTGGTGATTGCGGCGTTTTTTCTTCGGGAAAGTGCACCGTGATTTTACGCGCGAACATGTAGCGTCCGGTAAGCATCATTCCCTTGAGCAGCTCAAACAGCAGGAAAGTGCGGAAAAAATCTTTAATCCGGTTCATGGCATTCTCCTGTCTCAGTGAAACCACAGATTAAGCGGGAATGCATTCAGAAACGATGGCGGAAGTTGCATCACCGCACCCAGCAGAACGATCCACACCAGGGTAATCGGAATAAATACCTTCCATCCAAGACGCATAATCTGGTCGTAGCGATAACGCGGAAAAGTAGCGCGGAACCAGAGAAAAAAGAACAGCAGAAATGCTATCTTCAGCAGTAGCCAGATAAAGCCCGGGATCAGGGTAAACGGCGCGATGTTGAACGGTGGCAACCACCCACCCAAAAATATGAGGCTGGCAAGTGTTGCCACCAGAATCATATTGGCGTATTCCGCCAGAAAAAACACCGTAAAAGCCATGCCGGAATATTCAACATGGAAGCCGGCAACGATTTCTGACTCACCTTCAGCTACATCGAACGGAGCGCGATTGGTCTCTGCTACGCCAGAAATAAAATACACCAGAAACATGGGGAACAGCGGGATCAGATACCAGTTAATAAAACTGCCACCCTCCTGACCTTTGACGATATCACCCAGGTTAAGGCTATGCGACATCATCAGCACACACACCAACGCAAAACCCATCGCCAGCTCGTACGAAACCACCTGTGCAGCAGAGCGCATCGCCCCGAGAAATGCATATTTGGAATTGGATGCCCAGCCCGCAATAATGATGCCGTAAACACCCATGGAGGTCATGGCCAGAATATAAAGCAGGCCAGCATTGATGTCCGCCAGCACCATTTCCGGAGAGAATGGCACAACGGCCCACGCCGCCAGCGCCGGTGTAATGGTCAGTATTGGTGCCAATATGAACAGAAATTTGTTGGCGCCGTTGGGAATGATGATTTCCTTCATCAGCGCCTTGACCGCGTCGGCGATGGGTTGCCCCCAGCCAGCCAGCCACGGAATACCAAAGAACGTCACTCTGTTAGGCCCAACACGAATCTGCATGAAAGCAATAATCTTGCGCTCTGCCAGCGTGAGATAAGCCACACCAAGTAATAGCGGCAGCACAATGGCGACGATTAGCACCAGATTTTTTGTCAGGGAGAACAGAGCAGGCCCCCACTCGGCGCCAAAAAACTGTCCAAATAATTGTTGCGCGTATTCCATCAATAAACCCTGGATTCCACTATCACAATCTCTCTACCATAATTTCACCAAACATCGCGCCCAGTGTTGCAGTCAGCGGATGGGCCGAAGCCACGCGTACACAGTTAGCAGGTAGTTTGTCGTCACGAGCCGCCGGCAACAGCGCTTCACCGTCACCTTGCTTCACTTTAATCATGTCCCCTGCCTGCACGCCGAGTCTGTCCAGTAATGCGCCCGGCATCCATGCCAGCGGCGCCATAGCATCATGCGTGCGCTGCAGCGATTCAGCACGACGTACGATAGGATCCGCCTGATATATTGGAACTTCACCAATACGCTGGAGTCCTTCGCTCACCTGCCCAATCTCACCAACGGCAAAGCTACCCAGCCTGTTGCTCAGCTGAGTACTGACGTCGCTGCCAGCGAGAAAAATCTCCGCCCGCACTTGCTCTGGCGTTTCATAATCGAAACCGTCAAGTTGCAGCAGATTGCCGAGCACCCGCAGTATCTTCCACGCCGGGCGTGCATCGCCCAAGGGTGCCACGACTCCGTTGAAACTCTGTACACGACCTTCGGTGTTGATAAAAGTACCGGAAGTCTCGGTAAATGGTGCGATTGGCAGCAGCACGTCAGCATAATCGGCACTGGTGACATGCTTTTTATAGGCGCTCATCATCACTACCAACTCCGCAGCCGCCAATGTTTTCATCGCCTGCTGCGGGTTGTAACTGTCGAATTCCGGTTCCAGATTCATCAATACGAAAGCTCGGCATGGTTCGGCAACTGGAGTGGCGCTCATCCCAAGCATTTGCGAAGCGTTATTACCATTTGCTCCAACTTGACTGGAACCACCAATTCCCACGGCACCCAGCCCAGGTACTGCTCCGGCAAGATATGCACCAACACTATTGGCGGCCTCTCCCAGTACACCGAAACTCGTTTCTGCAATCTGCGCGATATGCTGCGCCAGCATATGAATATCTGCATATTGCGGATGATGTTGCGCCAAATTGCCAAGGAAAATAGCAGCCGGCTTGTTGTCGATGAGGCTGGCGGCGATCGCGCGTGCGGTATCAGTCACGCTGATGCTGCTTACCGTATCCTTCAAGGTGGCAGGAATCTTTGTCGCTTTCAATTCGGCAGCAGCTTTCAGAATCTGTGCCAGCATTGCAGCCATCGCAGCGGGGGCAACGACAGCTTGATTAGTTACGTTTGTAAGCAGATCATCGCTGACTGGGTTGATCAGATTCAAATGGGCGCCCTGCTTCACCGCCTGGCGTAGACGCTGCGCAATAAGAGGATGATCCTTGCGCAGAGTGCTGCCGATGACCAACGCCGATTTCAATTGCGAGATCTCGGCAATTTTCATCCCCAGCCAAGGCGAACCCTGTAGATGACTGTCGGAACGAAAATCGGACTGGCGCAGACGATGATCCACATTTCCACTACCCAGACCCCGTATCAGTTTCTGCAGCAGATAAAGCTCTTCCAAGGTGCTGTGCGGGGAAGCCAGCGCGCCAATACTCTGTACCCCGTGTTGTTTCTGTACCGCTTTTAGTCCATTAGCAACGAACTCCAATGCAGTATGCCAGTCGCATTCCTGCCATTGTCCATCACGCTTTATCATCGGTGTGGTTAAACGCTCTTCCGAATTAAGTCCCTCGTAGGAAAAACGATCCTTATCCGAGAGCCAACATTCGTTGATCTCTTCATTCTCGCGCGGCAATACGCGCATTACACGATTCAACTTTATTTGTACCACCAGATTGGAACCGAGACCGCAATGCGGGCTCACGGACTTCCGGCGCGACAACTCCCAAGTGCGAGCAGAATAGCGAAATGGTTTGCTGACTAGCGCACCCACCGGACAGAGATCAATCATGTTGCCAGACAACTCCGAATCTACTGTGCTGTCGACAAACGTCAGAATTTCAGCATGTTCACCGCGACCAGCTACGCCCAGCTCCATAACGCCGGCAATTTCCTGGCCGAAGCGTACGCAGCGAGTGCAGAGGATGCAACGAGTCATGTCGGTGGAAATAAGCGGTCCCAGATTCTTGTTCACCACCACCCGCTTAGGTTCCGTATAACGTGATGCGCTTGCGCCGTAACCAACCGCCAAGTCCTGCAATTGGCATTCACCACCCTGGTCGCAAATGGGACAATCCAGTGGATGGTTGATGAGTAGAAATTCCATCTGGCCTTTTTGTGACGCTACCGCCATTGCGGAATGGGTGGACACTTTCATGCCCTCCACCGCAGGGGTAGAACAGGCAGGCAAGGGCTTGGGTGCCTTCTCTACCTGTACCAGGCACATACGGCAGTTAGCCGCGATCGATAGCTTCTTGTGATAGCAGAAATACGGAATATAAATGCCCAATTGTGTGGCGCCGTCCATGACGGTGCCACCTGTGGGCACGGATACCTGTTTGCCATCGATCTCAATATTGGTCATTGGATACGAACTCTTGAATTAATCACGAATGAACACGAATAAAACAAGGAAGCCCAATTTACTTTATTGGTGAGTATCTGGGTCACACCATGCATTTCTTGTGCTCTATGTGGTATATAAACTCATCACGGAAATGCTGAATCATGGCGCGAACCGGCATTGCTGCCGCATCACCCAATGCGCAAATGGTGCGCCCCTGAATATTATCAGCCACGTTGTTGAGCAGATCGAGATCTTCTATCCTGCCCTTGCCAGTCTCAATACGATGCACCACACGATAGAGCCAACCGGTGCCCTCGCGGCACGGCGTACACTGGCCGCAGGATTCCTCGTAATAAAAATATGACAATCGCTCCAGCGCTTTCACCATGCAGGTAGTGTCGTCCATGATGATGACCGCACCGGAACCGAGAAAAGAGCCAGCCTTGGCAATAGAGTCATAATCCATGTCAGTCCGCATCATGATATCTCCGGGCAGTACCGGCATGGATGATCCGCCGGGAATGCATGCTTTCAGTTTCCTGCCGCCGCGCATACCACCCGCCATTTCCAGTAATTTTGCAAAGGGCGTACCCATCGGCACTTCGTAATTACCTGGTTTATTGACATGACCTGACACCGAGAAAATCTTGGTGCCCCCATTATTCGGCTTGCCGATCTGCAAAAACTTCTCGCCGCCATTGCGAATAATCCAAGGCACTGAAGCAAACGTCTCGGTATTATTGATGGTAGTGGGTTTACCGTAGAGACCGAAACTCGCAGGAAATGGCGGCTTGAATCGTGGCTGACCTTTCTTGCCTTCGAGCGATTCCAGCAGTGCAGTTTCCTCGCCACAGATGTATGCGCCGTAGCCATGATGGTTGTATAACTGAAAACTAAAACCGGAACCCAGGATGTTGTCTCCCAACAGACCTGCAGCACGCGCTTCATCTATCGCCTCTTCCATCCGCTCATAGGTATCCCAGATTTCACCGTGAATATAGTTATAACCGGTTCTGATACCCATTGCATATGCGCCGATGGCCATCCCCTCGATCAGGCTATGTGGGTTGTGATGCATGATGTCGCGATCCTTGAAAGTGCCCGGCTCGCCTTCGTCAGAATTGCACACCAGATATTTGTCGCCCTCATATTGCTTGGGCATGAAGCTCCATTTCAGTCCGGTCGGAAACCCTGCGCCGCCGCGCCCGCGTAGCGCGGATTTCTTCACCTCCCCAATGATTGCATCCGGCGGAATTTTTTCGTTCAGAATTTTTCTCAGCGCGGTATAGCCCTCGCGCTGCTCATAATTTCTAAGGCGCCAGTCGTTGGGATCAGACGGATTCAGTCCGGCCAGAAGTATCTGGGTGAGTTGTGTCACTTGCTTAACTCCTCCAGCAGTTGATCGATCATGTCGCTGGACATGAAGCTGCACATGCGCTTGTTATTTACCAACAGTACGGGAGCGTCGCCGCATGCGCCCATGCACTCCCCTTCTTTCAAGGTGAATTTTCCATCGGCGGTAGTCTGGTTGAAACCAATACCGAGTTTCTGTTTAAGACGGGCAGCTGCATCATTGCCACCTGACAGCGCACACGGTAAATTAGTGCAAACGGTAAGTTTGTATCTGCCCACTGGCTGCAGGTTATACATATTGTAGAACGTTGCCACTTCATATACCGCGATCGCTGGCATACCCAGATAATGGGCAACGAAGTCCATAGTCTCATTGGCCAACCAGCCCTTCTCATCCTGAGCAATGGCGAGCGCAGACATAACTGCCGATTGCTTCTGATCGGCAGGATATTTTGTGACCTCATGGTCAATTTTTTTAAGGGATTCGGCGCTTAGCATCTCAAACTGTCAATTTAAATTTGCAATGGTACTATCTGTCTATCTCACCAAATACGATATCCTGCGTACCGATGATAGTTACCACGTCGGCGATCATATGGCCTCGTGCCATCTCATCCATTGCCGCCAAGTGAGCAAAGCCAGGGGCCCGAATTTTCAGGCGGTAAGGTTTGTTGGCACCGTCCGATATCAAGTAAATGCCGAACTCACCCTTAGGGTGCTCGACCGCTGTGTAAACTTCCCCTGGCGGCACATGGATACCTTCGGTAAAGAGCTTGAAATGATGGATCAATTCTTCCATATTCTGCTTCATTTCGATACGTGAAGGCGGTGCGACCTTATGGTTGCCGGTTATCACCGGGCCAGGATTCTTGCGTAACCATTCGACACATTGCCTGATGATGCGGTTGGACTGGCGGAACTCCTCCATGCGCACCAGATAACGATCATAGCAGTCACCGTTGACCCCCACCGGGATATCAAAATCAATCCGATCATAAACTTCATATGGCTGCTTCTTGCGCAAATCCCACTCCACGCCGGAACCGCGCAACATCGGGCCGGTAAAACCCAACGCCTTGGCACGCTCAGGCGACACCACGCCGATACCTACTAGACGTTGTTTCCAGATACGGTTATCGGTAAGCAGGGTTTCATACTCATCCACATAAGTGGGAAAGCGATTGGTAAAATCCTCAATAAAATCCAATAATGAACCCTGACGGTTTTCGTTGAGCCCCTTGGTATCCTTTTCATTGTGAATTTTTGATGCTTGATATTGCGGCATTGAATCCGGCAAATCCCGATAGACTCCCCCGGGACGATAATAAGCGGCGTGCAATCTGGCGCCCGATACCGCCTCATAGCAATCCATCAGGTCTTCGCGTTCGCGAAAAGCATAGAGGAACATGGTCATTGCACCCACATCCAGCGCATGCGCGCCTATCCACAGAAGGTGGTTGAGTATGCGCGTGATCTCGTCAAACATCACTCGGATATATTGGGCACGCAACGGCACCTCAAGTTGCAACAGCTTCTCGATAGCCATCACATAAGCATGCTCGTTGACCATCATCGAAACGTAATCCAGTCGATCCATGTAGGGAACCGACTGGATGTAGGTCTTGCTCTCGGCCAACTTCTCGGTGGCACGATGCAGCAATCCAATATGCGGGTCGGCACGTTGAATCACCTCACCGTCCAGTTCCAGCACCAAACGCAGTACGCCATGCGCTGCCGGGTGCTGGGGACCGAAATTCATGGTGTAGTTGCGTATTTCAGCCATGCCCTAAAAATCTCCGCCGCAAAGATTTCATTCGCTGTCTCCATAATGCTGTTCGCGAATCACACGCGGCGTAATTTCACGCGGCTCAATACTGACTGGCTGGTAAATTACCCGTTGCTGGTCTGAGTCATAACACATTTCCACGTTACCGGTTAACGGAAAATCCTTGCGGAATGGGTTGCCGATAAAACCATAATCGGTAAGGATTCGGCGCAAATCCGGGTGACCAGTAAAAACAATTCCGTACAGATCAAATGCCTCGCGTTCAAACCAGTTGGCAACTGGCCATATCCCAACCACCGAATCCAGAACTGGGAATTCATCTTCATCCGCAAAAACCTTGACACGCAATCTACAGTTATGACTAATGGAAAGCAGATGATAGACAGCAGCAAAGCGCTTGCCTTGCCAGTTGGCCTCGGCAATTGACTCAGCACCATAAGCCGAATAATCCACCCCGCAGACATCGATGAGAGTGTCAAAATCCAGCTCAGAATGATCCCGTAGAGCTTGCATCACCAGCAACGCATCAGCAGGATGCGCCACGATAGTTAATTCACCCAGTTGCTCACTTGTGCTGATGAGTTTATTGGTCAGCACGTTCTGCAGGCAAAGAGAGAGCGTTTCCAGGCGGGGGGAGGGCATATATGACTCAGCGGGCGATAGTGTTAGTACGTTGGATCTTGTTCTGTAGCTGAATAAGGCCGTAAAGCAATGCTTCCGCCGTCGGTGGACAACCTGGCACATAAATATCCACCGGTACAATGCGGTCGCAACCACGTACTACCGAATAGGAATAGTGGTAATAACCACCGCCATTCGCGCAGGAACCCATGGAAATCACCCAGCGTGGCTCGGCCATCTGGTCGTAAACTTTACGCAGTGCAGGCGCCATCTTATTGCACAATGTGCCGGCCACGATCATCACGTCTGATTGACGTGGACTGGGGCGGAAAACGATTCCAAAACGGTCGAGATCATAGCGTGATGCGCCAGCCTGCATCATTTCCACCGCGCAGCAGGCAAGACCGAAGGTCATCGGCCACATGGATCCAGTACGCCCCCAGTTAATGACTGAATCCAGGCTGGTGGTAACAAATCCTTTTTCCAGCACACCTTCGATACTCATAGGGTTAGTCCCACTCCAGAGCACCCTTCATCCACTCGTAGATAAAGCCTACGACAAGGATGCCGAGAAAAACCATCATAGCGATAAAACCAAATGAACCGATCTCATTCAGTACCACCGCCCAAGGAAATAGAAATGCAATTTCCAGATCAAACAAAATAAAGAGAATGGCAACCAGATAGTAACGCACGTCAAATTTCATGCGTGCATCCTCAAAAGCCTCAAAACCGCATTCATAAGGTGAAAGCTTCTCGTTGTCGGGACGATTAGGAGCCAGCAACCAGCCACACGCTATGGCTCCGCCACCGACGACAAGGCCGACCAGAATAAACAACAGAATGGGAAAATAATTTTCGAGCATCGTTGCAATCAGAAACCAAGAATTAGCGGACAAGGAGGGCGCAAATGACCAATATATACTGCTTTCGCCTAACTGCTAGCTCCTGGTTCTATTACCTAGAATTGGTGCCGACGGCGAGACTCGAACTCGCACAGCTTTCGCCACCGCCCCCTCAAGACGGCGTGTCTACCAATTTCACCACGTCGGCGGCTTAAATTTGAGTTCTAAGTTTAAAATCTACCTTGCATTTGAAGGCAGCCTCAACTAATCGTTCAATTATTTTTAATAAATTAAATTATTCAGGTATTTCTCTGGCCTTGGAGGCTCCATCATCTGTAGGTATTGTTGCGGCAGATCCCACCGGTTTGGATGATTGAGCCGGTATCGCATTTTCCATAACACCTTTGTTTTCGGTTTTGTCACTGGAAAAATACGTAAGCCCTAGACTGGTAATAAAAAACACTGCCGCCAGCGAAGCGGTAGCCCTGCTTAGGAAATTTGCTGAGCCGCTGGCGCCAAACAAGCTTCCTGATGAACCGCTACCAAAAGCGGCACCCATGTCAGCGCCCTTGCCGTGTTGCAGCAAAACCAGAACAACCACAGTAATGGCTGCCGCTACATGGATTATCCAGATGAATAGTTCCAATGTTTACTCCAAAATAATTAACTCTGTGCTGCTCGATAAATTGCGATGAATTCGCTGGCAACAAGCGAAGCGCCACCGATCAATCCCCCATCAATATCTGGCATGGCGAATAGCTCTGTGGCATTATTTGCTTTGACACTGCCACCATATAAAATCTGCAGCCCGGTAGCGACTTCAACCTCATGCGCAGCGATTTTATTGCGTATGAAAGCGTGCATGTCCTGAGCCTGCTGCGGTGTAGCAGTTTTGCCGGTACCAATGGCCCATACTGGCTCGTAAGCCAGCACCGCTTTTGCCAGTGCATTTACACCCAGCAATTCGATTACCGCATCTAATTGCTCCGCCACTACCTGCTCTGTGATAGCGGCCTCGCGCTGCTCCAAGGTTTCGCCAACACACAGAATAGGCGTTAATCCGGCATCCTGTGCAGCCCTGAATTTTAGCGCTACGGTGCGGCTATCCTCACCGTATAAAGCACGCCGCTCGGAATGACCGACAATTACATAACGACAACCAAAATCCGTCAGCATTACCGCAGATACTTCACCTGTGTAGGCTCCCTTATCATGCTGACTCACGTTCTGCGCGCCCCAGAAAATATGGGTATGTTGCAGCAATGACTGCACCTGTGGCAGGTAAGGATAAGGCACACATACAACGCAGTCTGCTCCATGCAGCCCTGCTGTCTCTGTAACGATCGCGTCCAGCAAGTCTCGATTCTGTGTTATTCCACCATGCATTTTCCAGTTGCCTGCAACCAGTTTCGAACGCATAGTCGTCTTTGTCCCTAAAAGGTGCGAATGTTACCCGTGAACGGGTACCCGGTCAATCGCAGGAAGCAAATCACCCAATAGGTAGCACCAAAGCGAAAAAAGAAAACAAAACGGATGGAGATAAAATGATTGCTGCAGCGCAGGGTACGCCACCCTGTTTATAGCCGGGTTGGAACATGAAATTGTCGTCAAATTTAGTAGTCACTTTAAGTGATACAACATAACTTCAGGCCGAAGGTCTTGCCGAGAGGCCCATATAGGAAGCTGAATAAGGCCACTACCCTACCCGTGCAGGATTTATTCAGAGGCTCCTTAACCGCGATTTATTACCGCAATCCCCACCCACTCCCCGCGCTGACCAACGTATTTGCCGCTACTGCACCAAAGCGTTTAGCGAAGCGCTCAACAAAACCTTCCTGCGTGGTGTAGTCCACGATATGCTCGGCTTTGATAACTTCACGCGCAACATATTCGGCGCTACCCATGGCATCGGCAAGTCCAAGGTCTATGCTTTTCTGCCCAGTCCAGACGATTCCGCTGAAGATCTCTGGGGCATCCTTCAAGCGTTTTCCCCGGCCTTGCTGCACTACCTGAATAAACTGCTGATGGATTTCACCTAGCATTTCTCTGGCATATTCTTTTTGCTGTAAATTGGGTGGTGAAAAAGGATCCAGAAATCCCTTGTTCTCTCCTGCCGTGAGCAACCGCCGCTCAATGCCGAGTTTTTCCATCGTCCCCGTAAAACCGAATCCATCCATTAACACTCCGATGGAACCGACGATGCTGGCTTTATCCACATAAATCTGATCGGCAGCAACGGCAACATAATAACCACCTGAGGCGCAGATGTCTTCGACCACAGCATATAGGGGAATTTCAGGATATGCGGTGCGTAGACGGCGAATTTCATCGTTGATGTAGCCTGCTTGCACCGGACTACCACCGGGACTGTTAATGCGTAAAATCACACCCTGCGTTTTTTTATCCTTGAATGCTTCCTGCAAACCTGCATTGATGTTATCAGCACTGCTAACGCTATCAGCGGAGATTATGCCGCGCAACTCTACCAGAGCGGTATGTTTAGTGAGAGTGGGGCCATCTTTAGTGTCGACCCAACCCAAAACGAGGAATAAAAGACTAAACAGAAAAAGAAAAGTAAGCGATTTAAACAAAATACTCCAGTGGCGCGCCCGACGCTGCTCCTGCAGAGAGGAGAACACCAGTTTCTCCAGCAGCTGCTTTTCCCAGCCTTCGTTGCGATTTTCTGAATCAGCCATGATTATTTCAATCCTTCAAGAAAATGTTGCCATCGCGTTCTTCGATCTTCAAACATTGCAAACTTTTCCCCTTGCAGGGACCACCAGTGCAAAAACCGCTTTGAGGTGCATAAGTCGCACCATGAGTCGAACAGATTAAGTATAACCCTGAATCATCGAAAAATTCGCCTTCCATCCAGTCCAGTTCGACGCCCACATGGGCGCAACGGTTGAGATAGGCATAGATATCTCCCCGATAGCGAATCACAAATGCTGGAACAGCACCAAATTCATGATGATGGTCCACGTTGAAACGGATGCCTTTGCCGCCATCCGTCAGTTCGCTACTTGCGCAAATCAGACGTTCGTGTTGAGCCATGAATGCAATTCCGTGATGTTATTGACACAATCAAGTGACGCCAGAGAGCTGAGATTTTCTCTGGAATGAGCGCCATATGCCACCCCCAACCCGGCAACCTTAGCATTGATTGCCATTTGTAAATCATGGGTGGTATCACCTATCATCAGCGTACGCCCTGCTTCCACGCTGAATTGCTCCATCAATTCCAACAACATTGCCGGATGAGGTTTGGAGAAAGTCTCGTCGGCACAACGACTGGCATGGAAATAGGCTCCCAGCTCGCTGGATTCAAGTGCGCTATTAAGTTCAGTACGGCCCTTACCAGTGGCCACTGCCAGTAAAAAACCATCCATATGCAGGGTTTCGATAATCTCGGTTACACCTTCGAACAGGGGGGGGCTCTTCCCGTATGTAAAATAATGATGCTGGTAACGATCCATCATTGATCCAAATTTCTGCGGGGAAAGATCGGGGAAAAGATATTCCAGAGCTTCGCTCAGTCCCAGACCAATGACGTGGCGCGCATTTTCAGACGAAGGCTCCAGCAGCCCCATATCGCGGGCTGCACTTTGGATTGAAGATACTATGACGTTGGTGGAGTCCATCAGAGTTCCATCCCAATCAAACACTATCAGGTCGAATTTCTTTGTCATCAGAGTCATTTACAAGGTATCTCTAGCAATTCGAAGTTCGAAACAAAACAAGTCTGAAATAAAAATTCAGGCGCTGCATATGGTTGATATATAAGGAATATTTTTCTTTGGCCATGAAATATTGTGCTGAAATCTGGACTTCTAAAAGTGACACTACAGAGCGTGACTATGCAACCTGATTCGTATTATTAGCCATTTTCCGCATCCAGCGTGTCCAAAAAATTTTGTAAATCCATTGCTAGCGGCGCCTCCAGGCACAAGCGTTCACCACTTACAGGATGTGTCGCCACGGCCGTACGGGCATGCAGAAACATGCGTCCCAAGCCTGATTTCCGGTCGCGTTTGGCCAACTTCTTGTTGAGTGAAAAATCCCCATATTTGTCATCACCAGCAATGGGGAAACCAAGATGGGCAAGATGCACACGAATTTGATGGGTACGTCCGGTTTTTAATTCCGCTTCCAGCAGGCAGAAATCCTGCCAGGATTTCTGCAGGGTGAATACTGTATGGGCGACCATCCCCTCTCTCTCGCCTGAGGTTACGGCTACACGCCGCTCTCCCGTCGCAGTCACATACTTGCTGAGCGGTAGTTTCACGCTTTGTTTTGGATTGCGCCAATTGCCTTTTACCAGTACTAGATAGCGCTTTTCCATTAATCCTTCACGAATTTGCCGATGCAGTGCAACCAGTGCTGCGCGTTTCTTGGCAAGCAGCAGAACGCCGGAAGTGTCCCTATCGAGACGGTGAACCAGTTCCAGGAATTTCCAGTCGGGGTGCTGAGCACGCAATTGTTCGATGACACCAAAGCTCACACCACTACCACCATGTACCGCCACTCCGGCAGGTTTGTTAATCACCAGAAGCGATTCATCCTGAAACACCACGCTGAACGAAATAAATTGGGATTTGGTTATCTTTTTACTGTCCGGCGTATTACTTGGTGTCATTCTCACTGGCGGAATACGTACGGTATCGCCTTGTTGGAGATGATGATCTACATTGATACGTTTACCGTTGACCCGTACCTGACCACTACGCAAAAGCTGGTAAATGTGGCTTTTGGGTACGCCTTTGAGACGCTTGATCAAAAAATTATCGATACGCTGGCCGTCGCTATCCTCGCCAACAATCTCCTTGATCACAGCATTCAAAGGAAAGTCTTTGCCTAAATCCTTAATTTTACCTATACTTGCCAATTCGGAGTTCCATTCTATCTTCTATCCAGTGTGCGCAATGGCGCTGTTGATGGAATTTTATTCTACTCATGAAAAAAGGCCGACTCCGAAACCAGGTTAACGTCGCTCACCAATAAAAGTAGCGATAATAATTGATTTGTGCGCTCAAAGTACACGTAGATTTCAGCCTTCAGTTTCATAGAACCAGTTTCCCGAGAAAACCATAGTCGGAACCAGGTTGAAACTGAGCTGAAACTTAATTTCCGGTTCTGCTTGCCAAAGAAGCAGGGCCCTAGTGACAAACCAGAGAATAGTCATCATTAACAAGCAGCCCGACACTATGGCCAAGTTGCCTGACTAATAAATTCTTATATTCATGTGCCGGATACTGTCCTGCACATGCGTGGGTTGTCCGCCCGTGACCAGAGCGCGGGAGGCATAAAATGAAACGCATGCTATTTAATGCGACACAGCCGGAAGAACTCCGTGTCGCCATTGTCGACGGTCAAAAACTGATCGATCTTGACATTGAATCCGCTGGCAAAGAACAACGAAAAAGCAACATCTACAAGGCAGTCATTACCCGTCTCGAGCCTAGCCTCGAAGCCGCCTTTGTCGAGTATGGTGGCGAACGTCATGGTTTCCTGCCATTCAAAGAAATCTCCCGTGTTTATTTCAAGGAAAATTCCGACCCTGCCCGAGTCCGTATTCAGGATGCTCTGCGCGAAGGCCAGGAACTTATTGTCCAAGTGGATAAGGACGAGCGTGGCACCAAGGGTGCTGCACTCACTACCTTCATTTCACTAGCCGGACGCTATCTGGTTCTGATGCCTAACAATCCGCGCGGTGGGGGCGTGTCACGCCGCATCGAGGGCGAAGATCGCGCCGAATTACGCGATGTGATGTCGCAGCTAAATGTCCCCCCTGGCATGAGTATTATCGCTCGCACTGCCGGCATAGGCCGCAGTGAGGAAGAGTTGCAGTGGGATCTCAACTATTTGTTGCAATTGTGGCGCGCCATTGAAGACGCCTCCCAGAGTCAAAATGGTGCTTTCCTGATCTATCAGGAAAGCAGTTTGGTAATACGCGCCATCCGTGACTACTTCCATCAGGAGATCGGCGAAATCCTGATTGATACTGAAAGCATTTACGAACAAGCTTGCCAGTTCATGAGTCACGTCATGCCTGCCAACGTCAATCGCGTCAAACTCTATCGTGATGATGTCCCATTATTCTCACGTTTCCAGATTGAGCACCAGATTGAGACTGCTTATTCACGACAAGTGACCCTACCCTCTGGTGGCGCCATCGTCATTGATCACACTGAGGCATTGGTGTCGGTTGACGTCAACTCTGCACGCGCTACCCGTGGTTCCGATATCGAGCAAACTGCACTTAACACCAATCTGGAAGCTGCTGATGAAATCGCGCGACAATTGCGCCTGCGCGACTTGGGCGGATTGGTAGTAATTGACTTCATCGATATGGAAGTCGCCCGTAATCAACGTGAAGTGGAGAATCGTCTGCATGACGCATTGCATTATGATCGCGCACGGGTACAGGTAGGAAAAATATCTCGTTTTGGCTTACTGGAATTGTCACGTCAACGTCTACGCCCTTCCCTAGGTGAGAGTAGTTATATTTCCTGTCCTCGTTGCCACGGCACTGGCCATATTCGCGGCACTGATTCCTCTGCCCTGCATATCCTCAGAATTATCCAGGAAGAGGCAATGAAAGAAAACACCGCCGCACTGCACGTTCAGGTGCCGGTGGACGTCGCCACTTATCTATTGAATGAAAAGCGTGCGGAAATTCATGCTATCGAAGCACGTCTGAAGATGAACGTAATATTAATTCCAAATGTTCACTTGGAAACACCTAACTATAATATAGCCCGTTTGCGACATGATGACATCAAGCTTGGTGAGGTACAAACCAGCTATCAGATGGTAGAAAGGCCAGTAGAAGAAATTACCCTACCGTCAGCTGCACAGGAAACTAAACCAGCCCGACCACAAGCGGCTGTGAAGGGCATCACCCCGTCACAACCTGCCCCAATACGCGAGGAAAAACCGCAATTCCAGCTCAAGGAGCCATCACTTCTAAGTAAACTCTTCGGCTGGCTCAAGCAAACGAGTGGCGAAGAGAAGAAAGAGGAGCCGAAACAAGTTAAAACCAAACCGCAGCGACAGGAACATCCACGTGGACGCCATGGTCGCGAGGGGCGAGATGTCAAGCGTGGCGAGTCTGGCAACGAGGTTGGCGGCGCCCTGATACAAGGACGTGCGACTACTGCCCAACGTCCTCCACGCGGCGAACAAGAACCCAAGGGTGAACGACTCATCCAGAAAAAACCTTCGCGCCCTCCACGGGAAGGGCACATCCGGACGGAAGCCAAACCGCTGGCGGCAGAAGGGCAACTATCGGAAGAAAATCAACCCCAGCAAGATGAAGACAGTGGACGTTCCCGCCGTCGTCGCGGTGGCAGGCAGCGTGAACGAGGTGACCGCCAAGGACGCGGTGAGCACGGAAGCCAGCAAACAGGTATTCAGAGCAATCCGCCCGAGCAGACCGCTACCCAGACAGTACACCATGCAGACAGCATCTCTGGGGTCGCCCCCATACCAATACATGAACCATCAGATTTCGACTCCGCTGTCTCCGTCCCGCATGTAGTCGAGACACCTGAAAGGACAAAAACCACCCCTCTCGTTGCACCTCCGATTGTAACCATGCCAGCAATAGTGCCAGACACAACGCTAGCAGCGGTTAAGGTAGAAACGACATTTGCTCCCGTCCAGGTAGCGATATCGGCTGATGCGATACCCGCTTCCATCACGGATATATCAGCACCCAGCCAATCCAGGATTGGCATCATGGAAGATAGTGTCTCGGCGGCATCACCAGTAGTGACGCATGTACCCGTGCCTAATGTGCCTCAGCAACTGCCGTCTACGCCAGAACCACTGAATTTGGCTATGAGCGGATTAGTCATGATAGAGACTATTCCGAAAAAAATAAAACAGATTGAAGTTATCGCAGCGGAAGAGCCAGCACAGCCAAAACAGCGACGGGAAAGATCTATACCTCCGCCGGAAGTGGAGCTTGATCCATTGGTGCAAATTGAAACACACAAATAATCTCGGCTACAGCTGAAATAAGAGATAGAGGCAATTAAGTCACCCCCGGCAAAGCCGGAGGTTTATTACTTGAGCACCTCAAAGGTGCTGATGACCCTTCATGAGCCGCCTGAAAGCGATAAAATTAGGCTCCCTAATCTTATTTTCTCTCTAAAATAGCCTGTGAAAAAACTAATCGTCGCATTAATTACTTGTATGCCCATGATTTGCTATGGGCAGCAAGATCTTAGTCTGATTTGTGTTGGCGATAGTGTATATACGGGAACAGGTGGAAATACGGATAAAGAATCAATGACCCAGACTTTTTCCTTTATTGACGGAAAACTACATGGCTTTATACCTTGTCAATGGTCAGATTCGATGATCATTTGTGACGCAGAAAAAGTGAAAGCTGGCACTGTTGTTACTTTTACTCAAACCAGCATTGACAGGTCATCTGGAATTGTGACCGATATATCTGAAGGCAGAAGAGGTGGAGTAGTTACTTTTACTGGCCAATGCTCACCTACCCAACCAAGACTCTAGGCACATGATCCTTGATTGTGATCACCTCTGAAAATCCAGACTCAGTCACAACACTTTACTACCCATAAAAAATGCCTCCTTGCATATCATCCATATGCCGCCTCTGAATCTTTTGATTCTGACCTTATTTTGTTTGAAATACCCTTACATCATCCACAGACAGTTATATGGCACTTAAAGCAACCATTTTCAAAGCTGAGCTGAAAATAGCTGATATAGACCGTAACTACTATCAGAATCATGCGCTAACTCTCGCCCGCCACCCTTCGGAAACCGATGAGCGCATGATGGTGCGATTGCTGGCTTTCGCACTACATGCGCATGAAGCGCTAGCATTTGGTAATGGGTTGAGTACCGATGACGAACCCGATCTCTGGCAGAAAGATTTAACCGGCGCTATCGAACTCTGGATAGATGTTGGCCTACCCGATGAAAAACTGATTCGTAGAGCCTGTGGCCGCGCCAGGCAGGTATTCATCTATAGCTACGGCGGTCGTATCGCTGACAGGTGGTGGGATCAATGTCGCAGCAAACTGGAGCGGATTAAAAATCTGAGTGTAATTAATCTGTCGCCGCAAACTAGTCAGGCCATCGCCAGACAGGCTCAGCGCAACATGCAGTTGAATTGCACTATCCAGGAAGGACAGATCTGGCTGGCTGATAAAAATGAGTCGGTGCAGGTTAAGCTGGTGGCGGTTACGTAATATTCCATGAAAAACCCTGCAGTATCAAGGACTTCCTTATTCCGCTCCCCTTCTTTATCTTCTGGCTATTTCAGGGGGCTCCCGTCCTGCTCCTGTCCGGTTGGCTAGTATTATTTTCACTACTTTCCAGTACCTGGAAAAAAATTTCATCCTGCTTAATCATACCCAGCTCGCTGCGCGCACGTTCTTCGATGGCATCGTGACCCTGTTTTAGGTCTTTCACTTCTGCATCCAGTACGGCATTGCGGATTTTTAGTTGCTGGTTGGTTTCGTGCTGCGTTATGACTTGTTGATTGACTTCCCACACTTTGAGCCAACTACCCTTGCCTAGCCATAGAGGGTATTGCAACAGTGCAATCATGGCAATGAGTACAAGCGTCAGCAGCTTCATTTAAACGTCTCTATGAATCCACAATCTGCATCTGCTTGCGGATCGCCTACCACGTAACGTTATAATGTGGCGGTGCTCAATAAACCTCTTGCCACATCTCCTCTGTCTGATCCCATGAATTTTATTTCAACTGGTAGAAGGCCCCTCGTCCAGCATAGCTAGCGGCGGTGCCCAAGTCTTCCTCGATACGCAATAACTGATTGTATTTAGCCAGACGATCCGAACGCGAAAGTGAACCAGTTTTAATTTGCAGCACGTTGGTGGCTACGGCGATATCAGCGATGGTGGTATCTTCAGTCTCACCGGAACGGTGAGAAATCACGGCAGTATAGCCCCCGCGTTTGGCAGTCTCAATGGCAGCAAAGGTCTCGCTAAGGGTGCCAATCTGATTGACCTTTATCAGTATGGAATTGGCCACGCCTTGCGCAATACCTTCTTTCAGGATTTTGGCATTAGTCACGAACACATCATCTCCCACCAGTTGTATCGATTTTCCAAGTCTACTGGTGAGTTGTTTCCAGCCATCCCAATCGTGCTCACTCATGCCATCTTCGATGCTGAGGATGGGGTATTTGTCTATCCAGGTGGCGAGGTAATCTACGAACTGCGCTGAAGTAAGGCTCAAACCATCAGATGCCAAATGGTATTTTCCATCCCGAAAAAATTCCGAGCTGGCACAGTCCAAGCCGATGGCAACATCCGGGCCAGGTAAATAACCAGCCTGCTCAATGGCTTGTACAATTAATTGTAATGCCGCCTCGTTATTCGCCAGATTAGGGGCAAATCCACCCTCGTCACCCACTGAGGTAGGCATGCCTTTGCCGTCCAGCAATTTTTTCAGTGTGTGAAATATTTCGGCACCACAACGCAGCGCTTCACGAAAGCTCTGTGCCCCCAGTGGGATGATCACGAACTCCTGGATGTCGAGATTGTTGTTGGCATGCGCCCCACCGTTAATGACATTCATCATCGGTACTGGCATCGACATCGGTCCTGCACCACCCAGGTAGCGGTATAACGGCAGGCCGGATTCTTCCGCTGCAGCTTTTGCCACTGCCAGTGAAACCGCAAGGACCGCATTCGCGCCGAGCCTCGATTTATTATCGCTACCGTCGAGATCAATCAGGGTTTGATCGATAAAATTCTGCTCCATCGAATCCAGCCCCATGATGGCTTCGGCAATTTCAGTGTTGACGTTCTCGACTGCTTTCAGTACACCCTTGCCAAAATAGCGTTGCATGTCATCATCGCGCAATTCGACAGCCTCCTTAGTGCCAACGGATGCGCCGGAAGGCACAGCCGCCCTTCCCAATGCGCCGGACTCAAGTAATACATCCGCTTCTATAGTCGGATTACCACGGGAGTCGAGGATTTCGCGAGCGATGACATCTACAATTGCACTCATGCTATTTTTTCCTGATGTTATTTAAATAATTTACAAGCCGTGGAATTCTATGTGAAAGGCATCTAAGCGATAATTTTTAATTTACCAGAATCTGCCATTACTGCTGTAGTACACCTACTCGAGAAATCAATAGCAGCTTCGATAAATGCTTTAAATAGCGGATGGCCTACCCTGGGTGTGGAAGTAAATTCAGGATGAAACTGGCAAGCAACAAACCATGGATGTTCACCCTCTGGTAGTTCAATCATTTCGCACAGAGCCTCCACCGCCGATAATCCGCTTACGCGCAACCCCATCTGCTCCAAATGTGGGAGATATTCGTTATTGACTTCGTAACGGTGCCGATGACGCTCAATGATTTTATCCGAACCATAAATTTTTCGTACCAGTGACCCCTCTTTCAGCACGCATTCCTGTCCACCCAAGCGCATACTGCCACCGAGGCCAGATTTTACGCTGCGAGTTTCCAGTTGACCTTCACGAGTATGCCATTCGGTGATCAGACCAATAACGGGATACGGCGTATCCGGATTGAATTCGGTACTGTGCGCATCTTCCATGGCAGCCTTATTGCGTGCGTATTCGATTACCGCCAACTGTAAACCGAGACAGATACCAAGATAAGGGATGTGATTTTCACGCGCGTAACGGATGGCCATGATCTTGCCTTCTACGCCACGTTTACCGAAGCCGCCAGGAACCAGTATCGCGTCCATCCCGATCAAGCAATCGGTTCCATGCTTCTCGATGTTTTCGGAATCCATGTAATGGATATTGATTTTACTGCGGGTATGAATGCCAGCATGAATCAGAGCTTCCGACAAGGATTTGTAAGATTCAGTCAAATCCACATACTTCCCCACCAGCGCAATTTCTACCGAGTGCTGCGGATGTTCCAACGCATCTACCAGTTTTTTCCAGACGCTCAGATCCGCTGGTTTAGCAAGAATATCCAGTTTATGACAAACAATTTCATCCAGCATCTGCTCATGCAGTAGCGTTGGAATTTTGTAGATGCTATCCGTGTCCACCGCCGAAATCACTGCCTCTTCCCGCACGTTGGTGAATAGCGCAATTTTCCGGCGTTCATCTGCCGGCAGTTCGCGATCAGCGCGGCATAATAACACGTCCGGCTGGATACCGATTTCGCGTAGTTCCTTTACGGAATGTTGAGTCGGTTTGGTCTTCAATTCCCCCGCTGAGCCAATGTAGGGCAGCAACGTAAGGTGAATAAAACAGGTATCGTTGCGGGGATGTTGTACCGCCATCTGCCGGATTGCTTCCAGAAATGGCAGCGACTCGATATCGCCTACAGTACCGCCGATTTCGACGATGGCAACCTGCGCATCGCCTGCACCAGCCTTGATATGCAGCTTGATTTCATCGGTAATATGGGGAATAACCTGCACCGTGCCGCCAAGATAGTCACCACGCCGCTCTTTCTTGATTACACTTTCATATATCTGACCGGTAGTGAAATTGTTACGCTTGCTCATTTTGGCGCTGATGAAACGCTCATAGTGCCCCAGGTCAAGATCGGTTTCCGCTCCATCTTCGGTAACAAATACTTCGCCGTGCTGAAATGGACTCATGGTGCCCGGATCCACATTGATGTAAGGATCCAGCTTGAGCATCGTTACTTTGATACCGCGAGTTTCGAGGATGGCTGCCAGGGAGGCGGCGGCGATCCCCTTCCCCAGGGAAGACACTACGCCGCCAGTCACAAATACATACTTAGTCATGGACGTATATGATACTGGAAAAGACCTTCCAGAACAAATTCGACACCGAATAATATCGATTTATCTCCCGGGAAGAATTAGTCTCTGCCGATTAAGCTTGCCGTTGTCTGAACGAAAAACCGGCTTTCTTAAACATCCCGGTCAATTAGGCGGCTATTTAAGGTTGATCCAATATATCGATTTCTGTCCCAACCTCTACGAGATCGAACAATTCCAGTAAATCGCGGTTGTGCATGCGGATACAACCGATCGAACCGGGTTTACCCATTTCCGCACTATCCGGGCTACCATGAATATAGATATAGCGGCGCATGGTATCCACTAACCCCATACGATTGAAGCCACGCTCGCAACCGGAAAGCCACAGTATCCGCGTCAGTATCCAGTCGCGCCCCGGATAGTGTGCACCCAGTCCAGATGTGTAAATTTCACCCGTGGGGCGGCGTCTGACGAATACCGTGTTGACCGGTCGGCCCGCACCAATTTTGGCACGAATACTATGTTTGCCTAGTGGAGTGCAAAAACTACCGTTCTGCTGCCCTGCCCCATTTTTAGCGGTGGAAACATGATAATGCCTAACTCTATTTCCCTTATGATCAAATAGATCAAGCGCCTGAGATGTAATATTAATTACAATTCTCATTAGCTTTTCTCCCCAATCGCCTTACGCCGTTTCGCAAAAAATTGTTTCAGCAGTTTTCCTGTTTCTTCTGCCAACACCCCGCCCGTCATCTGCAAATGATGGTTAAGCCGCGTTTCTGCCGGCAAATTGATCACGCTACCACAGACGCCGGTCTTAGGATCCGTCGCGCCATAAACCAGTCGTGCAATACGCGCATGAAAAACCGCCCCAACGCACATGGCACAGGGCTCCAGCGTTACATAAAGTACGCAACCTGTCAGGCGGTAATTGCCGAGATGTCGCGCGGCATCGCGTAGCGCCATCACCTCGGCATGGGCGGTCGGGTCGGCAGCCAGAATCGACTGGTTGTAGCCACGACCAATGATTGCACTGTCCTTCACCACCACTGCGCCCACCGGCACCTCGCCCGCATCCCATCCTTGTTGGGCAAGATCAAGCGCCACGTGCATGAAATCAGTATCGTTGTCCATGGTATGCGGGTTGGGAGATATTGGAGAAGCCGCTTTAATGTCCATTGGTGAATTTTAGGCGCGGCTAACGTAAAAATTCAACGGCATGAGCAGCTTGTTAGACGAAGCCGCTATCGCGGAGAAATGCTCCCCATCAATTTGATTCAAAGCCATAATTCCTCCTCACCCCACAAGGGACTTTTTACACTTTAGCATGAGGAGAATGATTATGAAACACGAATATCCTCACCGAATTGCGCCATATTACAGGCTACCGAAAAGGAGACCGTGATATGGTAAAAAGTGCCCGGCGTGAATATCTGGAAAGCATTCGCAAACGTTATCGCAAAGCCCGCAAGAAAAACAAAAAGCCGATCCTGGATGAGTTCTGCGCCAATTGCAGGGTATTCAGATCAAGCACCCTTCCACATAATTATTTGACGCGGCTGTAAACCAATTCATACGAACCGCGTTAGTCTAGCTTCAAGCCACTCTACACGGTTTCATTTCATGCCAGCTAGCATCAATACTAACCATATCAATAGAAAAGACATCAAATTTCTTGAGATCCGACATCTGAATGGCCCCAACATTTGGACCTACTATCCGGTTCTTGAAGCAATTGTCGACATCGGGGAACTCGAAGATTTCCCATCCAATACTATCCCCGGTTTTCATGAACGCCTGTCTTCCTGGCTACCTTCACTGATTGAGCACCGCTGCAGTTACGAAGAGCGCGGCGGCTTCTTGCGCCGAGTCGAGGAAGGTACGTGGCCATGCCATATCCTGGAACATGTTACGCTTGAACTGCAAAACTTGGCCGGTATGCGCGGTGGCTTTGGTAGAGCCCGTGAAACTTCGGTACGTGGCGTTTATAAAGTAACCGTCAGCGCCTGGCATGCGGAAATTACACGCAGCGCCCTGTTCGCAGCACGTGAACTGGTACTGGCGGCAATGGAAGGCCGACAACCCCATGACGTTGAGGGTACGCTCAAACACCTGCGTGGCATGGTCGACACGCTCTGGTTAGGTCCGTCGACTGCGTGTATTGTTGCCGCCGCCGCCGCCCGCAATATTCCTGCCATCCGTCTCCTTGCCAAAGGGAATCTTGTGCAGCTCGGCTACGGCGCCCGCAGTCGGCACATCTGGACAGCCGAGACCGGTCGTACCTCGGCAATTGCCGAGAGTATCTCGCGTGACAAAGATCTGACCAAGACACTGCTCCGGTCCTGCGGCATTCCTGTTCCTGAAGGGCGTATCGTCAACAGTGCTGAAGATGCCTGGGAAGCCGCTGAAGACATTGGTTTGCCAGTTGTTATCAAACCCTGTGACGGCAATCATGGGCGCGGCGTTTTTATTGAACTGACCAAGCGCGAAGAAGTCGAGTCAGCTTATCACGCAGCACTGAAAGAAGGCAGCAGCGTACTGGTCGAACGCTACATCCCGGGCACCGAACACCGATTATTAATCGTTGGCGGGCGACTCATTGCCGCTAATCGAGGTGACTCGGTATCGGTTACGGGTGATGGGATATCAACTATTACCGAGTTGATCGAACATCAGATCAATTCCGACTCGCGCCGTGGGACAACCGAAGATTATCCGCTTAACATGATCCGCCTGGATAGCGCAGCACGCATGGAAATTGCCCATCAAGGCTTTACCAGCGACTCGATACCCCCAGCCGACCTCGAAGTTCTGATCCAACGTAATGGCAACCACGCTTTTGACGTTACCGATGAAGTACACCCAAGCATTGCCGCAGCCGCCTCATTAGCTGCCCGTATTGTTGGTCTGGATATCGCTGGCATCGATCTTGTTACCGGTGACATCTCGCGCCCGCTCACTGAACGGGGTGGCGCCATCGTTGAAGTCAACGCCGGCCCTAGCCTGTTGATGCACATCAAACCTGCTGTGGGTACCCCCCGCCCAGTTGGTAAAGCCATTGTCGACCATCTTTTCCCGAAACATGATGACGGCCGTATCCCAATCGTGGGCATTACTGGCAGCTATGGCAAAACTACCGTAGCACATCTTGTCGCCCGATTACTCACTCTCTCCGGCAAGCATACCGGACTGGCATGCAGCGATGGCCTATACCTTGACTCCCGGCAGATTGACAAAGGTGACTGCGCCAAATGGGAGGCAGCTAACCGTATCCTGATAAATCGCACGGTTGAAGCCGCAGTGTTTGAGAATGGTAGCGATGCCATCCTAAGTGAGGGGCTGGCCTACGATTGCTGCCAGGTCGGCATTGTCACCAATGTTGAGCCAGTCCGGCACTATGGTCGCTACGATATTAAAACCCCCGAGCAGGTTTTTACTGTGTTGCGCACCCAGGTAGACGTGGTAACACCGACAGCCGCTGCGGTCGCAGACGTAGTGGACGTGGTGGTGCCGACAGGTGCTGCGGTGCTTAACGCCCGAGAAGCAGTACTCGTCGAAATGTCCAAGCTGTGCAACGGTGAAGTCATTTACTTCAGCCTTGACCCCGAACTGCCGGCTATCACCGAGCATCGCGCGCAAGGCAAGCGCGCCGTAATCGTTCGCGATGGAAAAATTATGCTCGCCACCGGTCTCGATGAAGAATCACTGATTATGCTAACTAACATTCCTCTGGCCGATAGCGGTCACGCAACTGCGCAAGTTGAAAACGTTCTAGCAGCAGTAGCTGCTGCGTGGGCACTCGGCATTTCATCCGATCTTATATGCACTGGAATTGAAACATCCGGATCAAGCCATGAAAAATATGACCCCGGTTATCAAGCTCTCCAGACCGAACTAGAGACTCAAGGAAATTATTTATGAAAGTATCACATATCCATGCACTGCGCGGCCCCAATTTATGGAGCCAGCATACGGCTATAGAGGCTATCGTTTCCTGCAGTATTGCCGAGTGCCTCATCGACAGACTGCCGGGTTTCATCACCCGGTTACATGAGTACTTCCCGGAAGCCGCCTTGCTCCAGCCGAGCAAACATCATGAAACCATGACCATGGCTCATATCCTCGAATTTGCTGCACTCGGCCTGCAAATGCGGGCTGGATGCCCGGTCAGCTTCAGCCACACCGTACAAACGTTGGAAACCGACACCTATCGAGTCGTTGTTGAATACAGCGAAGAAGCGGTCGGCCGACTCGCTTTTGAACTCTCACAAACTTTGTGCCACTGTGCAATTGACGATACTCTTTTTGATCTGGCCGATGCGCTGCACCGTCTTCGCGAACTCGATGAGGACGTGCGCCTTGGACCAAGTACTGGTGCCATCGTCCACGCTGCTGTAGCACGTGGCATCCCTTTCCGTCGCTTAACTGAAGGTAGTATGGTGCAGTTTGGGTGGGGTAGCCGGCAGCGCCGCATACAGGCCAGCGAAACCGATCTGACTAGCGCCGTCGCCGAATCCATCGCGCAGGATAAGGAATTGACCAAGATGCTGCTGCATGCTGCTGGCATTCCCGTTCCGTTGGGCCGTCCAGTATTAAATGCTGCAGATGCCTGGGCAGCCGCCTGTGAAATTGGTGGGCCGGTCGTCATAAAACCCCAAGATGGCAACCAGGGTAAGGGCGTCGCGGTAAATCTCGTGAACCGTGAGCAAGTGGAGGCTGCCTACGCGGTAGCGGTTGAAATCAGCGGCGAAGTTCTGGTTGAGCGTTACATCTCCGGTCATGACTACCGCATGCTGGTAATTGGCAACAAGCTGGTTGCTGCTGCGCGGCGAGAACCGCCACAAGTAGTCGGTGATGGCGTACACAGTATTCGGCAACTGGTAGAACAGGTCAACAGTGATCCGCGCCGTGGCAAAGGTCACGTTGCCTCGCTGACTAAAATAAATTTCGATGAAATTACTCTTGCTCACCTCGCAATCCAGAATCTTACGACCGAATCCATCCCGGTCAAAAGCACACGTATCGTCCTGCGCAATAACGCCAATCTTTCCACTGGTGGTACGGCTGTCGATGTGACTGATGAAGTTCATCCCGAGCTTGCTGAGCGCGTGGTGGCTGCTGCGCAAATGATCGGTCTCGATATCTGCGGAGTTGACGTCATCTGCAACACTATACGGGATCCACTGGAACAACAAAACGGCGGCATCATTGAGGTAAACGCTGCACCAGGTCTGCGCATGCACCTGCAGCCTTCATCTGGCAAAGGACGTGCGGTTGGCGAAGCAGTCATTGCCAATATGTTTGCCGACGGTGAGGATGGGCGCATTCCCGTTGTCGCAGTAACCGGCACTAACGGCAAGACCACCACCGTTCGTCTGATTGCCAATATCCTCGGCTGTCAAGGCTTGCGTGTCGGCATGACAAATACTGACGGCGTCTACATTGAAGAGCAACGCATCGACACCGGCGATTGCAGCGGCCCGAAGAGTGCGAGAAATGTCCTCCTCCATCCCGATGTCGATGCCGCCGTATTTGAGACGGCACGCGGTGGCATGCTACGCGAAGGACTGGGTTTCGACCTCTGCCAGGTTGCAGTAGTCACCAACATCGGTATGGGCGATCACCTCGGTCTCGCACACATCAATACGGCAGAGGATCTGGCCGTTGTCAAACGTATCATCGTACAAAACATCATGCCCGATACTGGTGTTGCCGTGCTCAACGCCGCTGATCCATTGGTAGCCAGCATGGCTGATAGCTGCCCTGGCTCAGTTACTTTCTTTGCCCGCGACCGCAACCATCCGATAATAGCCAGGCACCATGCACAACATAAACGCGTCATCTATCTTGATGGCGATTCGATAGCTGCCGTGGGAACAACTGGAGTTGAATACCGGATCCCGCTGAGCGAAATCCCGATCACGCAGAATGGCGCCATAGATTTCCAGATTGAAAATGCCATGGCAGCTATCGGAGCTGGTTGGGCGCTGGGTCTTGATTGGACGGTCATTTGTGCGGGTTTGACCAGCTTTGTCAGTGATGTGCAAACTGCGCCAGGCCGTTTTAATCTTTTCAGCCATCGTGGCGCTACACTGATCGCTGACTACGGCCACAATGCGGATGCGATTCGGGCACTTGTATGTGCCATCGATAATATGCCAGCCAAACGGCGCTCGGTAGTCATCAGTGGTGCCGGTGATAGACGCGACGAAGACATTCGTCAACAGACCAAGATCCTTGGTGACGCTTTTGATGAAGTCGTGCTTTATCAGGACCAATGCCAGCGTGGCCGTGCCGATGGAGAGGTACTTGGCCTACTGCGGCAGGGATTGGAGAATGCTAAACGCACCCGTGTGGTCAAGGAAATACGAGGGGAGTTTGTCGCCATTGATGCCGCTTTCGCCAACCTCAAAGCTGGCGAGCTATGCCTTATTCTCATCGACCAGGTCGAGGAAGCACTCAGACATATCAGCAGACGGGTAGTCGCAGGCTAATTTCAATTCCATTTCATTAGTGGCACTTCGTTGACATCCTCACTCGCACCGTGCCGGACTATTCGCCTCGAAGGAGGTCTCCTTACGGGGCGTACTGTCTACGGCATTCATTCGTCATCGCCTCGTTTTACTTTTGAACTGAAATTGAAATAAGATCTCGACAACATGCGCACTGATGTTTCGAGAATGCCCTTGGTGGATGCACTTAAGGCCACTGCCTGTCTGTTGATTGTGTCGCATCATCTATCAATCTACGGCCCCATGTCGGATTTGGCGTACCCACTGATTCCTGGCCTGATCGATTGGCTTCGTGAGTACGGAAGAATTGCAGTGCAGGTTTTTTTTGTTGTAGCAGGTTTTCTGTTGGCAGGAAAGCTTGCGCCGCACGGGGTGCCACTCGTCACCGATCCGATTCAGGCCATCAAACAACGCTATGTTCGATTGGTCATCCCGTATCTCGCCGCCTTGACCTTAGCAATCGGATGTGCGGCACTGGCAAGGTACTGGATGACTCACGATTCCATCCCCGCCGCACCTAACCTCCCCCAACTGCTCGCTCATATATTTCTGCTGCAAGATCTGCTTAATCAGGATGCCCTGTCAGCAGGCGTCTGGTACGTGGCTATCGATTTTCAGTTATTCACCCTTGCGGTAACCATACTCTGGCTATCCGGGAAAATTGAATGTCGTTATCCACACCTGAAATTGACTGGCTTGGTTTTGATTGCAGGCTTAACCGTGGTCTCGCTATTTGCGTTCAACAGAAATGATTTTTGGGACGAAACTGCTTTCTACTTTTTTGGCTCATATGGCCTTGGGATTCTGGTCTATTGGGCTTCGAACCGGCAACAACATATTGTCTGGCTCGCATTACTAGGCGCGCTGGTAATAGCGGCCTTGCTGGTAGACTTTCGTTCCCGGATAGCGGTTGCAGGTATCGTAATGCTGGCGCTGGGATTCGCCAGGCAATATGAAGTCTTGGAAAGTTGGCCCGTGCCAAATTTCCTGACCTATCTTGGGCGCATTTCTTATTCCATATTCCTTGTCCACTTTCCGTTGTGTCTGGTTGTCAACGCGACTTTCTTCCGCTTCTTCCCACATCAACCGATCATCAGCATATTCGGGCTGATCCTGGCCTTAGGCATTAGTATTCTTGGCGGCGCCTTACTCTTCAAATGGATCGAAAGCCGTCCACTTACGGACAAGATGCAGCTGTTGCTACCGGCAGGATTTATGACAAGCGGCTTACTCGTAGCGTTGGGAAATGGCTGATTGGCACCTCTAAAAATTCAAAATTCTAAACAATATTTTTAGAGATGCCCCAATGAATCATCCTCCTGTGCGAGCTTCTATTTCCCGTTCAAAGTAGTCAACAGCAACAGTTCATTAAGTCTTTTGACGAATCCAGCCGGGTCATCAAGCTGACCACCTTCAGCCAGCAGCGCCTGGTCGAATAGGATACGACTCCAGTCTGAAAATCGTGTCTCCTCGTATTTCAAGCGCTGCACCATCGGATGGTGCGGGTTAATTTCGAGGATGGGCCTGGCCTGGCTCACCTTCTGTCCGGCTGACTTGAGCATGCGTTCCAGATTGCCGCCCATATCGTAGCTATCCGCCACCAGACAGGCCGGGGATTCAGTCAAGCGCAAGGTGATACGCACATCCTTCACCTGCTCACCCAAAACATTCTTTATTTTCTCGGTGAGTTCCTTGTATTCGTCTGCTTCCTTTTCCTGTTCTTTCTTCTCCGCCTCATCTTCCAGCTTACCCAGATCAAGGCTACCTTTGGCTATCGATTGTAGTGACTTGCCCTCAAACTCTCTCAGGTTCGACACCAACCACTCGTCCACACGCTCGGATAGCAGCAATACTTCGATACCTTTCTTGCGAAAAATTTCCAGATGCGGGCTACTTCTAGCAGCCTTGAGACTGTCGGCAGTAGCATAGTAAATTTTCTCCTGCCCTTCTTTCATACGCCCGATATAATCGCTCAATGACACCGTTTGCTCGTCGTCATCGGCATGGGTAGAAACAAAACGCAGCAGCTTGGCAATACGTTCGCGGTTGGCGTGATCTTCCCCCACCCCCTCTTTCAGAACCTGACCAAATTCCTTCCAGAAGGTTTTGAATTTTTCCCTGTTGCTGTCTAGTTCACTCTGAGCAAGGTCTTCGATCAACCCCAACACCTTCTTTACTGCACCGGCGCGGATTGCTTCGATATCTTTCGATTCCTGCAAAATTTCGCGTGAAACATTCAGCGGCAAATCGTTGGAATCGATCACCCCGCGCACGAAACGCAAATAATTCGGTAGCAACTGCTCCGCATCGTCCATGATGAACACCCGCCGTACATACAGCTTGATGCCGTGGCGGTGCTCGCGGTCAAACATGTCAAACGGTGCGTGCGACGGAATATAGAGCAGTTGGGTATATTCCTGCTTGCCTTCCACCTTGGCGTGCACATAGGCCAGCGATGGCTCAAAATCATGTGCCACATGTTTGTAGAATTCCTCGTACTGCTCCGGGGTGATCTCGCTCTTGGGACGCGCCCACAATGCGCTTGCCTGATTAACGGTTTCATCTTCATCGGTGATGGTATTTTCGTTCTTCTCCTTGGACCACTCCTCCTTTTTCATCACAATCGGCAAAGTGATATGGTCGGAATACTTGCGAATGATGTTACGCAACCGCCAGCCATCGAGCAAATCTTCCTCTCCTTCGCGCAGATGTAGAATGACTTCAGTACCGCGATCTGTTTTCTCCACTGTCTCCAGCGTATAATCACCCTCACCCGCAGATTCCCAGCGCACACCATGTTCTGCGGTCAAACCGGCGCGGCGCGTAATAAGCGTCACTTTGTCAGCGACGATAAATACCGAGTAAAAACCGACACCGAACTGGCCGATCAAATTCGCATCCTTGGCCTGATCGCCGGTTAGTGAGCTGAAGAATTCGCGCGTACCGGATTTGGCGATGGTACCGATATGCTCGATCACCTCCTGCCGCGACATGCCGATGCCATTGTCAGCGATAGTCAGGGTATGGGCCGCAGCATCGTAGCTGACACGGATTCCAAGATCGGGATCGGTTTCGTATAAAGCGCCATCAGCCAGTCCCTCGAAGCGCAGCTTATCGGCCGCGTCCGATGCGTTGGAAATCAATTCGCGCAGAAAAATTTCCTTGTTACTATACAAGGAATGAATCATCAACTTGAGCAGTTGTTTGACTTCGGTCTGAAAACTCAGGTGTTCTTTGGTGGCAGCGGCTTGCATGGTTATCTCCTTGGAATAATGCAGTAGGATTATGAGGGCAAATTGAAATATTTCAAGCTGCCTATATATAGAATTCACATTTAAGTTCTACCAATCATGAAAATTTTCAATCGTTTCGCAATTATTCTTATACTTTATTGTGCCTTGCCTGCCACTGCACAAAATCGCACTCTGCCTCTGGATAAAATAAAATTGCCGGCAGGGTTTGTAATTAGTCTGTGGGCGGAAGCGCCCAATGCACGCGGCCTGACACTGGGGACGAATGGCACGGTATTCGCCGGATCCATGACTGAGGGCAAGGTTTATGCTATTACCGAAAAAGATGGCGTGCGTCAGGTCAGAGTCATTGCCAGGGGACTCCATCTACCAGTAGGTGTGGCCTTTCGTGATAAAGCGCTGTATGTCTCTGCGGTTAACCGCATCCTACGCTTTGATGATATCGAGGGGAAACTCGATCAGCCCGGAAAACCCGTGGTGGTGACTGAAATTTTTCCAAAAGAAAAACAACAACATGGCGGAAGATACATCGCCTTTGGCCCAGATGGCCTGCTACATGTGTCAGTGGGCGCACCATGCAATAGCTGCGAGGCTGATCCGATGAGCTTTGCGCTGATTGCACGAATTCAACCCGATGGCAGCGGCTACGAAGTTTATGCACAAGGCGTAAGAAATTCAGCCGGCTTTGACTGGCATCCTAAAACGAAGGAATTATGGTTTACCGATACCGGACACGACTGGCTAGGCGACAGCACTCCACCCGATGAACTCAATCTTGCACCTGGAAAAGGCATGCATTTTGGCTTTCCCTATTGTTATGCTGACGATGTTCTCGACCCCAAATTTGGAGCCAAGCGTAATTGCGGCAAGCTCACTGCTCCAGCGGCCAAATTCGACCCGCATGTTGCGCCACTGGGAGTACGCTTCTACACTGGCAAGATGTTTCCGGAGGAATACCACAACCAGATTTTCGTGGCCGAGCATGGCTCGTGGAATCGCCGTGAAAAAAGCGGTTACCGGCTCAAGCTGATACGGCTAAAAAACAATAAAGTAGCAAAACAGGAAGTGTTTGCTGAAGGCTGGTTGCAGGCAGAGGACGCATGGGGCAAACCGGTCGATATGCTGGTGATGCCTGACGGTGCACTGTTGGTTTCAGATGATTATGCCGGCGCAATTTATCGCATCAGCTATAAAAAACCTTAGGAGCTGCGAGCAAGCGCTGCAGGGAACGACTTGCTGCAAACTCCGGGGGGGCAAGGCGGATGGCTGATCTTTCTCCAAACAACCTCCTCTGCCGCGTTTAGGCAAGTTTTTATTTATATTTATTGAAATACCATGTTTGAGTTATGCTGATGATAAAACTTCGCGCAATAAGTAACACTCTGAACGTTAACTTCCTATCCGCAGCATCATGCATCACAACATTATCATGACCCATCAACGTTGGATCACTGCTGCCTGCATGTACTGCCTACTTGGTGTCGGCACTGCAACCGCTGCACCTATCGATGTTGCGGGGGAAGCCTATAACAAAAGTGCTCACGTGCAAGCCATCAAACTGTTCAGGCCGTTGGCTGCGCAAGGGAATGCAGATGCACAAGCCATGCTGGGCATGATGTATCTCAAGGGCGAAGGCACGCCCCGGGATTATCCAGAAGCCATAAAGTGGCTCCTCCTGTCTGCTGCACAAGGCAATGCAGGGGCGCGCAATAACCTTGGGGCAATGCATTTCAATGGCGATGGTGTGAACCGGAATTATCCGGAAGCCCTGAAGCTGTTTCGCTTGTCGGCAGAGCAGGGAGATAAATATGGACAAGCCAGCCTTGCCGCGATGTATCTCAATGGCTACGGCGTAACCAAGGATGTCCAGGAAGCCGTAAAGTGGTACCGCCTGGCTGCAGCACAGGGGGATGTAACCGCCGAGAAAGCCTTGAAACGGTTAAATCAGTAATGCGGGAGGGGACAGGTTGACGCACCTGAGTTGAGCTCTAATAATGGATAGAAAAGTCATGATGCGCATTCCGCCTTGACTTGGTCGCGTGGCCGGGAGCTCCTCGAGAAAGATGCTTTTTCACAGTAATTCACCAGCTCATCCTTATTCTGGTACATGGTATTCGTAGGGTCAGCTGGCGATAAATCCATACACTTGGAGAATAATTCTTTCCGCAAACATTGATCTGTTATGGAAGAGGGTTCACACCCAGCCAGAAGCGCAAGGATCAGAATAGTTCCGAACATCTTCATCATGTGTCTCCAGTGGCTTCGTGGTTATTCAGGGTACACCATTTGTGTGAATCAATGACTCCTATCTGGAAACACGAGCTTCCGCGATCGAGACTGAACGGATGTTCAATGTCTGAATTAACTGGCTGGTGAAGCTTTATCGCGCCAGTCCGGGTGAATATAAAGTTAGGCAGGTTAATTCGGCCCTGGCCTTGAGGTTTCCCCGAACACTAGCGAATTTACCGTACAAAAATGGGAAGTGGACCAGAAAAGACCACCTGGCATGGCGCTTAGGCTATTGCGTGTGGTCGAAAAGCACGGACTTGAAGTGCTCGTGTAGCCATTTCTGTTTACTCGTCATATCCTTGTTAAATTTTGTTAGACTGTTAAAGTAACAGCTTCAGGAGATCCCATCATGTTAACGACCATAGAAGTAACGATTGATAAAACAGGACATTTGCATTGCGTTGAATCCGGACAAACCATCAAGCCCGGACGCGCATTGCTGACTTGGCTGGAACCTGATACCGCGCACGAACCTGCCTTGATGGCCGAGGCTGCACTGGCGCAAGACTGGCTCAATCCTGAGGAGGATGCAGCGTGGGCACATTTGCAGTCGGGCAAGTAGTCGTACTGCCTTTCCCATTTTCAGACCTCAGCCGAAAAAAACTGCGCCCAGCCTTGTTGTTGGCAGATGCAGGCCGAGGGGATTGGATCGCCTGCCAGATAACCAGCAACCCCTATGCAGATACCCGCGCAATCACCCTGGCAGAAAGCGAGTTTGCCGAGGGTGGCTTACAGCGCGTGAGTTATCTTCGCCCCGGCAAATTATTCACCTGCCACGAGTCTCTTCCTGTTGATACCGTTGGACTACTCAACGAGGCTGCATTACAACAAGTTCGAACAGCCGTTATTCAGATGATTCAAGGCTGTTAGGTATGAACTTAATCCGAACCTGGCCCTTTTAATTGCATTGTGCATCCTATGGATTTGCCTTGCACCAGTGTGAGTACTGCGTGCTGGCGGTGTTAATGTTGATGCCTTCCTGCATGCATGCCTTAGTTACGGCTTCGCGATTCGCTGTTCCTGTTTCCTTCAGAATGCGGTCAGCAATATCCCACACTCTTCCGGTCTTAGTGCCAGCGCCTGGTCTTTGATTTTGAAGCTGCCTCCTTTGGATTCGCGTTCCCTCGGATGCTTCGGCATCTTCTAGTAGCTGGGACAAACATTCGGTAATGACAGCGCTGGTTTCCTCTCGGTAACGCTCGTAAATTGATATGTACAGTGCTGCGGGAAGTCCAATATAGATCGATTCCATGATTTGCTCCTCTGTTTAGATTAAAGAAGTAATAATAGCAGATATCGAATAGATATCTAGTGATATCTATAGAAATATCAGACTATATCTATTTTTCACTTCTTGTTGGCGCCGATTGAAAATTGAAAATAAAGCACCCCGCAGCAAGCTGCGGGGTATTAACACCGCTCTTCAAGCTGCTGGCTATCGCCAGCCTTCGCACCAAGGTGCTGGGAATTTACCCGAAGAGATTAAATTTTGAGTTATTTGTCGGTCGACGACTGATCATGATCGAACCGATAGAAAATAAATGACGACAAACTGTTAGTGTACAATCGTCTGGCCAGCGTTCAACTAGTACAGATGGTCAATTTTCAACCGAAAGCAACAATATGGGGAAGTGATGCAAAATGTACTTGCCGGGGTTGTAGTTGCCCTATTGATAGTCGGTTGCGCAACGCAGCCACAAAAGCTTTGGTACAAAGAAGGGGCAACCGAGGAGCAGTTTCGTCGGGATTCTATGAGCTGCCGACAGTACGGTATGCAATCTGCAATGGCAAATGGGTTAGCTGGGAATCTGTTTGTCGAGATGTGGATAAGGAACGAGGCAGAAAAATGCCTACGCAACTTTGGATATGATCGCTAATAGTTCTGATCGACAAATGGCTGGTTATGGCATAACTCAGCCGAGCCAGAGAAGAAACAGCAACTGCCAAGATCAATGCAAGATCAATGGGGTCAGACTCCATTGATCTAAAAACAAAAGAGGCCGTGGTCAAATTAACCTTATTGACACCCACAAGACTACCTGAAACTTCGGGAGTCAAGGCGCTTGGTGAAGCTCTAGCAGTGTGATATTCGAAAGATGCAACCCGCCGAGTGCTGCGCTATATGGATTGCTGAATAGCGTAAGCGCACAGTGCCATCAACGCTTGGGGAAAGAGGCCGAATGCGAGTACCGCCAGGCCATTTGCGCTTATCAGCAGCTTGACGTCGCCCGCTGGCAGAATGGGTGCATCAGTTTCAGGTTCGTCAATCAAAGGGGCCAGGGTCGGATTAAATCCGGAGAATAAGAAATTCAACCACACAACCCAAAGTCGTCCTCGACTTAAATGCCGCTGTCAAACGCCCATTTTTCTCTTTGTGCCCTGAGAAAAACTGTGGTCTGCGGTGACAGTGAGTTGAGCGCCTATTTTACCCACTCCCCTTTCACCCGCCACTCTCCCACTCCCGCCATCCCTTTAGCAGCGGAAAATACAATCCTAATTTCACTGGCCGCTTGTCGATCATACGCATGACTACGGCATAGCGGTCAAGCTGGGCACGATAGCGCTGCTGCTCGCGGTCGAGAAAATCTTCCACATCAGTGCCTTCATGACTGCTGGTTTTGTAGTCCACGATCCAGCGCTGGCCATGTGCATCGCGGAAGGTGCGGTCGATCACCAGATTCATCTGCGTACCATCAATGATCGCGGTCAGGCGCAGTTCGTTCTGGGCCTCCTGCTGCGAACCGAGCAGCCAGCGGCCACGCGTATCGCTGAGCGTGTGAGTGAGCGCCGTTATCACACGACTACTGGCCGCATCCACTTCGCCATCGCTGATGCCGCATGCGCTTAGATTGTGTTTGAAGGTAGCGCGCAGATTATTTATCTGTGCCACGTCCCAGCCTTGCATCTCATCTTCGGCGATGCGCTGCAGCCAGCGGTGCACTACGCTACCGGCATGGCGTGCGATTTCACCCACCCATGAAAATTCAATCTGATCCTGCGCCTGCGTCACGTTTCGTGGCGGATTCCATTCCACCCTCGGCGGTGCGGCAGGTAATGTCCAGCCGGATACAAGGCGGCGCAGCGACTGATCGATAGAGTATTCTTCTGTTGCGCCCTCTTCTCCTTCCGGAGAAAGCGGGGTATGCGTAAGCATTGCCCGTGAGGCAGCTGCGATGTAATCTGGCTCAACTACCGGCCAGAGCTTGCCCAGCAAAGATTTCCCGGTGGGTGATTTTGGCTCAATCACGCCATCGCGATCGGGAACAAGACGGGTACTGCCAAGCAGGTGCAGTCGCTGTCTGGCACGTGTCGCCGCGACGTAGAGCAGGCGCTGATCCTCGAAATATTCTTTCTCGGCGTCCAGTTTCTCCAGCCAGGCATAGATAGGATCATCATCCGCACCGGTTTCCTGAATCGGTGCCAGCAACAAGTCAGTGTCGCTATCTTTTCCGCTGGTGGAAAATATCGCGCGCGGGCGCTCCATCCACATAAATAGCTTCTTGTCGTTGTTCCGCGACAATCGACCAAGACCGGGCACAATCACACAATCAAATTCAAGGCCTTTGGCTTTGTGGATGGTCATGATCTGCAGCGTGTCATCAGCCTCCAGATCGGGTAGTGCGTAGAGCCGGGTAAGCCCCTGCTCGAATAGCGTCAGCTCAGGAATGCTGCCTGCTTCTTCGTGTGCTTCCAAATAATCAAAATAGATTTCAGCATCTGCGAGATCGGTCGTGTTCTCAATGCAGCCTGGGCCACCCAGCGCCAGCCATGCGGCCTCGACCATGGTACGCAGCGATGAACGGTAACGGTTGCCAATGCAATCTCGCAGCACTTCCCGCACGCGCAGCAATCGCACACCACCATCAGCAGAAAGTAGTTCCATGCGCGTGTCATCGTTGAGCAGTTCCCACACTGTGCGCTCAGCGTCGTCAAAAGCAGAGGAAAATTGCAGTGCGGCCAGCGCATGCAGATCGGCAAGCGTGAGGCCGCACCATGGCGCGCGCAGTACTGCCAGCCACGCCAGCCGGTCAGCCGGATGCGCCAGCGCGCGCGTCAGCGCCAGCAAATCCTGCACCACGGGCCGGTAGCCGAGGCCTTCGATCTCGATTGCGCGGAAACGCAATCCGGCTGCGTTGAGCCGAGGTACGATTTCGTGCAAGTGGCCACGGTTACGCACCAGGATTGCAGTCGTGGCAGATAAATCATCGCGCTGCATCTGCTTGATGATCTCTACCACTTTTTCTGCTTCGGCAGCATGGTCATTATTGAAAAATGGATGCACACTGACTGCCGTACCGGACAATGCTGCGTGCGTTGCGACTGATGGTGTGTACGACACTGCCCCAGCCGCGATGTCTTCATGTTCCGGCATCACCTGCGCGAAGGTAGCATTGACCCAATCGACAATGCCGCGCTGCGAACGGAAATTGGCGCAAAGCGCAACCGGTTGTAGCGCGATGTTGCCGATACCCACCGCACGGGCGCGCAGAAACAATCCGACTTCGGCCTCGCGGAAACGATAGATAGACTGCATCGGGTCGCCCACTGCAAGTACGCTGCGGCCATCTCCCGGTTCCCAGCCGACAATCAGCTTTGCCACTAATTCATACTGGCTGATCGATGTATCCTGGAATTCATCGATCAGCAAATGCCGGATGCGGTAGTCGAGCGCGAGTGCCAGATCGGTCGGTGCATCAGACTCTCCCAGTGCACGCAGCGCAGCCTGGGCGACTTCGGTGAAATCCACTTGGCCGCGCATCTGAAACACAAGTTTGAGTTGCCCGACAGCGCGCGGCAACAACCGGGTGATCGCGCCGAGCACTTCCCATTGTGTATCGGTGTAAGCAGGCGGTGGCAGGCGGCGCATGTCGTGCAACGCCTGCTGCAGCGCGTCGTTTTCCTTGAGCGCGGCGATCAATGCAAGCACGCGTTCCTTCCATGATTTCGAGATTTCTTTCTCGGCTTTGTTGCTGCCTGGTGGAAAGCCAGTCTTGACATCATGCTGCTTGCGCCAACCACCTTCCTTGGTCAGCAGCAACTCGGCAATGCCACACCAGAGCGCGACATCACCATCCTCGCTGCCCGGCAAGGCAGTGAGTTTGTCACATGCGCCAAGTGGAGAGTTCCTGCCAGCGGCGGCCAGATTGGCAGCAGCGTAACTTGCAATTTCGATCAACTCGCTCTGTGCGGGGACAGGATACATGCCAGACACACGATCCAGCGCTTCGCGCCGCGCAGTTTTCAGTGCCGCTTCCAGCTCATCGCGATCTTTGCCATGAATATGGCGTAGCCAGTGGTCACGCCGTGCCAGCATGTCGACTAACAGCATTTCGATACGAGCCACATCGTTGTCGAGATGCTCGAGCAGCCGCTCGACATCCTGCGCCACCGCCTCGTCACTCTCGACCAGCTCGATGGTCGCGCGCGCCGCTTCCAGAAAAAGCTCGGAGGCATCTTCAACGCTCTCCGGTTGTGCACCAAACTTTGAAAGCAGCGGCATCTGGTGGGTAAGTGCCGCACACAGTGAATCGATGGTCTGGATGCGCAGCCGCGCCGGGTTCGCGGTGATATGCCAGCCAGCCTCAGTATCACGCTGCAAGGCTGTATTCGCCAGCTCGCGGGTCAATTGTTGATGTTCTGTTTCAGGTACCTTGCCGGTCTGTGCGAATGCTGCCAACACCCGCTCGCGCATCTCTGCCGCAGCCTTGCGGGTGAATGTAATTGCGACGATTTCTTCCGGCGCATCGACACACGCCAACAGTCTCAAGTAACGCTGGATCAAAAGCCCGGTCTTACCCGACCCGGCTGGCGCCTGCACGATGAACGACTGTGCCGGATCAAGTGCGCGGCGGCGTTCGGCAAAATCCGGAATAGGCACGGCGCTGTTCATTCTCCATCCTCCATCTGGATAAGCGCGCTCTCGATCCGTTCGTAGATACGACAGAACGGCTGCATATCGCAGTTGCGGCAGGTAAGCGGATATTTTTTTGGATCAACCCGGGTATCGCCGCTGCAGAAGCTTGCAGCAAGGCCAGTGAGATCAGTGCGCCAGGCGGCAACCAGTTCTTCCCACGAGCCATACCGGTCACGTTGACGCGATTCGGAGAAAGCTTTCACGCCAGGCAATAGATCGTTGTCGCGCGCCAGTGCGGTGAATTGCATATCGCCCATCTTGACTTGGGCAAAGGCAACCGCTGCGGCGTCCGGCTCGGCAGTAACGAGATACAGCGGCAGTTGCGGCTCATCCGGACGCTCACCAAGCATGGTGCCAACCGACGGTGCCCGGGTTTTGTAATCGATGACAATGCAATGCCCGTCGGCAAGTTCATCAACGCGGTCGAGACGGGTGGTCAACGCAAGCCCGCCAATCTCGATGCTGCGTTTGGCTTCGGCGGCGATGACTGTGAAATCACCGCGCTTTTTCTCTTCGATAAGCCACTCATGTGCCAACCGCACCAGACGCCGTTGTTCGATTTCCGCAAAACGTCCCGAGAGCGTCGTCGGCCGATCTTGCCGGATATGCGCAATCGCCTCTGCCGCAGCCTGCCTGAGCATTACTTCAAGATCATCGGCGCTGATCTCATCCAGCGCATTTTTGGTCTTGAGTTGCCTCCATGCCTGCGCGAGCACACGATGCACCAGCGTGCCGCGTTCCCTCGCGTCCAGCCCGGTGTGCGGAGCTTGCAGGCTTTGCGCACCAAGCCGGTGCAACGCCAGCGCACGAAATGGACAGGCCGCATGATCTTTTATCACCGCTGTGCCACCGCTGATGCGGTTTGTCGCTTGATTGACTGCGGGCGCTTTGTCATCCTCACCGCGTTCAAGCTGGCATGCATTGTGGATCAGCTCGCGATGACTCGCATAAGCAGGCAGCGCAGATGCAGTTGCAGCTTCACTCTCAGTAATGTGTGCGATCAATGGACTGGGTGCAAGCTCGTGGCCATCACGATCACCGCTGCGCCGAGGATGACTGAGAATGACTTCATCCGCGCTGCACAGCCATTCGGCGGTGAGTCGGCGCGCCAGATCAAGTGATTCAGTGGCAGAACCCTGTGGCAGCTTTGTCGCGCGTTGTAACTCGATCGGCAGGAACGGATTCGGACGTGGATGCGGTGGCCATACTTCATCGGACAACCCCATCACCCACAGATGATCAAATTCCATGCCTGCGGCTTCAAATACACCGAGGATCTGAATTGGGACGTCTGGTGTCTCAGGTTGAAACAGTGTTTCTGCCGCCATGCGGCGCAGGCGCGACAGCCCTTCGCTGTAACCGGTACGCGCTATGACGCCGTCAAGCGCGGCGAAGTCGGCGACAACTTCGTGCCATTTCTTCAGGGTCTGGTATTCGGATGAATCGAGACCGCGCTCGCCGGGAAAACCGGCAATCTGCAGCGCCTCAGAAATGGCTTTGGCCAGTGCTGATGGTGCCTGTGCTCCAAACAACCTCACTTTACGAAATTCGGCGAGAGCAGACCATCGTTTTATAAGGATTGGACAGTTTGCTCCATCGCGCTTAATCAGCGTAAGTAACCGGTCGAGCGCCATTACCGGCTCGGCACGCTTGCGCAACTGTGCGTCGAGCCGCGCGCGGCTGGTCATCTCAGTCTCCCCGCCTGCGAGAAATGGTGACCGCAGCAAACGGCTCGCACGTTCGAATTCAATCTCCCGTCCGGCTAGCTCAAGTATCAGAAACGCAGCGCTAACCAGCGGATATGAGGTCAGAGCCATGCCAAGCGAAGCGTTAAACGGCACTGTGTGTCGTGCCATATCCGATAAGACACACCGAACATCCGGCTCCATCACCGAACTGAAAGTACGCATGATCGCACTGCGACACTTGGCAAACTCCGGAACAACAATGCCAATACGCGCAGCACTATTAGTCTCGATCCGCGCTCGCGCCCACACTGCAGCACGATGAATTTCATCGCGGCTATCGGCACATACGACACGCTGCACATTGCCCTGGCGTAACTGCAGTTGCGACTGCGACTGCGACTGCGACTGCGCTAGC
>VFJL01000040.1 GCA_009886095.1 Nitrosomonadales bacterium | reverse complement strand
TGAATTTCTCTTCAACTTCTCTTTGCATTAGGAGATTGCATATCTTGAGTGGGTGAATTCAGATAGTACCTGCAAATGCAATAGCCGTCAGCGCAGAAAACCAGCCAATTGGTGGAATTGCAGCGAGAGCATCGCTACGTGTTACCTTACGTGCAGGGCAGGCGCAATGACGCGGAATGGTTATCAAAGATCAAACTGATGGCAAAAGGCCACCAGGTATACCCGTGGATCCGGGATGACGCAAGGATCTGATTCAGGCATACGAGCTGGCGGGTGAGCCGGACAAGGCCGAGAAATTGAAACGCAAGCAGCGCAGCGTTGCAGAAACCCCGGAGATAGTCGATGATGACGTGCAGGAGAATGCGAATGCGCTGCCGAATGCGCTGACTCTTGGACTGGGACTGACGAAAACCAACATCGACTACTTTTTAATGAATAGCACTCTGTCACAGCGGATAACCAACCTCCCTGCGCAGGCATTTGACGTCAACCGGGCAGCGCGCAGCGGATTGAAAGGGCATGCACCCAAATGCTTGTGGCTTACCGGCCTGCCGGGGGCAGGCAAATCGACGCTCGCGAACCTGCTCGAACAGCGGCTGCACGCCGAGGGGCGCCACACTTACCTGCTCGATGGTGACAATATCCGTCAGGGTTTGTGTCGCGACCTTGATTTTAGCGGGGCTGGGCGGGTGGAGAATATCCGCCGTGTTGCGGAAGTGGCACGGCTGATGACCGATGCCGGTTTGATCGTGCTGGTGTCATTCATCAGCCCGTTCCGGTCTGAGCGAGACTTTGCCCGCTCCCTGTTCGCGCCGGGCGAGTTCTACGAAATCTTTGTCGATGCACCCCTCACGGAATGCGAGCGGCGTGACCCGAAGGGCCTGTATGCCAGAGCGCGGCGCGGTGAGCTGAAGGACTTCACCGGTATCGACAGTGCATATGAGCCGCCAGAATCTCCCGAAATGCATATAGACACCAGCCGTCTAACGCCAGAGCAGGCGGTAGAGGTGATTATTAGCAGGCTCTGAGTTATCCAAAGGAATCCGCACGAACCCGCGCAGGTACACGGGAGCAGGTAAAAAAGACCAACCGATATGAGGTCACACGCCGATATCCTCGGCCCAAAGTGATGGATGGTTTTCTACAAACTCGCGCATGAGTTCGATGCAGGTCGAGTCCTGGATGACCTGGATCTGAACGCCGTGGGTTGAGAGCCACTGTTCCTCTCCCATGAAGGACTGGTTCTCGCCGACAACGACTCGTGGGATGCCGTAGAGCAGGATTGCGCCACTGCACATGGCGCATGGTGAAAGCGTTGTGTAGAGAGTGCATTCACGGTAAAACGCGGCGGATCGGCGTCCGGCATTTTCAAGCGCATCCATTTCGCCGTGGAGAATGACGCTGTCCTTCTGCACGCGGCGGTTGTGACCACGGCCGACGATAGCGCCGGAATGCACGAGGACGGAGCCGATGGGAATACCGCCCTCGGACAGACCGCGCCTGGCCTCTTCGATTGCTGCGTGCAGGAACGGATTCATGGTGTTCATCCCCAAAGGTTATAGTCAAATTTGAAGCGTGGGCCGCACTACACATCATTCGATCATCATACCCAGGTTTGCGGGTGACAGCTGGCGGCTTATTCTTTCGGGTACATCCCTGATCCGACGATATAGGTATTCTCACCTGATTGAACTCTCCGCACGAATGTCCGTTTGAGCGCGGGCGTATTCTGTCCAGGCTTGTACCAGTAGAGGTCCAGCCAGGCGCTGCCACTTTTCATTGCAGCGGCGATTTCGTCCCGAACTATCGCCTTCCCCGTCAGATCCCTCAAGCCGATGAGATTCTTTCCTTCCAGGCTGGGTTGGGCCGGATTCACCAGCTCGGTGCCATCCTGGCTGTCGACGAATATGTAGGTGTCCATAAAAATAAAGGGGCCCGTTCTGTCGCGCAACTGGCCGAAGGCTTCCTTTCCCTGTTCTGCAACCAGGATAGCAGCACGATTTACAACATCCTCTATGAAGGCTTTGTCCATCTGCATGTTGTAGATGCCGCAGCCGATGACGTGCTGTTTCCCCGAAGGAAAAGTCACCCGCTTTGCAAACGTGGACTTCCAGATCGGGAAGATATTCCCGGGCTCGGGATACATGTAGTGGACCCATCCCTCACCAGAAGGAGTCTCAGCCGTATCGAGGATCATTTTGCCGATGGGTTTTCCCAGGACATCCTTCATGTCACGCACATTCTCCTTCTCGCTGACTGGGTTCGCAGCATGGAAAACCCTGGTTCCGTCCATTGTCCAGACAAAGAAATAGACATCGTCATGGAACCATTTGGATCCCTGCTTGCGAAACTCGGCATAAGCTTTCTCACCGCGTTTTTCGAAGAGCTCTGCCCCATTTTGGACAAGGGCCATTAGTTCCGTAGCAGTCATCTTATTGGTGACCGAGGCAGCTTTAGGCGCATCGGCAAGATAGACGCCGCTACCCACCAGTACCCAGTGGTCGCCCATCTTTGCCTTGCTCACATAAGCAGATTTCTGCATGGGGGTGCTGTCTCCCGGCTTGGGCCACATATAGTCGACCCAGCCGGAACCGCTGGCTTTTACCACCTCGAACATCTCACGGATTAAATGCTTACCTTGAGTGTCCTTCAGGTCTAAAAGATTGCGTCCCTCCAGGTTAGGGAAGGCGGGATTGACGAGATCGATGCCATTCATATCGAACACGAAAATATACGCATCCTTTGCGATGAATGAATCTGCCGGATTATGGAACAGCGTAAAAGCCGCCGTGCCATTTTTCTCGATCTGTCCGACGGCATTTTTTACCGCATCCACGACAAAGGTCCGTTCCATCCGGTCGTTATACGTGCCGCTACCGACAACGTAGCTGCTGCCAGACGACGTAGTTACCAGCCGGACGTAGCTGCTTTTCCATCGGGGAAGAAGCCCGCCTGGAACAGGCCACTCGTAGTGGTACCAGCCTTCCGGTTTTTCGGGAGACATCATTGTGGCACCAATGAGTCCGCGGACGATGGGTTTCCCGTTGACGTCCTTCAAGTCCATCTGATTCTTGCCCTCCATCACCGGATCGAGATGAACCACCATGTTCCCCTTGGGATCCAGCACAAAGATATAGGATTCTCCCTGACGCCAGCGGCTGCCGGGGATACGAAAATCGCTAAATGCCGCCTCTCCTTTGGTGCGGACAAACTCTGTTGCGTCTTTGACCAAAGCAACGAGGTCGCGAGTGTCCTCATACTGATAGGACTGATCTACATTGGCGGTGATGGTCTGCGCGTTGCCATTGAATGCTTGGAGAAGGATCAGAACCGCAACTAGCGGGACTAAGTTTGAGATAGAAATTGCTCTTTGTGCGAACATTGACAGGTCTTCCTTGTGTGGGATGAGTAAAAATAAACTGGCATAATTGCTTTTCGGGAAGGGTATGCGTTGCTGGTTCCTAGCATCCCTATGCTTTTTATTGATAGAGCAGATTCGTCGGATATTCAAGATGATGTCTTTCCCCCAGCCAATTCCCTCTGCCTACCAATTCTCCAATCAAACCGCGTTGATTGGTCCGCATGTAATCTATTGAATTAACGATGAATATAAATTTGAAGATGCGGACTTCATCCAGTGCGGCGAGTCGAGGCACCAGAGAATAATGGAACGGAGAGAGAAAATCGTGACCAAAACGTGATGAAATGTAGGGAATTGAAGTCCGCAGGAATCCTCATGAACCTGCGCAGGCACGCGGGAGTAGGTAAAAAAAAGACCGACCGGATAAGTGGTTGGTCTTTTCTCATTGGTGGTGGTGTGGCAACCTGCACCAAAACAAGCTATATCAACACATTCGGAGTAGTGCGAGCTGATGCGGAAAGGTGCGGAATCCAGTCCTTACTGGCTGCAGTCGTACCAGTTTTAAATCGCTGCTGACATGGGTAATGGCAACCAATCGCCCTCCGGTTATGGAAGCGGGATGAGAGTGCACGGCGGTAATGCACTTGCATTGACATGACAAGGCGATTGCATTACCATGAGTGTCGTACATCCCTTTAATCGGAGCGCGCTATGGTTGCCACCCTTGAAGTTGAATCCACCTTGACCGACCGTTATCAGACTACGGTGCCAGAAACAGTTCGCCGTGTCCTGAGGCTGAGTAAGCGGGATAAGATTCACTACACGATCCGTCCCGGTGGCGAGGTCGTACTCTCTCGCGTGGAAATCACCGAGGAAGATGATCCAGTGCTCGGGCGGTTCTTGGACTTTCTATCTCGCGACATTGCCAACCATCCAGAACAGCTCCAGGCCGTTGACGCCAGTCTCGCACAACGCATCCATTCGTTGGTCGGTGGCCTCGAAGTCGATCTCGATGCTGTCCTGTCGGCAGACGATGAATGAGCGGGAGTCAACCCGTTCCCTTGGTGGTCAATGACTGGATGGTCTTCGCTCACCCGCTGTTCCTCGTCCAGCTTGAAGCAATCACTCGGCAGGTCGAAGGACTCAAGCAGAAAGATCCGGTCGGATTCACCAAGAAGAACGCCTCCAAGCGACTGGCAGCGATTGCCAAGCTGGCGTTTGAGGTGATTCCACAAGATCCGTCGCGAGCCGAATACCGGCAAGGCAACACGCTCGGCGAAGACCACAAGCACTGGTTTCGCGCCAAGTTCTTCCAGCAGTACCGGCTGTTCTTCCGCTACCACGCGCCCAGCAAAGTGATCGTCTACGCATGGGTGAATGACGAGAACACCAAGCGCGCTTACGAGAGCAGCGACGATGCCTACCGGGTGTTCCGCAAGATGCTGGAAAGTGGTCATCCTCCGGACGACTGGAATCAACTACTGGTCGAGGCACGTACCGAACGACCATCTGCAGCGCATCGCGGCAGGGGTAGCGCAGGTGCAGCCCTGAAGACGGATGAGGGAGAACCTTGTGACGCAAAACAGCTGAGCTTACGGGCAGCCGAGGGGCCAGGAGTCATGTTTTTGGCAACAGTACACCACCAAGAAGAACGGGCACCGCTACCGCTACTATCTTCCGCAGCGCGATGCTAAGGAATATGCCGGGGCATTGGGATTGCCACGCCTGCCTGCTGCTCAACTCGAATCAGCGGTGCTCGACCAGTTGCGTGCCATCCTGCGTCAGTCCGCGCTGATCGCTGAGATCGTACCGCAGGCAATCAAACTGGATCCGTCGCTGGATGAGGCCAAGGTCACGGCGGCCATGACGCGGCTCGATGCAATTTGGGATCAGTTGTTTCCAGCCGAGCAGAGCCGCATCGTCAGACTGTTGATCGAGAAAGTGATCGTGTCGCCGACCAACATGGAATTGCGCCTGCGGGCCAACAGCATCGAGCAGGTGGTGATGGAGTTGCAGCCGGCAAGGGTGGGGAGGGAGGAGGGGGCATTGGCATGAATGAAATCAATATCAATTCGTATCGCCGCACCTGACATCATCCCATCCAGCGATGGCAGGTTGACTCTGATCATCCCGATCAAGATCCGGCGGCGCGGTAACACATTCGGAGTAGTGCGAGCTGATGCGGAAAGGTGCGGAATCCAGTCCTTACGGGTCGCAATCGTATCAGTTCTCATCTGTCATCGGCATTAGCCGCGCGCTTCAGATTTGGCGCCAGTTCGATTCGGAAACGCCTCAATCGAACCCGTGTTCGCAAATGAGCCATTTCAGCGAAGCTCGTACCAGACACCCCGTCCGCTACCGTGCTGATTCAGGTGGCCGCGTTCGGCCAGGGTACGAAAGTGCTGTTTGAGCGTATTGCGGCTTACACCGGTCAGTTTGATTGCCTCGCCGATGGTGACACGACCATGCTCGCGGGCAAACTCGACGATTTGCAGTGAAAGTTCCGGCAAGGTTGCCAGCACAAGTTTTTCGCGCTCCACCTTCTTTTCCAACCGTCTGACCTGCTCGGCCAGCGAACGCAGGAAGAATACCAGCCAAGGTTGCCAGTTCGGTGCATCGGTACGAATCATCCCTTGGGTTTGACGCAGTGCCAGATAATAGGCTTCCTTGTTTTGCTCGATGACGCTTTCCAATGAACTATAGGGCACGTAGGCGTAACCTGCCTGCAATAGCAGCAGGGTTGTGAGCACGCGCGAGAGGCGACCGTTGCCGTCTTGAAACGGGTGAATTTCCAGAAACACGATTACCCAAACTGCAATGATTAGTAACGGATGCAGGTGTTTGGCATCGCGTTCTTCTTGCACCCATGTCACCAGTTCGGTCATCAAACGTGGCGTGTCGAAAGGTGAAGCTGTCTGAAACACGATGCCGAGCTGTGTGCCGTTTTCATCAAAGGCTGCGACGCTATTGGATGTGGTCTTGTAGTTGCCGCGATGCCATGCATCTTTTTCGCTATAGACGAGCAGATTCTGATGCAATTGCTTGATATGGTTCTCGGTGAATGTGATGTCTTTCCACGACGAAAAAACCAGCTCCATGACCTCCGCGTAACCTGCCACCTCCTGTTCGTCACGACTGGTGAAGTTTTTGATCTGCAGGTTGGACAGCAATCGCTCGACCTCGCGGTCAGACAATTTGCTGCCCTCGATCCGGGTTGACGAGCCGATACTTTCGATAGTGGCAACGCGGCGCAGGGCAGACAGCCTGTCGGGGGCGAGCGCCCCCAAGGCGCGCCACGCCCCCTTGAATTCATCAATCCTGGCGATCAGTGACAGAATGTCCGGGGTGATATGGATTGTATCGATTTTAATCATGGAACCAATGATACACCCAATGACACCCATTCAAAGTGCACTATCCAAAAACACACCCATTTACATCCAAAACATCAAAGCAACACCCCATATGACTCCTGGCTTTGTTATAGGTGTTGGCGCCGGTTGACGATTGATCATGATCGAACCGATAGAAAATAAATAACGACAACCTGTTAGGTTGCAATCGCCTGGTCAGCACCCAAACGGCACAGATGGTCAATTTTCAACTGGCACCAACAACTGGATGGCGTCACCTCCAAGGCATGGATCACCCGGGGCGGCAAGGTGCGTGAAGGCAAGCCGACCGACAAAAGCTTGATCTATAAGCTGCTCAACAACCGTACCTACTTGCATTCACTTGGGTTTGGTTAGGGTTTTTAGTTACGGGCGTTCTCCACGTCAATCATGTTTTCAGCGTCGAAGCCCAATGATCGGCTCTTATCTTTTAGGTATGTCGTTGTGGCAGCCTCTAATGTCGGTGTGCGTGAAAGTATCCACAAATACTTTCGGCTTGGTGTGCCAACCAAGGCCCAACTGTAATCGGGCGCCAGATCAATCACCCAGTAGTCGCCCCACACGAAGGGCAAGAACGACAGCCAAGCCGGGGCAAAGCGCACAAGCAACTGACCAGGGTATTGCAAGTGGGGCACCACGGCGATGCCTTGCGCTGAAATCACGCCCTTTGAAGTTCGACAAGTGTTGAGTACGCCGACAGTTTGATCAGCCTGCAGCGTGTAAGTGGCGGAAACATCATTGATGCAGTGTCTTTCAAACCACATGGGCAGGCGGGCAATCTCATACCACTTGCCGGCATAGCGTTGCAAGTCGAGTGCTGCCACAGTGGGTAGTTCTGGCGTTTGGGCAAGGGCGGGCGTTATTGCTCCGGTCATCCATCCAATAACCAGTGCGAGGATGACTATCAGACAGCTGCGCAAGTTGCGCTGACGATACGGTTCAATCATCGCGCCTGTCACTAGCCCCGTCTTGTCTTCGGGCAAGGACATAACCTTTTTAGTCTTGAATCCTGCTACGTGATTCCCTGTTAATCCTCTCATTTTCTTGTTCCTATTAATTTTCTGTATCGAAGCGATATGCGAATGATGAAGCATATACTAGATGACCGCCTTAAGTGCATTGCCCTTGCTTTGTAGACATTTTAATCTCCTGAATATCGGCGAGTTGGTGTTCATAATGCCTCCGCCTCGGCGCAGGTCCGAATCAAGCAACCTAAGAAGATTTCCCGGCTCATTGCGCCGCTGCTCCATAACCCGCAGAATGCGTCAGTTAACAATATTGGTCATGACACATGAATCAACAAGCGTTGTCTTCTTTTATCTGGTCTGTAGCCGATCTCCTACGCGGCGATTATAAGCAATCTGAATATGGCAAGGTCATTCTGCCATTCACTGTGCTGCGCCGCCTCGATTGCGTGCTGGAAGCCACCAAGCCTGCCGTGCTGGCTGAAAAGGAAAAGCGCGAAAAGGCTGGGCTGAATCCAGAGCCTTTCCTGCTGCGGACATCCAAGCAGCTCTTCTACAACACCTCGCCGCTCGATCTGAAGAAGCTCATGGGCGACCAGGATCATATTGGCGAAAACCTGCGCGCTTACATGCAGGCGTTCTCGCCCGCAGTGCGCGACATCTTCGAGAGCTTCGAGTTTCACACCCAGATCGACCGCCTCGCCAAGTCCGGGCTGCTCTACCTCGTCACGGAAAAGTTCGCCAACATCGACCTGCATCCCGAGGTCGTCAGCAATGCGCAGATGGGCGCGGTCTTCGAG
>VFJL01000043.1 GCA_009886095.1 Nitrosomonadales bacterium | reverse complement strand
TAACCCCGGCGTAACCCCGACAAAAGTTAGCCACAAGAAAAAGCCTGTAACTAATTGATTTATTGGTGCTGTTGGCCGGAATCGAACTGGCGACCTACTGATTACGAATCAGTTGCTCTACCAACTGAGCTACAACAGCCCGCAGGAAAACGGTTGATGGATTATAGAGGTTTGGGAAACGGTGAGCAAATTGGGAGAGATAAAAATCTTACGGGGCCATACTGGCTGGTGGGGTCGATGCAAAGGGTGCTTTGATACTGTTGGCAAACGATCAGAGGCCGGAGATGTGAATAGCGTCAGCGGCATTCGTTCGTTATCATCAGACTTCACCTTCAAGCAGGAATTGGAATAACACTCTCGGCAATTGAATTTCGCCTAAATTCTGCGAATAGCATCAAACATCTGGACTTTTCTGATAAATTTTGGCAGAATTAATGCCATGAAACTACAAGTGACGGCAGTAAAAAAAATCCTGGTTTTGCATGGCCCTAACCTTAATCTATTGGGAACTCGCGAACCTGATGTTTATGGCTTGGTCACATTGGACGAGATTAACCGGAGTTTGAGTAAATTAGCAGAAAATTCTGGCGTTCTCTTAGAAAATTTCCAGAGCAATGCCGAGGCGGATTTAATAGGCCGGATTCAACAGACAATCGGTGATGAAACTGACTTCATCATTATCAATCCGGCAGCTTACACACATACCAGTGTTGCCTTGCGTGATGCCTTGGCGGCGGTGAGATTGCCGTTCATCGAAGTTCATCTTTCCAATATCTTTGCCCGTGAGAGCTTTCGCAGAGAATCATATTTTTCCGATCTGGCGGTGGGTGTTATCAGCGGCTTGGGTCCCAAGGGCTATGAGCTGGCCTTGGAATACGCATTAACGACCCGCTAGCAAAAGAGTCAAGCCAGAAGCAAGCATGTTATCTATTGCTGATGCAAACAAGATCATTGATATAGCAATTACAGAAGTTATCTAACCCCATTCTTTATGAATAAAATTTGGTGGTAACAAATTCTGACTTTTGATTGGTAAATGTGTCAGAAAGTGAAGTTTTGCCCCGGGAGGCTTGTTATGGATTTAAGAAAGCTTAAAAAACTGATTGAGCTGGTCGAAGCATCGGGAATCGCTGAGTTGGAAATTACCGAGGGTGAAGAAAAAGTTCGCATCAGTAAATCGGGATCTGTAATACAGAGCTATGCAACCGCACCACTGGCTTTGCAGCCAGTTGCTGTGCCTGCCACCCCCACGCAAGAAACAGAAGCTGCAGCCAAGGAGGCATTACCCGACAGCCATGTGGTGAAGTCGCCAATGGTGGGCACGTTTTACCGATCCTCTGCACCCGGTGCCAATGCATTTGTGGAAGTGGGGCAAACGGTGAAGGTCGGCGATACTCTGTGCATTATTGAGGCAATGAAACTGCTCAATGAAATCGAATCTGACAAGAGCGGAGTGATCAAGGCAATCCTGGTAGAAAACGGTCAGCCGGTAGAGTACGGCGAACCATTATTTGAAGTTGAATGATAGCTGCTGATTTTTCATTTCAATAGGATAGAAGTCAGAAGTAAATGGTTGTCATCTTTGCAATTCAACAAAAGAAGTTTATGGGTAAGCATGTGGCCCACTCTAAAAATCTGGACTTCGTCACGGCGCTATGTTGCTTGCAAAATGTTTTCTTACATGCCGCCCATATGCCACGTCTATATTATTTGTTCCCGTCTTGTCTTATTTAGAACTTCGAATTATTAGAGGTACCCATGTTTGAAAAAATCCTTATAGCCAATCGTGGTGAAGTTGCCCTGCGCATTCAGCGGGCATGCCGGGAGATGGGTATTAAGACGGTGGTGGTACATTCTGAGGCAGATGCTGAAGCCAAGTACGTGAAGCTCGCTGATGAGTCCGTGTGTATCGGACCGGCGCCATCAGCTCAGAGCTACCTCAATATTCCCGCCATCATTAGTGCGGCAGAAGTGACCGATGCTGAGGCTATTCATCCCGGTTACGGTTTCCTCTCCGAGAATGCGGATTTCGCTGAGCGGGTTGAAAAGAGCGGTTTTGTCTTTATCGGTCCACGTCCTGAAACTATTCGCCTGATGGGCGACAAGATCAGCGCAAAAAATGCGATGGTAAGAGCGGGTGTACCTTGTGTCCCGGGTTTCAACGGTGCCTTGCCTGAATCTGCTGAAGAAATTAGAAAGATCGTTCGCACCATTGGCTATCCGGTCATCATCAAGGCATCGGGCGGCGGCGGCGGGCGTGGTATGCGCGTAGTGCACACCGAGGCGGCATTATTGAATGCAGTCGTCATGACGCGTAATGAAGCCCAGGCGGCATTCGGCAACCCGATGGTGTATGTGGAGAAATTTCTGGAAAACCCGCGTCATATCGAGTTTCAGATACTGGTCGATGAGCATCGCAACGCGGTACATTTAGGAGAGCGCGACTGCTCAATGCAGCGCCGCCACCAAAAAATCATTGAGGAAGCGCCGGCTTTCGGTATTACTCCCCGGCAGCGCGACAAGATAGGCGCGCGTTGTGCCGATGCTTGCCGCAGTATTGGCTATCGTGGCGTGGGCACATTTGAGTTCTTGTTTGAGAATAACGAATTTTATTTCATCGAAATGAACACGCGGCTACAAGTCGAACATCCTGTTACTGAAGCAGTTACCGGGATTGACCTGGTGCAGGCACAGATTCGTGTTGCCGCTGGTGAGAAGCTGAGTTTTCGTCAGCGGGACATTGTGCATAAGGGACACGCAATCGAGTGTCGCATTAATGCCGAGGACCCTTATAAGCTCACACCATCCGCCGGTCGCATTACTCAGTATCACGCTCCAGGCGGCCCTGGCATCCGCGTTGACTCTCACATTTATCAACATTATATGGTGCCGCCACATTATGACTCCATGATTGGTAAAGTAATTGCCTATGGTGACAGCCGCAGTCAGGCTATGGCACGTATGCGTATCGCGTTGTCCGAAATGGTGGTTGAAGGCATCAAGACCAATATCCCATTACATCTTGATTTGTTGTCCGACGCGGCTTTTTTACGTGGTGGCACCCCTATCCATTATCTCGAGCAGAAACTCTCTAATATTAACCGGCCAGGTTAGAGCACAAATTTTCTTACCAGCAGGTAAGAAACATAGTTGACGCACATCGACTGGGTAAGCCAGTTTTATGCAGGCGGATTCTTATCGGTGCTTGAGGGTGTTCCTGATTCCAATTCCAGCTCGAAAGTAAAGCGAGGCGATGACGAACGAATGCCGCAGACAGTACGTCCCCCAAGGGGATTCTCTTCGGGGCGAATAGCACAGCCAAGCGCGAGTGAGCATATCAATGAAGCGCCAGTGATAAAATGGAATTGGAATATTAGTTCGAGACTCTAAACAAGACATAACGAAATCTGGATTATTAGAGGTGGTCTTGAAAATATGCCCTGGATCTCCCTTACCATAGAGGTCGACGCCGTACACGCAGAAATTCTGAGCGATGCATTGCTCGAGTTGGGCGCGCTGTCGGTGGATATACACGATGCTGCTGCTGGCACTGAATGGGAACAGCCTTTATTTGGCGAACCTGGTGAGCCATCCGAAAAAATCTGGTCCGCAGCGGAAATAACCGCGCTGTTTGATGCAGATGTAGATGCAAACAGCATCATGCAGATTGCAGCACAAGCAGCTAACCTTATAGGTTTGCCCATCTACCGCTTGGCAGAGATACCGAATCAGGATTGGGTTCGGCTCAGCCAGGCACAATTCACTCCAATCCAAATATCATCGCGATTATGGATTGTCCCGAGTTGGCATCAGGCGCCCGATCCTGCCGCGATTAGTTTGATACTCGACCCAGGGTTAGCTTTTGGTACCGGTAGCCATCCAACCACGCAACTATGCCTTGCCTGGCTTGACGAAAATCTAAGCGGCGGCGAAGATGTTCTGGACTATGGCTGCGGCTCCGGCATCCTCGCCATCGCCGCGCTGAAGTTGGGCGCAGGTCATGCAGTGGGAATAGACATAGATCCCCAAGCGGTTGCGGCAAGCCGCGACAATGCGTTGCGCAATCAATTGGACCAAATGAAAGCGGAGTTTCATACGCCTGATTTTACGCCTCAGGCAACCATGGGTACGGCAGCATGGGCTGATGTGGTTATCGCCAATATTCTTGCCAACCCTCTAATCGTACTTGCTCCGCTGCTGATGAGCATGAGCCGCAAGGGTGGATATATTGTACTTTCCGGCATACTGAAAGATCAGGCGGAAGAGGTGGCGTGTACTTACCGGCAATGGATAGAGATGCATATTGCCGGTGAGCAGGAGGGTTGGGTACTATTGACGGGGACGAGGAAGTGAAATCAAATTTTTCACAAGATCAGGATTATGGCGCTGGTAACCCGATGTCCTAATTGCGCTACCGCCTTTCGCGTGACCGCTCAGCATTTGCAAGTGCATGGCGGTGATGTGCGTTGTGGACATTGTGCGTGCGTATTCAATGGCTTTACCACCCTGACCACAGTGCAGGAGCCAGAAGTCGATGGTTCTCCCCAGACTCTAAGCGTAAGAACGGATGTACTGCCTGTGCCAGGTTTTTCTGACCAGGCAGTGTCACCACCCACCACCCCTCGTGAGATAACAGCGAGCGATTTGGCACCTGCTTCCAGATCTGACGATATGGAAGAACCGACCACAGAGACTTTAGGCACGGTCAGTGCAGGGTTGGAATACTACCCACACAATATCGTTCAACCGCGCAAAAGACAGCGCGTCTGGGGTTTTGCCAGTCTGTCTCTGCTGCTCTTGTTGGCGGGACAAGCAACCTATGTCTATCGTACCGAGATTTCCATTCTTGCACCCGATACCCGGCCATACCTGGAGCAATACTGTGAGCTTTTAAGCTGCACCATCCCACTACCACAACAAGCAGAGTTGCTGAGTATCGAATCATCCGATTTGCAGGCAGATCCTGCGCAGAATAGCGGGGCCATCATTCTCACCGCTACGGTGCGTAACTATGCTCAATTCTCGCAAGCCTATCCAGCTCTTGAACTGACTCTCACCGATGCACAGGATCAGCCGCTCGCGAGCCGCATCTTCACTCCTGGTGAATATCTCGGCGGAGACATGAATCCAGTTCAGACGATTGCACCCTCGCACGAAATCGATATCAGACTCCATCTTGTCAGCAGTGATTTGAACGCGGCAGGGTACCGGCTATTTTTACTTTACCCCTAGTCCCTTAGAGGCTCCCTTAGTACAATTGGCAATACTTCATTGGTGATATAGCAGTTGGTGCCAGCATTAAACTCGAATGATCCATTAGGACGCGAGATGATGGCGAGGCAGGGTGTGAGGCAGTTTTGTCGGTTGGGAGAAGTCCATAGCGAGCCTACGGGCGTCGAGCAAGCGCCGCCAAACTAACCGCCAGCACTCGCGTAGGATCAGAGATCCGCCTAATGGATTATCTGGGTTAAATACCAGGAGTTCGATTATGGAGCTGTACTAAGAACGCATTTGGATTAGAATCGACAACCTGTTAAATCAAGAGCCGATGCTTTCAGCAGAATGACATCCGAAACCCTGGTCGAAATCAATGACCTGAATTTCTCTTACGGTAGGCATGCCATCCTGAAGGGTATTAACATGACCATGCCGCGCGGCAAGGTCATCGCCATCATGGGTGGTAGTGGTTGCGGCAAGACTACATTGTTGCGGCTGATCGGTGGTGCGGTTGCCCCCTCCTCGGGTTACGTCAAGATTGCTGGCCAGGTAGTACATGAACTCAGCAGAGACGAACTGTTTCAGATGCGCCGAAAAATGAGCATGCTGTTTCAATTCGGTGCGCTATTCACCGATCTATCAGTGTTCGATAACGTGGCGTTCCAGATGCGGGAGCATACCAACTTGCCGGAATCCCTGATTCGCGATCTGGTGCTGATGAAGCTGCATGCTGTCGGTCTGCGTGGTGCACATAAACTGATGCCGGCGGAACTCTCGGGTGGCATGGCGCGACGTGTGGCGTTAGCCCGGTCGATTGCGCTAGACCCGCTGCTCATCATGTACGATGAGCCATTTACAGGTCTTGACCCAATTTCACTGAGTGTAATTGGGAATTTGATCCGTCGCCTGACCGATGCATTAGGCATGACTTCGATAGTCGTGACACACGATGTACAGGAGTCATTGAAAATTGTTGACTACGTTTATTTTATTTCAGAGGGCGTGATCGCGGCACATGGCACGCCGACAGAAGTGCGTGAATCAATTGCACCTTTCGTGCATCAGTTTGTGCATGGCGAAGAAGATGGTCCAGTGCCGTTTCACTACCCCGCCGAGTCTTATGCCAGTGATTTGAGATTAAGGAGCAGCTTTGCCTAGGCGCATTGTTACCGGCATCCGGGGCATCGGTCATCGAGTGATAGATAGTGTTTGGCGACTGGGTCGCGCCAGCCGTTTTTTCATGCTGATGCTGTTGAAGTCGACTACCAGCCTGCGGCGTTTTAATCTCGTCATCCGGGAGATTTATTTTACCGGCGTACTGTCGCTTATCATCATCGTGGTATCGGGGTTGTTTGTTGGCATGGTGCTGGGTTTACAGGGCTACGAGACCCTGCAAAAATACGGTTCCGAGTCAGCAGTAGGGACACTGGTGGCGCTGTCACTGGTACGTGAACTGGGGCCGGTGGTGGCAGCGTTGTTGTTTGCCAGCCGTGCCGGTTCCGCTATTACTGCTGAAATCGGCTTGATGAAAGCTACCGAGCAATTGGCGGCGATGGAAATGATGGCAGTAGATCCGATAGCGCGAGTAGTTGCACCACGCTTCTGGGCGGGGGTGATTTCGATGCCGTTTCTGGCAGCGATGTTTTCCACAGTTGGCATATTCGGTGGATATTTAGTGACAGTGGTACTTATCGGCGTGGACGAGGGATCATTTTGGTCACAAATGCAAAACGCAGTAGATTTTCGTTATGACATAGTCAACGGGGTTATCAAGACCTGTGTCTTTGGCGTGGCGGTGACGGCAATTGCGGTGTTCGAAGGTTACGATGCGCCACCCACGGCAGAGGGAGTATCTGGCGCTACTACTCGCACGGTGGTAACTTCATCACTGGTGATTCTCGGGTTGGATTTTATTTTGACCGCATTCATGTTTAGAGGAATGAGCTGATGCAGCGGACAACAATGGACTTGTGGGTGGGGTTATTTGTCGCCGCAGGGATAGGGGCACTGTTAGTGCTGGCATTGAAAGTGGGGAACATGGGCACTTACAGCGCGGCACAGAGCTATACACTGATGGGAAATTTTGAGAACATTGGCGGCTTGAAGCCTAGAGCACCAGTGAAAAGCGCGGGCGTGGTGGTAGGGCGGGTAGTGGATATCCAATTTAACCCGGAGACTTTCGACGCCGTAGTTACTATGAACGTAGACAGCCGCTATCAGTTTCCCAAGGATACTTTTGCCAGCATTCTTACTTCAGGGCTTTTGGGCGAGCAGTACATCGGTTTGGCAGCTGGTGGCGACGAGGTTATGTTGAAAAGTGGCGATAAGATCATGAAAACCAATTCAGCGATGGTGCTGGAGGAATTGATCGGACGGTTCCTATTCAACAAGGCGTCAGAAGGTGATAGCGGCAAGAAATAAGAGAGCCTCTAATAATTTGAGGTTCTAAATAAAACAAGGCGGGAATAAAAAATGTAGATGCAGTATATGAGTATATCTATGGAACATTTTTTGTGAGCGAGGAGATATTGTGATGAAATCCGGATTTCTAGAGGTGCTCTTAACGTAATTTCTCCAGCTCGACATTCATTCCGGGTCTGCTGTTCGGTTATAATTAGCATTAGCGAGGAAACTATGAAAACATATTTAGGTATTTCTGTATTTTTAGCCACATGGTTGTTGGCGGCTCCCGCATGGGCGATGGAAATGGCTCCCGACATCCTGGTAGATAGTACCGCACAAGAGGTACTCACCATTATCCGGCAGGATAAAGATATTCGGGCAGGCAATACAGGCAAGATTCTTGGCTTGGTGGAAGCCAAGGTGCTGCCCCATTTCAATTTTGCCCGTATGACCCGGTTGGCGATGGGCAAGAGCTGGCCTAAGGCCACGCCTGACCAGCAACAGGAACTGGTGAAGGAATTCCGCACCTTGCTGGTACGCACTTATTCCAACGCACTAGCCAGTTATCGTGATTACCAGATCAAGGTTGAGCCGGCGAGAGTCAAGGCGGAGGACACTGATGCCACCGTCAAAACTGAAGTAATGCAGGATAACGGTCAACAGCCTGTGCCTATCGATTACAGTATGGAGAAAGTTGCCAATAGCTGGAAGGTGTACGACGTAACGGTGGCCGGGGTAAGTCTGGTCACCAATTATCGCGGCTCTTTCAATACCCAGATTCGCGATGGAGGGGTTAACGGGCTACTTAAAACACTGCAGGACAAAAACCGCGCACTGGAAGCCAAAGATAAAGAGAACAAAACCGCAGCAAAATAATAATCTATGGGCGCTTTTAATAACTCAAGGGGCCAAATAAGATAAGGCAGGAACAAAACCTGTAGAGGCGGCTCCGTGCCGACAAGACATGATTCTGCGTGACGGCAACAAGCTGATAGTCCAAGGGGCTGTAACCATAGACAATGTCGTCATGGTGACCGCGCAAGGTGTCGCCTTATTTGACCGCGATGATCTGGTGATTGATTTGGCACAAGTGACGGAAGTGGATTCATCCGCCGTCAGTATGCTGCTGGAATGGCAGCGCAAGGCGCACAGCCATAACCGGCAACTACATTTCACTAACCTGCCCAAGACTCTGAAAAGTCTAGCCCAGTTGTACGGCGTTTCCGAGCTGATTCCGCTGGCGTGTTGACGCCATCCAAATATTGGCCATTTAAACGCGCTTATGCGTGTTGAATCGGCTGCGCCATGCAGCCTTTCGGGCCTAGATAGCAGAGGGCTTCAGTGTGCCGCATCTTTGTCAGATCACTTATTTGACCCGGTATAGTGAAATCAACCTCGTTTGAACTGAACCGTAGATGTCTATCCACTCTTCGACAAATTCAGTACAAACGAACTTCAGATATAATCTGACCGGATCAATAGCTGAGATGGATTGTCTAGTAGGTGGATTGCTTGTGTCGACGCTACCTTATCTTCTTTCAGAGCTGCCTTGATTTCAGCGATTAGAGCAAGCCTACGTTCTTCTTCAGAGAGAGGCGTCCATTTGGTATGCGTATTGTTAGCGTGATACCGCTTGTAATAAATGGCATCGGAAACATATATCAAAGGTGCTGACAAAGCCATACCAAATACCCAAATTTGATCAGCAAAGCGATCTCCTGCTGTAGCCGGGATACTCCTTAGCACCTTCTGACGGATAACGCCACGGAATGGAATTCCCAAATTCCAGTTTCTATCAAGGTCAATGGCCTCTACCCAAGGCTTACGCTGACCAAGGACGAAAGGGGGGGCGGCCAAGGCCTCACTTTTTTGATTGGGGATTTCTGCAATGATTGTCCCGAACGCCATACCCGCCTTTGGATTTTCATCAAGCGCCAGAAGCAATTTTTTATAATAGTCTGGGGCTATCAAATCATCTTGTGGCAACAAACTGAAATACTCCGTTGTTGATTCTTTGATCAGAGCATTGCAGTGCTCACGCCAACCTGTGCCGACTCTACCCTGTCGTACGTGGATATGCGGACATCTAGCGAAATTGGCAGCGATACGCTGCAATGTGTCGTCCATACGGGTTTCGTCACTGATTACGATAGTAACGTCACGGGGGATATGCTCTATATTTTGTACAATGGCATCGAACCATCTTTCAGCATTAAACAGCGGGATTGCAACTGTAAGCCTGGGAGCTTTAAGGCTATTTGACATCTAGCCCTAGCTCACCCAATACAAGTTTGGCAGTCGACTCGCCGTGAAGGGGTGCCAATGTGAGTTTACCGGTGTCCACTGACCACCAGCCATTTCCTCCGTGAGGGCCAGTATTAGTTCTACGATGCAATCCGCTGTCTGGGTCATCAACGTCTTGCATTCCTTGGGCGACTATCATACAGGGGCTACAGGATATCACGGCTGCATTTTTTAGCTGTGGAAACATATTCGACATGGCGTTGATAGTTCTATGCGAGACATTATCGAGCACAGATTGACTGCTAAATTCCTGTGATGGGGGATGTTGATTAAAATAAGTCCGACATTCAGGGTACCAGCTCAAATAAACAGAACCATCTTTGAATGGAACCACATCGCCAAAAGGTCCCTGCACCATAGTGACAGGTAGCAGGTTTTGAATTCCTTGACGCGGCCGTACAATGACACGATGCTTAACTCGATAAGAAAGTACCCCATTGATTCCAGGCATATCGGCTGTACGGTCAAGACGTATGCGGTCTGCCCATGAACAGTTGATCACCACGTCTGCCTTTAAAAAAGTATGGCTATCGAGTGTTTCTACCTCCAGCAGAAAGCCAGCATCTCTTCGCTCTGCACTCACGACACTGGTGTCGCAGCGAAGCACGATCGTGCTTTTCTCCCTGATTTTATGGAGTAGCGCTTCGGAGAAAGGCCGGGTATCGATGGAGATTTCTTCAGTATCGATGCAGTTGACGGGCTCGCCGTCTATTAATGGCGAGCCCGTAGTTGATTCAGATCTTCTCCACATCCAACTGGGGGAATCACCGAAATAGGCCGGATTTACTGGGAGGTCATTACCAATTTCACCAAGCTGACCACGGAGTTTTTCGTAGTAAGCCTCAAGAGTATGCATATCTGCCAGGCTGTCTGGCATGATTGCATAACGAAAACCGCCAGATTTCCATTTATGCCAGGGCATGGGTCCACACCATTTTTCAATCAACGGTGCAAAGCTCAGCGCTCCTCTCAACATCTCGCGTCCTGTATTGCCACTGGAATCCAATGCATAGACAAACCCCATATGGATCTTGCCTTCGTTACCATAGCTTGCTGCTTGCAGGGGTCCGGATTTGCGTTCAAGCACTATAGCCGTGAATCCGCGTTCGGCAAGGCTAAGAGCCACGCATAACCCTTGAAGTCCTGCACCTATAATAACAATACTGGGTTGATGACGAGCGCTCAAAGTGGTAACTATTGAATTGGAAAGAACTGCATAGGGTATGCTTTATAACACGAAGAGAGCGTACCAATCATTGCGCTACAATAAATGGCATGTCCTCCTTCTAGAGGACCCAGCTCCAATACACTCTTGCCTTTATTAAAAGCGACTGAATCTCTTGTTTGATACTACTATGCAACGAGCCAATAAAATAAACAGAGCACATAAAAGTATGAGTTCACTGGGATCTATATCGGATATGGCAGGAATTAATGTCAATTACTGAGCGTGGCAAATATTCCTTGAATTTTATTATTTGCAAGCTGGAGCGTTTTTTCAAAATTGTAAAAAGCTTACCTCAACTTATACGGCTTTGCGGAGGCGCTCTGGGAGCATTGCGCATGACTCTTACAGTATTTAAAAGAGAAGGGCTAGGCGGTATTCATGCACGTTTGGTCAAGCGGAGCCAGCAGCGTGATTATGCAGAATGGATTCATTGCTACGATACGCTCACTGATGAGATTCAGACCACAATGCGTGAGCGGGTCGACGTCATGGTACAAAGGCCCTTCATTTCAGTGGTGATGCCCACCTACAACGGCAATCCAGAATGGTTGATAGAAGCAATCGAGTCGGTATGCAAGCAAATTTACCCATATTGGGAATTGTGCATCGCCGATGATGCATCCACTGATAAAGCCATTCGCCCTATTCTGGAACGCTATGCGAGGAAGGATCCACGCATCAAAGTAGTGTTCCGAGAGCAAAATGGTCACATTTCTGCAGCATCCAACAGCGCACTGAACTTGGTTACTGGGGAATGGGTAGCCCTGCTGGATCATGATGACATTCTGGCTGAAAGCGCACTGTTCTGGGTAGCAGATGCTATCAATCAGCATCCTGATGTCCGATTGATTTATTCGGATGAGGACAAAATAGATGAAGCTGCCAGAAGGTTTGATCCGTACTTCAAATGCGATTGGAATATAGATTTGTTCTATTCACACAATCTGATCACTCATCTTGGAGTTTATCGCACAGATCTTTTAAATGATATCAATGGATTCAGGCTTGGAGTTGAAGGTGCCCAGGACTATGATTTGGCCTTGCGATGCATCGAGCATATCGAATCTAGGCAAATTCACCATATACCACGAGTCCTCTATCACTGGCGCATGCATGTTCAGAGCACAGCACAATCAGCAAATGCCAAACCATACGCCATGCTGGCGGGGGAAAGAGCCTTGAATGAACACTTTCAGCGGCAAAAAATAATAGCCACAGCAGAGCTTGTCGAGCACGGATACCGGGTTCACTACACCTTGCCAGATAATCCGCCGCTGGTAAGTCTGGTGATACTTACCAGAAACGGATTGCAACTGATCCGAAAGTGCGTTGAGAGTATTCTTGAGAGAACTACGTATCCGAATTATGAAATATTGATCGTTGATAACGGTTCGGACGATATAGCAACGCTTCAATACCTCAATGAAACGCAAACTGATGCACGGGTAAGAGTGGTGCGTGATGAGCGGCCCTTTAACTATTCTGCGCTGAATAACGGTGCGGTTAAATTGGCACGTGGTGAGTTGGTGGGGTTACTCAACAATGATCTGGAGGTCATTTCTCCTGAGTGGCTGTCAGAGATGGTCAGTATTGCACTGCAGACTGGTGTGGGCGCAGTGGGTGCGAAACTTTGGTACCCCAACAACACGCTTCAGCATGGTGGCGTGATCCTTGGTATTGGCGGGTGGGCTGGGCACGCGCACAGAAGACTTCCGAGGGGACATCTTGGCTATGCTGCCAGAATGTCTCTAGTGTCTGGGTTCACGGCAGTAACCGGAGCCTGTTTGGTTGTTCATAAAGGGCTATATGAACATGTCGGAGGGCTAAACGAATCTGATCTTCAAATGGCCTGTAACGATGTCGATTTTTGCCTTCGGTTAAGCGAAGCAGGGTATCGCATTGTTTGGACACCTTATGCCGAGTTGTATCACCATGAATCGGCCACTCGCGGTTATGAAGATACGCCTGAAAAGCAGTCGCGCTTTTCCAAAGAACTGCAATACATGAAAGAACGCTGGGGTGACCAACTTTTGAATGACCCCGCCTACAGTCCCAACCTGACTTTGGATCATGAGGACTTCAGCTTGGCTTGGCCACCAAGGGTTGAACTCTTAACGCCCCCGGTGCAGCACAACTTTGCTGGGCCGACAAGGCATTGATCATCCTAAACCCGGCAGTTGGACGGAGTAGAGTGTGCAGTTTTTGGGGTGTAGAGCAAGGCGCAACGACGCGGAGTGGTCGTTCCATTCCAAGAAGTTGCAACGCAGTCAACCTCGAAAATATCGAGGAAGTTGACTTTGTTTGGCTTGGAGAGCTGCTGCATGAATTGGTTGGATGCCAGCAGAGCTATGATTGGATTATTGCAAGTCATGTCATTGAGCACAGCCCGGACTTGATCATATTCCTCGTGGAATGTGAGAGTTTGCTTAAACCGGATGGGGTACTGGCAGTAACTTTTAAACGTATGAAGTCGTGAGTGATTCATGAAGGCTAATCAACTACCCCCGTCTATCGTTTATAACCGCTGGATGCCATTTTTGGCGTTCAGTAGTTTTGCGGCCATCCTTTTTGGAATCAAATTATTTCTGATTGGTACTTATGGCAACGCAACACCATACTGGGATCAATGGGATGCAGAAGCAGAAAACTTGTATAGGCCTTTTCTTGAAGGCACGCTAAGTTGGACTAACTTATTTGCGCCTCATAATGAGCACCGCATGTTCACTATGCGCTTACTCACTCTTGCGCTACTGACCGCCAATGGAATCTGGAATCCTCTGCTCCTGATGGTTGTCAACTCTGCGGTGCACATCGCTGCACTTGGGTTTAGCATTACATTACTAGCACACGTTATTGGGCGTAAGCACTTACCGGCCTTGTTGTTTTTTTCACTGGTTCTATTTGGCGTTCCCTATGCTTGGGAGAACACGCTGATAGGTTTTCATTCATTTTATTTCGTCTTGTTATTTAGCATTGCGTGCCTATGGCTTACCGTAAACTCAAATCCACTTTCTGCTCGTTGGTGGGGTGGGGTGGTTTGTGCAGTGTTGGCTTTCTTGTCTCTGGCATCAGGAATTTTCGCTCTTGCTGCTGCTGCAATCATTGGCATTGTATTTTATGCGACAGAGTTGCGTAAAACCCGCAAACAGCTATTTGCCGTAGGGATTCTTGCTGGACTATTCATGATTGGCGTTGTGCTGACCCCGTCATTGGCGGGCCATGCGTCTTTAAAAGCCACTTCGGTACCGCAGTTTCTTGATGCATTGATAGCTGTTCTTGGATGGCCGATTTCGTCAAATTTCTTTTCAGCCTTTATCCGCAATTTACCAGCTTTGATTTTTGTTGGCATTATGCTTTGGAAGCGCCCGCCAACGGATGATCGCAAATGGTTTTTGCTGGCGCTCGTCGTATGGATGCTTGGACAAGCCATCAGCATCGCCTATGGTCGAGCGGTTGGCAACCTTTCCTCGCGCTATCTGGATTTGTTTGCGATTGGCATCCTGGTGAACTTCGCATGTTTGATTTCGATCGCTCAAGACCATATGCCGAAACGGTCTAGCTGGGTAATTACCGGTGTGAGCATCTGGGTAATCACGGTTTTTATTTCTTTGGGGCTGTACGTTAGTAAGCACATTCCAGCCGAGCTGTCCGCAAAACGCGATATGGGGCTTGCGCAGGAAATCAACACCAAAAATTATCTGGCCACTGGCGATTTTAATCATCTGGAAGACAAGCCATTTCTTCATGTGCCTTATCCTAATTCCGAGCGACTGGCCTCGATACTCGCATCATCCGATATCCGGACAATTCTCCCAAATAACATCAGCCCCCCCCTGACAGCAGCATCGGTTGCGAGTAAACCCGTTGACACCTTTGTGGTGGACGGGTTTTACCCCACTACCCTCAAACGCACGGGTATGACACTGGGTAGTTACGGCGCACAAGGTGGTGCGGCAATAGGGCAGGCCTCGATACAATTCGACACCAACAAACAGAGCGCTCTGTTGGCAATTCCAGTAGCCGGGTATCCGCTAAGCAGCGGTATCAAGCTTGAAGTTGAACAAAATGGCCAACGAAGCCCCATAATAATGAAAAAAAATCCAAAAGAGTCTTGGGGGATGGCTTATACCAAGGTCGGTAGTGGTGCATTTTCCATCCACCTTGTCGATTCAAGCACTACCGCCTGGTTGGCAGTCGGCACCCCTTCCGTGACGGGTAGGCTGGATGCGCTCACCAAAGGCCTGCTTGCTAAGTACTCTGTATTCCTTATCTTGGGACTTATAGTTGTAGTGTTGCTACTAACGAAATGCGGCCTGACAAGCCATGTAACAAGATCTACGGGGAGACGGATGGCATAAAATTGTTTATAGGTTTTGCAAAAAACAGACACTTGGCGATCAAAAGATCACGGTTGCGGGTGCTCCTAGCTCAATCGAGATTGCGGATAATGACTTGCCCGGCTATGCTTGATAAGATGTAGATACGATGCGCTCGGCATGCTGGCTCACAATGTAGGCATGATCGGCATCACGCTGTAAATCAATGGAGTTGTATTCTCGATGCAGACCTTTTCACTGGGCTGTAGGTATAGACGGCGCATGGCATACCTACTTGAGAGTCTCACTCATAACAGTGGCTCCGATCATCGTTGCTGTAGCGGTAAAAAGTGTAACTGTTCTGAGATAGGATATGACATTGGCAAAGTACTGCATCTATTTTACATGTACGTTTCTTTATAACAAGAGTTATGAGCCTCTTGCAAAAGTCGCGACAATTTTTAAACGAGCCTCAGCAGCGTCACAGCAGCATTACCACTACCCGGACCCCAATGCCCCCCCAAAGCTTCAAAAGCCCGTTTGGTGTGATTGAAAGTATTTGCGATTTTTTCCGAGTTTTGCAGAAATTGAAAAAGTACATATTCTGCATTCTAACCATGGAAAATTGTTGCTTTTTTTGAGCATTTATTATCAAAAATAATTTTGCAAGCGGCTCTTATATAGAATAGTTGCAGCGTACTTTGCTCTCTTTATGAGTAATTCTGGTTAATAATGCCTAAAACGATAACTCTTGTTTATTTGGCTCGTCTGGTCGATGGCTTTCCATCATTCGAGGCATTTGCGGAAGGCTATCGGCGCTACCCATCCGGCTGCGACCATGATCTGGTGATCTTGACCAAGGGTTTTTCAAAGCCCGGAGAGATAGCTGCCATTTCCGCAGTCTTTGCCGGAGTTCCTCATAGGGTGATTGAGGTTGACGACGACATTGGCGTTGATATCCACGCATACTGGCATGTGGTACGGCAACTCAACAGCGAATTTTTGTGTTTCTTTAATACACACACCAGGCCCAATACAGTCAGTTGGCTGCAAAAACTATCGGAAAATATTTCTAAACCAGGTATCGGACTTGTCGGAGCCACCGGTTCCTATGAAAGTCTTTTCAACAGCTTTAAACTTATTAGTCTGGTCAATTACGCGGTAACGGCGCCTTGCGCCTTCAACAGAGATTTGGCTAAACGGTTCCGGTGGCTACTCGTTACTGCCTGTCCACACACGATTACTGCATTGTCGTCATTTAGGCGACGCGTTCGCAGGGCAGCCGGAGACTTCCTGTTTCGTCGTATTACTTTAGATCGAGTGCGAGACTCTTTTCCCGGCGTCTGGGCACAGGCAATGGGCTGCAATGGTAACTCCCTCAGAGAATTCAGAGACTTTCCAAAATTTCCCAATCCACACGTCCGTAGTACTGCTTTTATGATTCGACGTAACGACTTCCTGTCAATTCCCTTCAATCCACAGGAAAAAACCAAGATAGCCGCTTGCCTGTTTGAAAGTGGCCCTGATGGAATGTCTAGCACTCTCGTAAGGAAAGGTCTCGACGTCCTAGTCGTTGGAGCGGATGGTACTGGCTACACGATGGATCAGTGGCCAGGATGCGGAGCATTCAGGTCAGGAGATCAATCGAACCTGCTCGCGACCGATAATCAAACCCGCTTATTCGACCAGATGACCGAGGGCGATCGTTACACGCACGATTGCATGACATGGGGCGGGTATGCCCCGGATGATCCGAGCCAAAATCTATTGGGAATTCCATTCTCAAGTCACTTGTCCGTGCGCGATCGAATGGAACATCTGAGGCCGATACCTGCCGCAGTAAAGGAACGACTTATTTCAATCGCTATTCCGACTCACAATCGGCTTCCATTGGTCCTTGACGCGATAAAGACGATCACTCACCAGAACTATAGCAACTGGGAGATCGTTGTTTTCGACAATGCATCGAACGAACCCGTTGGGGACGCCATCCGAGCACTCGATGATGCTCGTATTCGGTGCGAGCGATCCGATCAATTTCTACCAGTTACGGAGAGTTGGAACAATGCCATTAATATGGCTATGGGAGAGTATGTCACTCTGATAGGTGATGATGATGGACTTGCGCCGGGTTTCTTCCAGCGCATCAATTACTTAGCCAATCATTTTGGTGATCCTGAGGTAATATTTTCATCTCTCCTCCAGTTCATGCATCCTGGTGTGGTACCAGGAGCTAGACCCGGCTATGTCGCTAGCCTCCAAATGGCGGATTTTTTTGAAGACCGTGATTATCCGTTCATTCTGGACCCGGATGTGATCAAGAAATCGGTTAATAATTCGCTGGCAATGCGACGTTCATTTATGTTCAACATGCCTGCCTTTGCTGTGCGGCGGTCTCTGATCGACAAGATGCGCATCAACGGTTCTGTATTACTGTCCCCATTCCCTGACTACTATTTTGCCAATATTGCCCTCAGCCTCGCCGACAAGGTAGTCGCTGAGCCGGTCCCAATAGCGTTCCAAGGAGTATCGAAGGTATCTTTTGGGTTTACTCTGATGAACTCCAGGACTGATGACGGCTTTAAGGTCTTGAATCATGATGTCATTAGCGACAAACTGTATGAAGAGGTATCGGGACAACTGCTACCGGGATCACGATACAGTTCCGAATACATTGTCACAATGGCCTATGTCGCTCGCACGCTTGGGGATCCCTCTCGGAAGCCAGATTTTGCTCACTACCGACGTGTGCAAATCTGGGATTACCTTGTCTCGCAACCTTCTATCCTGCGTTGGGTGTGGTCCGAAAAGGGGAGCCACATTTTTGAAAAGCTGACTACTAGCGAAAAGTCATGGGCTCTGAAAGTGAACGCGATTTACAAGCTTGCTCAACGGTTTCCACGCCTATTCGACCGTACCGCTCACAGCATTGCCAAAGGGGCAAGCGCGTATGAGTGGAAGGCAACGCAGATTATTTATCGTGTTGGGGATTACGTTACTTTGTTTGATGTATTTCGGGATCTTCAGGACGGTTCTTTCTGGAGAAGTGAGAGTTGGGGAATGAAAAAATGAGTGGTGCGGGGTCAGAACAAATTTTACACTGTTGCAACAAGTGCGTAAGAGTCCACTAATGAGCCCTCCCTTATTCCACTCGACAAAAGTGCTATGGCGGCGGTCAACGCGGTGATTGTAAGCGCGACAATCAAACAGTCCGGCACCTTTACCCTTGGGTTAAGCCTTGACTATAGGTCTCTGCAAGTACGAGCACTGAAAGCTTACCGTGCGTCATATTGTGATCGCCCAGAGGATGACTCAGTTTTATGGAGCATCATCATCTCTGAAAAAAACAGAGAGATGCATGATGCCATTCTGGCAGGAGATGCCATTCCTTTCTTTGATGATCCGGCAAACGCAAATTTCTTTTATGGCTTTGACAATATGTATGCCGATTTCACAAAGAGCGTCCGCGAATCAACCGAAATGCAGAGCGGAATGGTTGCTCATCTGGCTGACAAGATCGGGATCTTAGCCGAAGCGGTTGGAGCAAAACGCATCTGGAATCCGGAAGGGGGCGCGCTTTATCCTTACAAACAGAAGCCGGAGTATTGTTCCCTTGAAGATACGCTCTCAGATATCTCTGGGCGGATAGGTATTGAGATTGACTTTCCGAATCCATTTCCTAACGAATTTGGGGTAGCCTCTAGCCGTGGCGTTATCTCCGACCGTGCAATTCACGCTATTTATCAGGCGTGGCGAATCAAGCAGTTAGCGTTTCAATATGGTGCGAGAATTGTCGAAATTGGCGCAGGACTTGGGCGAACCGCTTATTATGCCTTCAGAATGGGCTTAACGTCATATACCATCATCGACCTACCCTTCACTAATTTGTCCCAAGCGAATTTCTTGGGAAAAGCGATTTCTCCTGAAGCCATCTCTTTGTACCGAGAAGTCTCTAATGCAGAAGCAGTTCGAATTTTGCCGATATCTGAGGCAGATCAACTTGGTGACTTCGATGTGCTTGTAAATGTTGATTCACTCACGGAAATGGGCACTGCCACTGCGGCAGCATATATGGAGCGGTTTTTGATTCACGGCAAGGCTTTTTGGTCAGTCAATCATGAGGCCAACCACAATACCGTCACTGGCATGCCCATGCTAGCCGGAAAATCCATCGGACGTTTCCCATATTGGCTGCGAGTTGGCTATGTGGAAGAGATCTTTCTATCAGGAAGGGATGTTAATGGCTACTATTGCTCCGGGCTGCTGAAGTCTTGACCAGTTGATCACAGAAAATATTTTCTTAATATCTACTATGTGCCCCGTCTGTATTTATCATTTCTGCCTTGTCTTGTTTAGAACTTCGAATCATTAGAGGCGCTCTCATGTCTGTCATAATTCAAATCCAAATCTTATATATGGGATGGCTGCTAGATTACTCCCGTTGTTGAAAGATGAAAATCAAAGGAGCTTGGCTACAGTGGCATTACCCAAGGTTGCGATCCTTCTCTGTACCTATTATGGAGAAAGTTATCTGACTGAGCAGCTAGACTCCCTTTTTGCACAGAGCCACTCAAATTGGGAAGTTTTTATCTCAGATGACGGTTCGCAAGACGCTACTCATAAGATTCTTGAGACCTATCGTGAAAGATGGGGCGATGAAAGGTTCTCTATTTACGATGGCCCAGCAAAAGGTTTTTCTGCCAACTTTATATCACTGGTATGCAGAAGCACTATTAAGGCTGATTTTTTCGCTTACTCGGATCAGGATGACATTTGGGAGCACGATAAGCTGCAACGCGCAGTTGATATGCTACAGAGCGTTCCATGTGGCACCCCTGCCCTATATTGCTCCCGTACTCGGTTAGTGGATGCCAAAGACCAGCATATTACTTTCTCACCGCTCTTTACCAAACCGCCAGTTTTTGCTAATGCTTTGATACAAAATGTGGGTGGTGGTAACACGATGGTGTTCAACGATGCTGCACGCAAAATATTATGCGATGCGGGTGAGAATGTTGATGTAGTGACCCATGACTGGTGGACCTATATGGTGGTTAGCGGTTGTGGTGGAAAGGTTTTTTATGACGCATATCCGTCAGTTCGCTATCGTCAGCACCATAATAACCTGGTCGGCGCTAACTCAAGCTGGTCAGCGCGATTTATGCGGATACGTATGTTATGGCAGGGACGGTTCAGGGAATGGAGTGAACGCAATATCCATGAATTGCAGTGCATCCGTTCCGAACTTACGCCAGAGAGCCAGAAGATTTTTGACCAGTTTGTTGCGGCAAGGGATTGCTATTGGTTGTTACCCCGATTAATTGGTTTGAAGCGATCCGGCATCTACCGCCAGACTCTATTCGGTAATCTGGGCCTTATCGTTGCTGCGATTTTAAAAAAAATTTGAGTAGATGATAGCTATCCATTGTGCTAATCACATCATGGGAAAGTATGCTGCAACATCTGATGCATCTGGTTGTCATTATTCAGGATGCCCCCGAAGCCATCATGACCAAAGTCGTACTTGAATCAGAGGCGCTTCTCTTATGACTCCGGCAATTGAAGTTAAACAGATGCACAAGCGCTTCGGTACAGTGACCGCTTTGGGGGGCGTTGACCTTGAGATTAACCCCGGCGAATTTTTCGCTCTGCTTGGCCCCAACGGCGCGGGCAAAACTACGCTTATCCATATACTTGCTGGGTTGATCCTGGCCAGCAGTGGCAGCGCTAGAGTGATGGGGCACGATGTCGTGACTAGTTATCGCGAGGCTCGCCGTTTGCTAGGTGTGGTGCCACAGGAATTAGTGTTCGACCCGTTTTTCACCGTGCGCGAAACCCTGGCTATTCAATCCGGTTATTATGGTCTGAAGAATAATGATCCCTGGATAGACGAAATAATTCATCACTTGGATCTTGCCGACAAGGCCAACACCAACATGCGCGCCCTGTCCGGAGGCATGAAGCGGCGTGTGCTGGTGGCCCAGGCGCTGGTGCACAAGCCGCCGGTGATCGTGTTGGACGAACCTACTGCCGGGGTGGATGTGGAGTTGCGCCAAGCATTATGGCGTTTCATCAAACAATTGAATCGCGATGGTCACACCATTGTGCTGACTACGCATTATCTGGATGAAGCAGAAGCGCTGTGCAGTCGTGTGGCGATGCTAAAACAGGGTAAAATCGTCGCGCTCGATAGCGTCCGCAATCTCATCAACAGCATTTCCGGCGTTTCTCTGCGACTGCGGTTGTCACCTGATACGCTGCCTGCGGCACTACTACCGCTGCTGAGTAGTTGCGATGAGGGCTATTATGTTCTGGCGGTTAAAGATTATTCTCAGATCGAGGGGGTGCTGACGGTACTGCGTGGAGAACAGGTGCAGGTGCTGGAAATGCGACTGTTGCAGCCGGATCTGGAAGAGGTTTTCGTGAAAATCATGGGCAGCACGGAAAGCCGGGAATTAGCATGACCGGTTTTTACACCCTGTTCCACAAAGAATTACTGCGATTCTGGAAAGTGGGCTTCCAGACCGTCCTTGCACCCGTGCTGACAGCTCTGCTTTATTTATTGATTTTTTCTCATGTGCTGGAAGACCACGTGCAGGCGTATCCCGGCGTGGCCTACACAATTTTCCTGATTCCTGGCCTGGTGATGATGGCGGTACTGCAAAATGCTTTTGCTAATTCATCATCCAGCCTGATTCAATCGAAAGTCACTGGCAACATTGTGTTTGTGCTGTTGTCGCCGTTGTCCTACCGCGAGATATTCTTGGCCTATGTGCTGGCATCGGTGGCGCGCGGACTGGTGGTGGGGCTAGGTGTTTACCTGGTAACGCTGGGTTTTTTCGAAGTGCCGCTCCGGTCGTTCCTGTGGGTGCTTCTGTTTGCCTTGCTGGGTAGTGCCTTGTTAGGCGCACTGGGCATTATCGCCGGCATCTGGGCAGAAAAATTTGATCAGCTTGCCGCATTCCAGAATTTTATCATCCTGCCGTTGACATTCTTATCCGGAGTGTTCTATTCAATCCACTCATTGCCACCTTTCTGGCAAAGCCTGTCCCATTTTAATCCGTTTTTCTACATGATCGATGGATTTCGCTACGGCTTCTTTGGTGTGTCAGATATTTCACCTTACTTCAGTTTTGCAATTGTAACAACGTGCTTTCTGGCAGTATCATGGCTAACATTGCAAATGTTGAAAACAGGCTACAAGCTTCGTCATTAAGCTTTGTATTTTTTGTGAATTGGCACAGAGTAGATGTGATCGCGTATCAAAGAATATTCACAAAAAAAGGAAATAGAAATGGTTACGCCAGAAAGCATAAAAACCCATATTGAAACCGCTCTGCCGTGTGAGCTGGTACAGGTGGAAGGTGATGGGCACCATTTTAATGCCGTCATTGTCAGCGCCGAATTTCGGGGTAAAAACATGGTGCAGCAACATCAACTGGTTTACCGCGCACTTGGCGACAGGATGAAGCAGGAGATCCATGCATTATCCATGAAAACGCTGACACCGGAACAGTGGGCGGATAGTAACCAGAGCTAGCAGCCTGCCGGACGGATAGTTTAGATTGGTGGAAACCCAGGGAGGCGAGCTGGATTTTCGTGATGACTGATCCAAGAGAATCCGGGTTAATTGTTAAATTTTACGGATGGGGCTATTCTAACGGGTGACTCAAAGTAACAGGCGACCCGAAGTTTCTATCAGCACAGGGATATCATGACACAAGATGAACAAAAACGCGCGGTTGCACAAGCCGCCATTCAGCACGTTCCCGCTGGTTGCATTGTCGGCGTGGGAACCGGTTCCACCGCCAATTATTTCATAGAAGAATTGGCCAGAATCAAGCATAAAATTGAAGGTGCGGTAGCGAGCTCCGAAGCAACCGCTCAACGCCTCAGAAGCCATGGTATCGAAGTTATGGATCTGAACAGTGTCAATGAGCTCCCGCTGTATGTGGACGGAGCGGACGAAGTCACCGAGCACCTGCACATGATTAAAGGTGGCGGCGGGGCGTTGACGCGGGAAAAAATCGTCGCTGCGGTAGCAAGAAAATTTGTCTGTGTCGCTGACCAGAGCAAGCTGGTGGAAGTGCTTGGCAAATTTCCGCTGCCGGTTGAAGTCATTCCGATGGCGCGTAGCTATGTTGCTCGCGAGATTGCACGACTGGGTGGACAACCCATGCTACGCCAGGGATTTGCTACCGATAACGGCAATGTAATTCTGGATGTACGCGGTCTGGAAATCCTCAACCCGGGGGAATTGGAAACGGCTCTCAATCAGATAACCGGCGTTGTAACCAATGGACTATTCGCACGACGCAGAGCTGACGTGTTGTTGCTTGGCACCGACAGCGGTATCCGGACGATCTCCTTCTGATGTGGTAAGTAACAAAACTGTCACAACCAGCGAGTACTATTCTCTGTTATTTGATCAATTAATAGGTGTGCAGTGGCAATCAGCGAACATATATCCAAACAGTTTAATGCCGAGTTGGAAGCGGTGCGCTCGAGCGTACTGCAAATGGGTGGGCTGGTGGAGGAGCAAATCGAACATGCAGTCGAAGCGCTGGCCACCGGCAATATAGACTTGATTGAGCAAGTTATCGCCGATGATCATCGCGTCAATGCGATGGAAGTGTCAATCGATGAAATTTGCAGCCAGATCATTGCGCGCCGACAGCCCACTGCTGGTGATTTACGCATGCTCATGACGGTCATCAAAATCATTACCGACCTGGAGCGTATTGGCGACGAGGCGGCAAAGATCGCACGTATGGCAAAACTGATATACGCCGCTGACCGTATGCAAGTGCCACGTTTCATCGAGATCAGGCATGTCGCCAACATTGCGCTGGAAATGTTGCGCAAATCGTTGGATGCTTTTGCCCGTCTGGATCTGGCGGCGGCAGCACAGGTTGTACGTCAGGACGAGTTGGTGGACGAAGAGTTCCGCTCCATCATACGTCAACTGATCACTTTCATGATGGAAGACCCACGTAAAATCTCAACCGCACTGGAAATTCTGTTTGTGGCGAAAGCCATTGAGCGCATCGGTGATCACGCCAAGAATATGTCGGAATATGTGGTCTATCTGGTCAAGGGCAAGGATGTGCGTCATGTAACCGTCGAGGAGATCGAGCGCGAGGCGCAAGAATAACTAGTTTAGTCACTTTCTGAAACTCAACCAGGAAATCATGTCTGAATATTCCACCTTGGCTGCGGTTGATCTCGGCTCCAACAGCTTCCGTCTGCAAGTAGCGCGGGTGGTGGGTGAACAAATCTATCCGCTGGATGGTTTAGGGGAAACAGTGCGTCTTGCTGCCGGGCTCACTGCCGACAAGCAGCTGGATGATGATTCGCAGACCCGTGCACTGGATTGTCTGAATCGCTTTGGTGAGCGTTTGCGAGGTTTTCCACCACATACTGTCCGCGCAGTTGGCACTAACTCACTACGCGTAGCAAAAAACGCTCCCGCGTTCCTGAAAAAGGCTGAGGCTGCTCTGGGGTTCCCCATTGAGGTTATTGCGGGACGCGAGGAAGCGCGACTTATTTATTTGGGCGTTGCTCATGGCCTGCCGGTTTCCAGCAACAATCGCCTGGTTGTAGATATTGGCGGTGGTTCTACTGAAATTATTATCGGTAGTCGTTTGAAGCCAGTCAAACTGGAAAGTCTCTATATGGGCTGTGTCAGTCATAGCCTACGCTTTTTCCCGGATGGAAAAATAACCAAAAATGCGATGAAACAGGCCGAGCTGGCAGCGCGTACCGAAGTGCAGACTATTGCTGCAGAATTTTCAGGTGACCGGTGGCAAGACGCATTTGGCTCCTCCGGCACGGCGCGCGCATTGGGCGATATCTTGAAACTGAACAATTTCGGTGATGGCAGTAGCAGCAGGGGGGACATCACGGCGGAAGGGCTGGAAAGTTTTCGTGATTATCTACTTAGGGTTGGCGATAGCCGAAAATTTGAAATTGCCGGTTTACGCGCTGAGCGCGCACCGGTCATCGTTGGCGGATTCGTCATTATGACTGCCGTATTTTCCGAACTGGGTATTCGCCGTATGTCGCAGGCAATGGGAGCGTTACGCCAGGGTGTGCTCTATGACCTGCTGGGGCGTTTCCACAATCATGACATGCGCGAAGTAACGGTACGACAATTCATGCGGCGCTACCAGATAGACCCCGCCCAGGCAGGTCGGGTGGAATCGCTGGCGCTGGTGCTGGCGAAACAGTTGCTGATGGGTTCTCCTGATGAATTGGAAGATACATTACGAATTCTGTCGTGGGCAGCGCGACTGCATGAGGTTGGTATTTCAGTCGCTCACTCTGGCTATCACAAACATTCCGCATATATTCTTGGCAACGCTGATATGCCCGGTTTCTCAAAAATGGACCAAGCGCGTCTGAGTCTGCTTGCGCTTACCCACCGGGGTACTCTTGGCAAAGCACGGGGTCTGGTCGCAGCGCAGTCGGACTTGAAGTTGTTGTTTGCACTGCGACTGGCCGCACTGTTTCACCGCAGCCGTAGTGATATAGAATTGCCGCGATTGGAAGTGTTTCTTGGTAATAGCGAATGCGGGTTGCGCATCGAGCGCGAATGGTTGGAGCGCAATCCTTTGACCGACACTGCGTTACACACCGAAGTTGAGGAGTGGGCGACTCTCGGTTTCGATTTGCGCATTAGCGATTAGC
>VFJL01000028.1 GCA_009886095.1 Nitrosomonadales bacterium | reverse complement strand
TTCTCTGATATGGGCAGGAAAATCGAGCACGGTGCTGCAGAGTCGGCGGCACATCAGAGCTATGCCGCCAACCCGCTGCCACTACCACTACGTACTACAGTAGCGAAAGTAGCAGGACTCTGAAGCCATTACCCCTCCTTATTTACAACGAGGGGTAATGATGTCCACCGCGCCTGGAGCCCGGCTTATTCCAATTTCAGGCCGAAAGTGAAATGGGGCGATGTCGAATAAATGCCACAGACAGTACCATCACCCCGAAAGGGCTGCCTTCGGGGTGATGGTACGGCTAAGCGCAGGCGCGGACATCAACAAAGTGTGCTGATGAAGTGAAGGTGGAATTACAGCCCCAAACGTTGCCAGATGGTAGTCGTCAACCCTGCTGAGTTCAGCGTATAAAAATGCAACCCCGGCGCACCCGCCTTGAGTAACTGGTCGCACAGGTCAGTCACGACATCAAGCCCGAATGCGCGAATTGAAGCACTATCGTCCCCATAACCTTCCAGTCTCTTTCTGATCCAGCGCGGAATTTCTGCGCCGCAAGTATCCGAGAATCTCGCTAACTGGGAAAACTTGTTGATGGGCATGATCCCAGGCACGATGGGGATCGATATCCCCATCGCTTCGCATGCTTCAATAAAACTGAAGTAGGCGTCTGCATTGTAGAAGTACTGGGTAATAGCTGAATTTGCTCCCGCCTCCACTTTACGCTTGAAATTCTGTAAATCCTCCTGCGCCGAACGCGCCTGTGGATGATATTCCGGATAGGCAGCCACTTCGATGTGGAACGCATCACCGAATTCTCTACGGATAAACGCTACCAGTTCATTAGCATAACGAAACTCCCCTGCCTGGGCCATGCCCGATGGCAAATCACCGCGCAATGCGACGATATGGCGAATACCATGGTTGTGATATTTTTCCAGCATGGCACGGATGTTTTCGCCGATCGAGCCAATGCAGGAAAGATGCGGCGCCGCCGCGTATCCCTCAGCCTGAATCTCCAACACTGCTTCGAGGGTACGGTCGCGGGTAGATCCGCCCGCACCAAAGGTTACCGAGAAGAACTTGGGGTTGAGTTGCGCCAATTGCCTGCGGGTAGCGCGCAGCTTCTCCATTCCTTCCGGCGTCTGTGGAGGAAAGAATTCAAAACTGAAAGTGGGGGTGAATTTTTTTTGTGATTCCATTCTTACTGTCCGTAGAGATGCGGGGAAAATAGAAAATAGTGTTTAGAAGTTCCGCAACACCTTTTCGTACTTTCCCCACGTCGCCTCACAACCAAAAAATCAGTACCGATACATTTCAGGCTTGTATGGCCCATTTTTATCCAGATTGAGGTATTTAGCCTGCTCATCAGTCAGTTCGGTGAGTTTGACACCCAGCTTTTTGATGTGCAGTCGCGCTACTTTCTCATCCAGATACTTGGGCAACACATAGACATTCTTCTGATAATTTGCACCATTTTGCCAAAGCTCCATTTGTGCCAGCACCTGATTAGTGAACGAGCTGGACATAACGAATGAGGGATGGCCGGTAGCGCAACCCAGATTTACCAGTCTTCCCTGCGCCAACACGATAATACGGCGACCTGATGGGAAAATGACATGATCCACCTGTGGCTTGATATTTTCCCACTGATATTTCTGAACTGAAGCGATATCTATTTCAGAATCAAAATGGCCAATATTACAGATGATGGTCTGATTTTTCATTCTCAGCATATGGTCATGGGTTATGACACGCAGATTTCCTGTAGCGGTGACGAAAATGTCGGCCTGATCGCAGGCTTCATCCATGGTGACGACACGATAACCTTCCATCGCCGCTTGCAGTGCACAGATCGGATCTATCTCGGTGATCCATACCGTTGCTCCCAAGCCACGTAGTGACTGGGCACAGCCTTTACCCACATCGCCGTAACCGCAGACTATTGCAACTTTTCCGGCAATCATCACATCGGTGGCGCGCTTGATACCATCCACCAGCGATTCACGGCAACCGTAGAGGTTATCGAACTTGGACTTTGTGACCGAGTCATTGACATTAAACGCTGGAAACGGCAGTTCGCCTTTTTTCTGCATTTCGTACAAACGATGCACGCCAGTAGTGGTTTCTTCCGTCACGCCACGGATGTTGGCAAGAATGTTGGAATACCAACCAGGCTGGGTACTAAGCCTTTTTTTGATTGCTGCGAACAAGGCATGCTCTTCCTCATTGGCTGGATTGGCAATAACTGACGGGTCTCTTTCGGCCTTGCTGCCAAGTATGATCAGCAATGTGGCATCACCACCATCATCCAGAATCATATTGGGCGTTTTGTTTGCACCCGATTCTTTGCCCGGCCATTCGAAAATACGGTGGGTATATTCCCAATAATCATCCAGTGACTCACCCTTGTAGGCAAACACTGGAATGCTTTCCGCTGCAATGGCTGCGGCCGCATGATCCTGGGTGGAATAAATATTGCACGAAGCCCAGCGCACCTCCGCACCCAGCTTGACCAGAGTTTCAATCAACACTGCGGTCTGGATGGTCATGTGCAGAGAACCCGCAATACGTGCGCCGGCCAGAGGTTTCTGCTCGGCGTATTCTTCGCATAAGGCCATCAGGCCGGGCATTTCTGTTTCAGCGATGGCGATTTCCTTACGTCCCCATCCCGCCAAGGACATGTCGGCAATTTTGTAATCGGTGAATGGATTGCTACTAGGGTTGGACACAGCGTTCATGGAACAATCTCCTGAGAAATGAACGAGCGCCGTTGTTACGATGTCTTCCTCCGCCGAGCCTCGCGGGACTGTGCCCGTTGCAGCGCTCCTCAGCGTGGAGAAAGTAAAACATGGTCACAAGCAAAGTATTTCTATCGCAGAGAATGCAGAGAAAATCAAAAGCAAAAAATAACTTGGTGTTTGCTGTTATTTTGCATGGATTCTCCTCAACCCCCTCCGCGTTCTCTGCAGTTTATGAGCTTCTTGAGATTCTGCAACCTATGCTGCTGCCGTGCCCTTGATTCCTGCATCGGCGCGAAGTTGCGCGGCCTTGTCGGTAGCCTCCCAGGTAAATTCCGGCTCATCCCGGCCAAAGTGTCCATAGGCGGCAGTCTTGGTGTAAATCGGGCGTAGCAGATTAAGAGAATGAATAATGGCACGCGGACGCAAATCGAAATACCGTTCGATCAGCTTGACTATTTCGTCGTCAGATATTTTCCCTGTGCCGAAAGTATCGACCATCATCGAAACCGGACGTGCTACGCCGATAGCATAGGCTACCTGTACCTCACACCTGCTTGCGATGCCGGCAGCAACGATGTTCTTGGCCACGTAACGCGCGGCGTAAGCGGCCGAGCGGTCTACTTTGGACGGGTCCTTGCCAGAGAAAGCGCCACCACCGTGATGCGCCGTGCCACCGTAGGTATCCACAATGATTTTGCGGCCGGTCAACCCACAGTCACCCATAGGCCCACCTACCACGAAGCGTCCGGTAGGGTTGACCAGATAACGGGTGTCGCTATTCAGCATATTTTTCGGGATCACCGGTTTGATGATTTCTTCGATTACCGCTTCAGTTAGTTCAGCATGAGGAATATCAGGATGGTGTTGGGTGGATATCACAACAGTTTCGATCCGCTGCGGCTTGCCGTTCAAGTAGCTCACCGACACCTGCGATTTAGCGTCGGGACGCAACCACGGCAGGCGCCCGTCTTTTCTCAGTTCAGCTTGCCGCTCCATCAGGCGGTGGGCATAGTAAATCGGCATCGGCATCAATTGCGGCGTCTCATCGCAGGCGTAGCCGAACATGAGTCCTTGATCGCCCGCACCCTGATCCATTTCCTCTTCCTTGGTGCGGTTGACCCCCTGAGCAATGTCGGCTGACTGCTTGTTAAAAGCGGTCAGCACTGCGCAGGTGGTGGAGTCAAAACCAATGTCGGAGCTGGTATAACCGATGCGCTTGACTGTCTCGCGCGCGATCACATTGTAATCCACTGAAGCATTGGTAGTGATTTCACCCGACATAACAATCAGCCCGGTGCTGCACAAAGTTTCACAAGCCACCCGCGCATTGGCATCCTGAGCCAGAATCGCATCCAGGATTGAATCGGAAATCTGATCGGCTACCTTATCGGGGTGGCCTTCGGACACGGATTCAGAAGTAAAAAGATATTCGCTCATGTTCTCCAACCCATCATAGTTTTAAAAAGCTCCGTAGAATATCAGATTCTGCTCAATGCAAGAAGCTGATGAAGAGCATCAACTTGCGCTGCTCTCCGCTGAACTCTTTTCTACGGTAACAGAATTGCTGCCATCATACTCGTACGGGGTTTACTCAAAGACTCTCCGAGATCAGTTACAACCTTCCATCTTGTAGATAAAATAGCCGTCCTTGTTAATCGCCTCAACGACATTAGCGGGTGCACTCTGACTGTGACAGAAACTGCATTCCCTGCTCGTGACAGTTGCACCTTCTTCGCCGATCGAGGTCAGCCACTGTTTGGCGTACTC
>VFJL01000074.1 GCA_009886095.1 Nitrosomonadales bacterium | reverse complement strand
TTATGGTGCCGCGCTCACAAATGGATGTGATCGATATCAGTGAAACACCAGATAAATTCATTCCATTGATGATCGAGACTGCTCACTCACGTTTTCCCGTTACCGGAAATGATAAAAACAATGTGATCGGTATTCTGCTGGCAAAGGATCTGCTGCGCTTCTACACCGGAAAGGAAGAGTTTAACGTACGCGAGATGCTGCGCCCGGCGGTATTTATCCCCGAATCCAAGCGGCTCAATGTTCTACTTAAAGATTTTCGCAGTAACCGCAATCATATAGCTATCGTGGTGGATGAATATGGCAGTGTGGCGGGACTGGTGACCATAGAAGACGTGCTGGAGCAAATCGTCGGTGAAATTGAAGATGAATATGATTTTGATGAGGCTGAGGACAACATCGTGCAGGATACGAACGGTCATTACCGCGTCAAAGCCATCACCGAGATTGCCAATTTTAACCAGACACTGAGGGCGAAATTCGACGATGAGGATTACGACACTATTGGCGGCCTGGTATTGAATAAGTTTGGCCGGCTACCCAAGCGTGCCGAATCGGTCGTGATTGGCGACTTTAAATTCACGGTGCTGCACGCCGACAGTCGCAGGTTACATACGCTGCTGGTTGAGAAAATCGGGGGTTAGGATTGAACCGTAAGGATTCAATAATCGGGAGTCAGCCAGCAAGAAATAATCTCCGTTCCAGTTTAATTATTGTTTTTGTTCTCGGTGCATTTACCGTTCTCGGTTTCGCACCGTTCTACCTTTTCCCCATTCCGGTTATCACGCTCGCACTGCTGCTTCATTTCTGGCGCAAGAGTGCGACGCCACTGCAGGCAGCTTTGCTGGGTTTTTGTTTCGGCATGGGTTTGTTTAGCGCGGGAGTAACCTGGATTTACGTTAGCCTGCATGATTTTGGTGCGATGCCGATGTCTACTGCAGTGCTTGCCCTGATTATACTTTGTGCCTATCTCTCGGTATTCGCCACGCTGACGGGCTGGTTGCTGACAAAGCTACGCATCACCGCACCCACAGCCTGGTCATTGACTGCTGTTGCGCTGTGGGTATTTTCCGAATGGCTGCGTAGCGTGCTGTTCACCGGTTTCCCTTGGCTGACATTGGGTTATTCACAAGCCCCTGCCAGCCCTCTGGCCGGCTTTGCTCCGCTGCTGGGAGTCTACGGCGTCTCACTGATGTTGGTGCTGAGCGCTGCACTCATGTGCCTGTTGATTGAAAAAAGATTGCGTACCCCGCGCTATGTACTGCCTCTGCTGGCGATATGGGTTACGGGTTTCGGCTTGCAGCAAATCAGTTGGACAGAGCCACAGGGCGAGCCGGTAACGGTGAGTTTATTGCAGGGAAATATCTCGCAGGATCTGAAGTGGCGGCCAGACCATGTGGTCAATTCGATGAATATTTATGCCGGGCTTGCGCTGGAAAGCAGCAGTCGCCTTATCATCACCCCGGAAATTTCTGTACCACTGTTTTACAACGAAGTGCCGTCTGCCTATCTGGCACAACTTGCCAATCACGCCCGGCAGAATAATGGCGACATTCTTGTCGGCATGGTTGAAGCGTCTGCCGGAGGCAAAGAATATTACAATACCATGTTCAGCTTCGGTACCGCTCCCGATCAGAGTTACCGCAAGTTTCATCTGGTACCGTTTGGTGAGTTCATCCCGTTAAAACCCATATTCGGCTGGATCATCGATGTGCTGAAAATTCCGCTGTCAGACTTTTCGCGCGGCGGACTTGATCAGCGTCCAATGAATCTGGCCGGGCAAAGCGTGGCGGTGAATATTTGCTACGAAGATGTATTTGGTGAGGAAATAATCGGCCAGCTGCCACAAGCTACACTGCTTGCCAATGTCAGCAATGATGCCTGGTTCGGGCGCTCCATTGGTCCGCGCCAGCACTTGCAAATTTCACAAATGCGCGCGCTGGAGACAGGCCGCTACATGCTGCGCGCCACTAATACCGGCGTTACTGCCATCATCAATCAACGCGGTGTAGTGCTGCAGGAAGCAGAAATATTCACCACCACTGCGCTGCACGGCTTGGCGCAGGGATATGCCGGTGCGACACCCTATGTCCGCTTCGGCAACAGTCTGGTACTGGGACTCAGCGGCTTATTACTGCTTATCGGCGTGCTGCCGGCATTTCGCAGCACGCGTAAAACCCTGTAAAATTCAGGCAACCACTAATAACCATTGCTGTTTCGCCCAATACCCTCATGCCTACATTCCAGGAAATCATCCTCACCCTGCAGCACTATTGGAATAAGCAAGGCTGCGCGTTGCTCCAGCCTTATGACATGGAAGTAGGGGCAGGCACCAGCCACACCGCAACTTTCTTGCGCGCACTAGGGCCGGAGCCGTGGAAAGCCGCTTATGTACAACCTGCACGCCGCCCCAAGGATGGTCGTTACGGCGAGAACCCAAACCGTCTACAGCATTACTACCAGTTTCAGGTGGTATTGAAACCGGCGCCGGCCAACATCCTGGAACTGTACCTCGATTCACTGAAAGAACTCGGTTTTGATCTGAAGAAAAATGACGTTCGCTTTGTCGAAGACGATTGGGAGAACCCGACGCTGGGTGCCTGGGGTCTGGGCTGGGAAGTATGGTTGAACGGTATGGAAGTTACGCAGTTTACATATTTCCAACAAGTGGGGGGTATCGACTGCAAACCGATCACCGGCGAAATCACATACGGCCTGGAGCGGCTGGCAATGCATCTGCAAAGCGTAGAAAGCGTATTCGACCTGACCTGGACGAAAGGACTCAGCTACCGCGATGTTTACCACCAGAACGAAGTCGAACAGTCGGCCTATAACTTTGAACACAGCGATGTGGAATTTTTGCTACTGGCTTTTGGCAAACACGAGCAGCAGGCCAAACATTTGATAGAGCAGCAACTAGCGCTGCCCGCTTATGAGCAAGTGCTGAAAGCCGCGCACTCGTTCAATTTGCTGGATGCGCGCAGGGCGATTTCCGTCACCGAGCGCGCCGCCTACATCGGGCGCATTCGCCACCTGGCGCGTAGCGTTGCGCAAGCCTACTACGAGAGCCGCGAACGCCTGGGCTTCCCACTGGCGCCACGCGAGTGGGTGGCACAAATGCCAGAAAAAACAACATGAGCATGACGACAAAAAGCCTGCTGGTCGAACTGTTGGTCGAAGAGCTGCCACCCAAGTCTCTGAAGAAACTGGGTGACAGTTTTGCGGAAGCTCTAGCGGCTAGCCTTAAATCTCAAGGCTTGGTAGCAAGTGATGCTGTAATCACAACCTATGCTTCGCCGAGACGCCTCGCAGTGCATATTAAAGACGTAGCATCACAGTCTCCAGCTAAAGAAGCTGTCGTCAAACTAATGCCCAAAAAGGTAGGACTCAATGAATCTGGCGAGAAGACAGACGCGCTAAAAAAACGTTTGGAGAAAGAGGGCTACTCGCATGATGATCACACGATGCAGCTTGATATTGATGGGATTAATGAGAAAGGTGTCATTTACATCGCTCTGAGAAAAACGGAACCACCGCTTCCACTTGTCGTGGCATTGCAATGGGCATTGGGTATTGCGCTGTTTAAGCTGCCGATCTCCAAGGTGATGACCTATCCAGATCCATCAGGTGATGGCTGGATTACAGCAGCCTTCGTTCGCCCCGCGCACCGGTTAGTTGCACTGCATGGTGCCGAGGTGGTATCCCTACCGGAGCGTCAACTAGGACTGACTGTTGGACGCGAGACGCAAGGTCATCGTTTCGAAGCCAGCGTGAATCCGGTGGTGCTGAAGGACGCAGATAGCTACGCGCAACAATTGGAAAGCGAAGGCGCAGTCATCCCCAGCTTTGAGCAACGCCGTACCGAGATTACACGTCAACTGGCGGAGGCTGCAGCGGAAGTGGGTGGTGGAGTGAGACCCATTGAGGATGACGCCTTGCTGGACGAAGTAACTGCACTGGTCGAACGCCCCAATGTGCTGGTCGGAAAGTTTGATGCCGCATTCCTGGAGGTACCGCAGGAATGCCTGATTCTAACCATGAAAGCCAACCAGAAATATTTTCCGTTGCTGGATGCCAACGGCAAGCTCACCAACAGATTCCTGATCGTGTCCAATATTCGTCCGGCAGATGCAAGCCTGGTGATCAGCGGCAACGAGCGTGTACTGCGAGCGCGTCTGGCGGATGCGAGATTCTTCTTTGATCAGGATAGGAAGAAACCGCTGGATTCGCACATACTTGATCTGGCCAAGGTGGTGTACCACAACAAGCTAGGCAGCCAAGGTGAGCGTGTACAACGCGTGCAGTCTATCGCCATTAACATCGCCACAAAGTTGGGCGACGAAGAACTGACACGGCAGGCCGACCAAGCTGCCTTGCTATCCAAGGCCGATCTACTCACCGACATGGTGAGTGAATTCCCCGAGTTGCAGGGCATCATGGGGCGTTATTACGCGCAACATGATGGAGTAAGTAACGATATCGCTTATGCCATTGAAGATCACTACAAGCCGCGTTTCGCGGGCGATGAACTGCCGCGCAACATGGTTGGCGTCTGCGTCGCATTAGCGGATAAGCTGGCAACTTTGATCGACATGTTCGGCATCGGAGAAATCCCAACCGGTGACAAGGATCCGTTCGCATTGCGTCGCCACGCACTGGGTGTAATCCGCATGCTAATTGAGCGAGACCTCGCGCTTAGGTTGGATTGGTTATTCCATGCGGCGCGTCTCGCAGATGCCAGGACAATAACGGCATTATCCGATTTCATTTATGACCGGCTTGCTGGCGGCCTACGTGAACAAAGTTATTCTGCACAAGAAATAGACGCGGTTCTGTCACTGCGACCACAACTATTGATTGAAGTACCCAAACGCCTCGCTGCCGTGCGGGCCTTCGCCGCACTACCCGAAGCTGAAAGCCTCGCCGCCGCCAACAAGCGTGTGGGCAATATTCTCAAAAAAGTGGAAGGTGATTTTACCCTTCGACAAGCCCAGGGTGAACGGTTTGAAATTGACGTTGCACTGCTACAAGAGCCAGCCGAGCAAGCCTTGCACCAGATATTGAGCCAGATTGCGCCCAAGGCTGAAACGGCTTTCGCGGCAGGCGACTACACTGCTTCTTTGCAAATGCTGGCTGCGTTGAAAGAGCCAGTGGATACCTTCTTCGACAAGGTGATGGTCAATACTGATGATGCGGCGCTGCGCGCCAATCGCCTCGCACTACTGCTGCAGTTACAACATGCAATGAATCGCATAGCCGACATTTCCAAACTGGCTACCTGACATGAAACTGATCATTCTCGACCGTGACGGCGTCATCAATTACGACAGCGATGCTTTCATCAAAACGCCGGATGAATGGAAACCCATCCCCGGCAGCCTGGAGGCGATTGCGCATCTCACCCAAGCCGGTTACCGGGTGGTGATCGCCACCAATCAGTCCGGCATCGGTCGCGGACTTCTGGACATGACGGCGTTCAATGCCATCAATGACAAGATGTGCAAGGCGGTGAACCAGGCCGGTGGGCGCATCGATGCAATGTTCTTCTGTCCGCACACCCAGGTGGATCAATGTAGCTGCCGCAAGCCTGCAACCGGTATGTTTGAGGAAATCGCGTGGCGTTTTAGCCTGGGTTTGAAGGGCGCACCCACAATCGGCGATTCATTGCGTGACTTGCAGGCTGCGGCCGCAGTCGGCGCAACTCCGATTCTGGTGTTGACTGGTAAAGGCAAAGAAACCAGAGCGGCAGGCGGGCTTCCCGAAAATACGCAGATTTTCGCCAACCTGGTGCAAGCGGTTGACGCTCTGACAGGATGAGCATGATCCTGGCTGTGTTGCGCTCGACGCTCTATACCTTAATCCAGATCGTCATTACGCCGCCTTATGCATTGATCGCGCTGGCCACATTCCCGCTGCCGCCGCTTAGCCGTTATCGTATTATTTCCGGGTGGGCGCATCTGATGTTGTTCCTGCTTCGCGTCATCTGTGGCGTCCGCTACCGTGTACTGGGAGCGGAGCATATTCCCAAAATACCCAGTATTGTGTTGTCGAAACATCAATCGGCTTGGGAGACACTGGCATTTCAACAGATCTTTCCGCCGCAGGTGTGGGTGCTTAAGAAAGAGCTGCTGCGTATCCCATTCTTTGGTTGGGGATTGGCGATGACCAGCCCCATCGCCATTGATCGCAGTTCCGGAAAAGCAGCACTGAAACAAATTGTCATACAAGGCAGAGACCGGTTGCAGCAGGGATTCTGGATCGTGATTTTTCCGGAAGGTACCCGCATCGCCCCCGGCGAGAAAGGTAAGTATGGTATCGGCGGCGCATGGCTCGCGACCCATGTCGATGCGCCAGTGGTGCCAGTCGCGCACAATGCGGGGGAGTTCTGGAGCAAAGATGCCTTTGTTAAACTACCGGGCACGATTACCGTCAGCATCGGTGCGCCGATAAATTCCGCTGAGATGGAACCAGGTGAGCTCAATGCCAAAGTGGAAGCATGGATTGAAGCCGAGATGCTCCACATCGGCAGTCAGAAAACATCGCAACCTCACTCGGTGATGGAGGACAGATGACAGAAAGTCTATCTCAATCCCCGCCAAAGGATCGAGCAGCGTCTTCAGGGGAGGTTCGCCGTGTCAGCTTGAATGGCAAGGAAGTGGTCTACACACTTAAGCGTTGCAGACGCAAAACTATCGGCATGAGAATAGACAGCGACGGCTTAACTGTCAGCATTCCACCACAGGGGTCGCTGCGCTGGGTTGAATCGGTATTGCGCGACAAGGCCGACTGGGTGGTAAAAAAACTTGCTGAATGGGGAAACAAAAAATCGATCCGGCTGGTATGGGAAGAGGCCGCTATTTTTCCGCTGCTGGGGGAGCCATGGCAGTTGACGACAACAGCGCCTGGAGTAATGCGAATGACCCAGGCAAAAATGAAAACCGAAACAGAAGACAGGCAACTGGCATTACCGTTGCCATCCGTGCTGACCATTCAGCAAATCGAGAAAATCGTGATGGCGTGGTATCGACAGCAAGCACTGGCTTGCTTCAGCGAACGCATCACCTTGTACGCGCATAAACTCGGTGTATCGCAACCGCAACTGCGGCTGTCGCGCGCCAAAACTCAGTGGGGCAGCTGCAATACACGCGGTATCGTCCGTCTCAACTGGCGGCTGATTCAGATGCCGCTTCATCTGGTGGATTACGTGGTAGCGCACGAACTGTCACACCTTCTTGAAATGAATCACTCCCCGGCATTCTGGCAAACGGTGGCAAGTATTTACCCGGATCATCTGGCGGCGCGGAAGGAATTGCAGAAGCTTGGGTGACGATTCAGGTTCATGTATTGCATTGCCTTTATGTTAGTATTTTGCATCCACTGTCCGGGTACTCGTCCCATGCATAAATTCTGTATTGCCACTCTGCTAGTCCTGCTGCTTGGCGCCTGCGGCCTGAAAGGGCCGCTCTATCTTCCGCAAGATGCACCTGCGCAACAATCTCAAGATGGAGAAAAAAAGAGGTGAGCGGCTTCCCATCATTTGCTTATCATAATGCCAGATTTTGTGTCGAATCGGTTCCGCTGGATCGTATTGCCGAGGAATTTGGCACCCCTTGCTATGTCTATTCACGCGCGGCGCTAACTGCCGCTTACCAGGAATTTGACTCGGCCTTTGCCGGACGCGATCATCTGGTGTGCTACGCGGTCAAGGCCAATTCCAATCTCGCCATACTTAATTTATTCGCCCGTCTCGGCAGTGGCTTCGATATCGTTTCCGGTGGCGAGCTACAGCGGGTACTGAGTGCCGGCGGTGATCCACAAAAAATAGTATTTTCTGGTGTGGGTAAACGTCCTGACGAAATGCGTGCAGCGCTTAACGCCGGAATACTCTGCTTCAATGTAGAGTCGGAAGCTGAATTGATAACGTTAAATCAGATAGCGGCAGAGATAGGTAAAATCGCGCCGGTAAGTTTGCGGGTCAACCCTGATGTGGATGCGAAAACTCACCCTTACATTTCAACCGGCCTCAAAGAAAATAAGTTTGGTATCCCGTTTGATGAAGCAGAGAAACTTTATCTCTCCATCCAGCAGTTTCCCAACGTACATGCTACCGGACTGGACTGTCACATCGGTTCGCAGTTGACCGAACTTGATCCTTTCATCGAAGCCTGCGGGAAAATACTCGATCTGCTGAACCGCCTGGAAGCACAGGGATTACAAATCGAACATTTGGATCTGGGCGGCGGATTGGGGATCCGCTATTCCACAGAAAAACCGCCATCCGCACGGGACTATATTGCGGCACTGTGTGGCGGCATCGGTCGACGGAGCCAGCGCATTCTGATCGAACCGGGACGCGCGTTAGTAGGAAATGCCGGTTTGCTACTCACCCGTGTTGAGTATCTCAAACATACACCATATCGGGATTTCGCCATTGTGGATGCAGCCATGAATGATCTGATCCGCCCAGCGCTATATGACGCTTACCATGAGATCCTGCCGGTCATTGCAAACGGCAATGACGTCAAAACCTATCAAATCGTCGGTCCTGTTTGTGAAACTGGTGATTTTCTGGGACATGACCGCAAGCTCGCACTGTCCCAGGGAGACTTACTTGCCGTCATGTCTGCCGGGGCCTATGGCATGAGCATGAGCTCCAATTACAATACCCGCCCCCGCGCCGCTGAGGTGATGGTAGATGGTGACAATATCCATCTTATCCGCGAGCGTGAATCTGTGGAGCAGTTGATCGCTGCCGAAAGAATCCTGCCGTAGAATACGTCAGAAATAGTGGAAAAACACCGCAACTTCTGTTGCCGACCCCCGCGTTGCGCATCCCTCTGAGGGTACCTACAACAGGAAAATTGTAGCCAGTCCCAGAAAAATAAAAAATCCACCGCTGTCGGTAACAGCGGTGATCATCACGCTGGAGCCTGTCGCCGGATCGCGTCCCAATTTTTGCAGGGTCAACGGAATCAATACTCCCAAGAATGCTGCCAGCAGCAGATTCAACCCCATCGCCAAGGTCATCACCAGACCGAGGGCAACGCTGTCATAAATAAAGAAGGCGAACAATCCGACAGCACTACCCCATACTATGCCATTTACGGCGCTCACTCCGATTTCCTTGGCAAACAACTTACGTGCATTTCCTATATTGAGTTGCCCCAAGGCAAGGGCGCGTACAATCATGGTGATGGTTTGATTACCGGAGTTGCCACCGATACCGGAAATGATGGGCATCAGCGCTGCCAGCGCTACCAACTTTTCGATGGAATCTTCAAACACACCGATCACGCGTGAGGCAATGAATGCCGTTACCAGATTAATCGCCAACCAGATCCAGCGGTTCTTTACACTCTTCCACACTGGCGCAAACAAGTCCTCTTCTTCGCTCAAACCACCCAGCTTGAGCGCTTCATTTTC
>VFJL01000067.1 GCA_009886095.1 Nitrosomonadales bacterium | reverse complement strand
TCAGAAGCGTTTTCGTTCGCGCGTGCGAGGTTATCGGGAAAGCGACCGATGATCTGCTGCAGAGTGCGTTTACGGATCTCCAGTTCGTTGCGGGCGGCGATCTCCTGTGAAGCGGTCAGATCGGAGCGGGCCTGGGCTTCGTAGGTATCGACGATGGTGGCGGTGCCCACCTCAAAGTTGCGCTTGGCTTGAGCTAGTTGCTGGCCGATGGCTTTTTTCTGCGCTTCCGCCACTTCCACGCTTACTTGGGCAGTCAACACCTCAAAATATGCCTGCGCCACACGCAGGATCAGATCCTGCGATGCCAGGACGAGCTGCGAGTTTGCCTGTAGCACCTGAAGTTTTGCTTGTTGGTAGATCGCAAAATTTTCCTTGCGGTAAATCGGCTGGATTGCGGTAAGCGTCAAGGCTTGGGCATCGATTGTTCTTTCAGGATTTGAGCCCGCTTGTATCAGTTGCTTGCGTTGATTTCCCGTAAACGTGATATTGGGGAGAAATCCGGCTCTTCCCTGCGGCAGCTTTTCCTGAGCCGCCTGATATGCGGCACGGGCGGCGCTGTATTGGGCATCCTGTTCCAGCGCCTCGCGATAAATTTCCATCAGATCGGCAGCGCGCAGCGGCGCAGGTAAAACCGCTCCGACAATTAGCAGCGCATAAATATATTGCGGAATTTTCAATTTGATTCCAAGTTGCCTTGTTCTATCAGGAGATAAGTGGAAGCATCATTTACTTAAGGCCGGCTCAAGCAACTGGTGGTTAGCCAGGTTCCCGCTTTATGTGAGCCGATACGCTTCAGAAAACAAACCGTCCTGGTTGCTGCGCGTTTTTGAGCGGAGGAATACAGGTCTCGAACAGGTTGATCTTGTTGCATGTATTGTGCGCACCGGTTTCTTTCCCCTGTGCTATGCAGGTGACGAGCACGGCTTCCATCACCGGCGCATCGCCCACCACTGCGAACATGCGCCCGCCAGTCTTGAGGCTGTCTTGAAATGCTTGCGGCAAGACCGGGGTGGATCCGGTCAGCACGATCACGTCATAGGCCCCGTGGTCAGGCCAACCGTGGGCGGCATCACCTTGTTCCAGCGTTATGTTGGTGATGTTGTGAGCCTGCAGATTCTTTTCTGCCATGGCTTTCAGTTCCGGCACAATTTCAACGCTGTAAACGTGTTTCCCTTGTCTGGCCAGCAACGCGGTCAGGTAGCCACTGCCGCTGCCAACTTCCAGTATCGTGTCGGTTTTCTTTATCTGTAATTCCTGCAGGATGCGTGCCTCCATCTTGGGAGCGAGCATCACCTCGCCATATCCCAACGGGATTTCCATATCCACAAATGCCAGGGAGCGATAGATTGTGGGGACAAATTCTTCGCGCCGCAGCTCAAACAGCAGGTTGAGAACCGCCGGATCCAGCACAGCCCAAGTACGGATTTGCTGCTCTATCATGTTATATCGGGTTTGTTCGAGATCCATTTCCAGTTCCATACCTATTTTATGGGCGCTTCTAAAAATCCAAATTTCGTCACAATACTTAGGGAAACATCGATTTATTCAGTTCGTTCCCACCTTGTCTTATTTGGAACTTTGAATTTTTAGAGGCGCCCTTATGGTTACAATCTTGCAATTATTTCACATTTCCATTAGCTTTACAGCATCAGCTAGGGGTCCGCTTCCGGAATTGTCCGGGAGATCGGTGAGACAGTCCCTTAATACCTGACACGGGTAATGCCGCCGTAGGGAAGCTGGGATTAGTTATCCCGCTCCTTTTATGGCACCTCAAGGAGCGTATAAATGAATGTAACAGTTTTAAATTCCGCGCAGATTTCCATTCCGTTTTCAAGCCAGACCGCGCAGGTCGATGCGGCGGCAGTCAAGCCTCTACCCAATTCCCGCAAAGTCTACGTGCAAGGTTCGCGCCCCGACATTCAGGTGCCAATGCGTCAGATCAGCCAAGCCGATACGCCTACCAGCACGGGTAAGGAGAAAAACCCGCCGCTTTATGTTTATGACACTTCCGGCCCTTACACCGACCCTGCAGCGAAAATAGATATCCGCTCCGGTTTGCCAGCGTTGCGCGAGCAATGGATAGACCAGCGCGGCGACACGGAAATTCTTTCTGCTCCCGCATCTGCTTATGGCAGAGCACGCCTGGCTGATGCCGGGCTCACAGAAATGCGTTTCAATTTACAACGCCAGCCACGTTGTGGCAGGGCAGGGGCGAATGTGACACAGATGCACTACGCCCGCCAAGGCATCATTACGCCGGAAATGGAGTACATCGCGATCCGGGAGAATCAGCGCTGCGAAGAACTCAGTGCGGAATTTAATGCACGGCATCGCGATTTGCTGACCCGCCAGCATCCCGGGCATGATTTTGGTGCCTCGCTGCCCAAACAGATTACTCCGGAGTTTGTGCGCGATGAAGTGGCACGGGGCCGCGCCATTATTCCTCTCAATATCAACCACCCCGAGTCCGAACCCATGATCATCGGGCGCAATTTTCTGGTAAAAATCAACGCTAACATCGGTAATTCTGCACTGGGTTCCAGTATCCAGGAAGAAGTCGAGAAAATGACCTGGGCCATTCGTTGGGGCGGCGACACGGTGATGGATCTTTCTACCGGCAAGAATATTCATGAAACGCGTGAGTGGATCATCCGTAACAGCCCCGTTCCCATTGGCACCGTGCCGATTTATCAGGCGCTGGAGAAGGTGAACGGCAAAGCGGAAGAACTTACCTGGGAAATTTTCCGCGACACGCTGATTGAACAGGCCGAGCAGGGAGTGGATTATTTCACCATCCATGCCGGTGTGCGCCTCGCTTATGTGCCGATGACGGCCAAACGCCTGACTGGCATTGTCTCGCGTGGCGGCTCGATCATGGCCAAGTGGTGCCTGGCGCATCACCGTGAGAGCTTCCTCTATACCCGTTTCGAGGAAATCTGCGAAATCATGAAAGCTTACGATGTCAGTTTTTCATTGGGCGACGGTTTGCGTCCCGGCTCGATTTATGACGCCAACGACGAAGCCCAGTTTGCGGAACTGCAAACCCTCGGTGAATTAACTCATGTGGCATGGAAGCACGATGTGCAGGTGATGATCGAAGGCCCCGGCCATGTGCCCATGCATCTGATCAAAGAGAACATGGATCTGCAATTGAAATATTGCGCTGAAGCGCCTTTCTATACGCTAGGGCCGCTTACTACCGATATTGCGCCTGGCTACGACCACATTACTTCCGCCATTGGCGCGGCCATGATCGGCTGGTACGGTACGGCGATGCTGTGCTATGTCACTCCCAAGGAACACCTCGGCCTGCCCGACAAGGATGATGTGAAAGACGGTATTATCACTTACAAAATTGCCGCTCATGCCGCCGATTTGGCAAAGGGTCATCCCGGCGCACAAATCCGCGACAACGCGCTTTCCAAGGCGCGCTTCGAGTTTCGCTGGGACGACCAGTTCAATCTTAGTCTTGATCCTGACAAGGCCAAACAATTTCACGATGAAACCCTGCCGCAGGAAGGCGCCAAACTGGCGCACTTCTGTTCCATGTGCGGGCCACATTTCTGTTCAATGAAAATCACCCAGGATGTACGAGAGTACGCCGCCAGTCAGGGTGTCGGGGAGGCCGAGGTGCTGGAAAAAGGGATGGAAGAAAAAGCTGCAGAATTCGTAAAACGGGGGACGGAGATTTATAGCAAGGCCTGATTGCCCGCCGTTGTTTTTCTTTCACGTGCCAGACGTGCCTCTCTTGCCTGGAAATGTACCCAGGCAATCGAAAGCAGGGTCGCATCGCTGCCGGCTGCGATGGCACGCAGGCGCATATCGTTAATAATGTGATTGCTTTCGGTTTTGCCACCGGACTCCAAGTCGCGCAGCATTGAAGCAGTCAAGGCCGAGTTTTTATCCGTCAACATTTTTTTGCTGTGGTCTATGACACTGGCGCGCAGCGGGTAACCGGCATGCTTCGCCGCAGCTTCGCATTCTGCCAGCAGGCGCAGCATCAGCGTTTCACCATCAGCAGCAGTCATGATGTCACCCACTGCAGCACGCATCAGGCAGGTCATGGCAGCAAAGGCGGCGAGGAACGTATATTTTTCCCAGATTGCCTGCAACACCGTTTCAGAGTACTGCACTCGAACCGGAGTTTGTTTGAACGCCGTCTGGAGCTGGTCAAGCGCTGCTCCAGCATGTACGGCGTTGCCCACGCGCAAACCGAAAGTGATGCCATGCAAATCGCTTAGCAGTTTCACCGCTCCCGCGTTCGTGAGGGTGCCGTTCAGATGACAGCAGCCGCCCAATATGCGGCGCACACCGAATTCCGCATCGAGCCGGTCAAAGTGGGCGAGACCGTTGAGAATCGGCAGAATCAGCGTATCGGGTCCGATCGCGGGATAGACCGAGAGTATCGCCGACTCGAGGTCATAGGCTTTGCATGCAAGCAGCACCAGATCATATTCCCACTTCAATTCGGTGTGCTGCACAGTACGCACCGGCAGCGAGAAACTATCCTGTGGACTTTCGATCATCAACCCGGTTTTTTTAAGTATTTCCGCACGTTTGGGACGGACGAGAAAAGTCACTTCGATGTTCGTGTGACCTCTCTGTGCTGCCTGCGCAAGCCGTCCACCGAAGTAACCACCCGTGGCACCAGCACCGACAACAAGAACTTTAAGGCTCATGGGCACCTCTAAAAATCCAGATTTCGTCACTCACAAAAAATGTTTCCTTACTCCAATTCCAGATTGTTAGTGTTTCGAACCAGAATTGGAATAAGGGGTGGACAGATTTAACCCTTTTCCCGGTGCAATGACAAGTGCGGTGCCCGTGTGCAGCTTCAAAAGATATAATGCCGCTTTATAACCAATAAAAAATACGCATGGACTGGCTGTCTCTCACCAAAGCACTGATCCTCGGCATTGTCGAGGGGTTGACCGAATTTCTGCCGATTTCCTCCACTGGCCATCTTATCCTGGTGGGGGATTTGCTCGACTTCAATGACGAGAAGGGCAAGGTGTTCGCGATTGTGATTCAGTTGGGCGCGATCCTGGCGGTGTGCTGGGAATATCGCGCCAAGATCAGTGAGGTGGTGGCGGGCATTGGTTCAAGCGCAGATGCGAACCGCTTTGTGCTGAATCTTTTCATTGCATTTTTACCCGCCGCAATTCTGGGCCTGTTGTTTATCAAAACCATCAAGCAATATTTGTTTCATCCGGTGCCGGTGGCGCTGGCGCTTGTTGCCGGTGGCATATTGATTTTGTGGGCCGAGCGCAGAAAGCATGTGGTGGATGTCGAACGGGTGGAAGACATGGATTGGAAGCATGCGCTGAAGGTGGGATTGGTGCAGTGTCTCGCGCTGATACCGGGCACCTCGCGTTCGGGTGCCACTATCATCGGTGGTTTATTTTTTGGCCTGTCGCGCAAGGCTGCCACCGAGTTTTCTTTTTTCCTGGCGATTCCCATCATGTTCGCCGCCACTTTCTACGATGTTTACAAGCATCACGAAATTTTGCATTTTGACGACATCGGTATGTTTTTGGTCGGTTTCATCGCCTCATTTATCAGCGCGCTGCTGGCAGTGCGGGGGTTGTTGCGCTTTATCAGTCATCACGATTTCACCGTATTTGCATGGTACCGCATCATATTTGGGTTAATCGTGTTGATAACGGCTTATTCAGGACTGGTGCAGTGGTCGGCAGCTTAGGGCGCCCTTCCATCTACGGCGGTCGTTATCGCTTTCTTTCACTCCCAATTGGAACTGATTAACCCTGCACCCAAGGCAACCCAACCGCTTTCCATCCACCTTTGGCGCCACGGTGGCCGGTTGCATCTTTGTCACCTTCGAAACCCTCGAGAATATTGTAACAATCCAGGTATCCTGCCTGGGTAGCAGTCGCAGCAGCCTGGTGTGAGCGTCCACCGGTACGGCAGATGAACATCACCAATGCTTCCGTGTCTACCTGGCTTGACAGATAAGTGAGAAAATCCGGGTTGGCTCGCATGCCGGGGTAGACTTGCCATTCGATTTCGACTGCGCCAGGAATTCTTCCCACCCAGTCCCATTCGGCTCTGGAGCGTACATCCACCAGTTTGGCACCGGGGGCTTTCTGCAGCAGGGTGAGCGCTTCAGCGGGAAGCAGTGCGCCTTCGTATGGCAGATCCATTTCTTTGGCGCGTTGCTGCGCCCTTTCCAGTATTTCAGTGATGGTTCCCATATGTGCTCACATTAGCGTTGATTGAGAAACGTAATGACCAGTTTCAGGGCGCCTCTAAAAATCCAGATTTCGTTACAATACTTTGTTACTCACAAAAAATGTTTCCTTACATATCACCCCTATGCCGCGTCTACATTTTTCGTTCCTGCCTTGTCTTGTTTAGAGCTCTGAATTTTTCAGGGGTACCGTAATAATATTCCATTTTTACAATTGGTGTTTGGCAAAACTGATTGAGGGCACCTCTAAGAATCCAGATTTGTTCCTGCCTGGCTTTGCTTGGGACTTTGAATTTTTGGAGGGGGTCATATAATGTTCCTTGACTCGTTTCAGATGGTAGCGTCGTTCATGCTGATATAATCCCAGATAATTCTAGATAATTATCTGTTTTGTAAAACCATAACTTTAGTTTGGAGAGAAAAATGGCAGTAGCCGACGTTTTGAAAATGATCGAGGACAATGAAGTCAAGTTTGTTGATCTGCGCTTTACTGATACCCGAGGCAAAGAGCAACACGTAACGGTTCCGGTCCATGCTTTCGATGCGGACAGGTTTGAAGATGGTCATGCGTTTGATGGCTCCTCTATTGCTGGCTGGAAAGGGATACATGCTTCTGACATGTTGTTGATGCCGGACCCTGACACCGCCAATATGGATCCATTCATGGATGAGGCCACGCTGATTCTTACCTGTGATGTGGTGGAACCTGCCGACGGCAAGGGCTATGACCGCGATCCGCGCTCGCTGGCAAAGCGTGGTGAAGCCTACCTCAAGTTCACCGGTATTGGCGATATCGCCTATTTTGGCCCCGAGCCAGAATTCTTTATTTTTGACTCCGTAACCTGGCATGCTGACATGTCCGGCTGCTCGGTGAAAATTGAATCCGAGGAAGCGGCCTGGAATTCGATGGAAAAATACGAGGGCGGCAATACCGGCCATCGCCCTGCGGTGAAAGGTGGTTATTTCCCGGTTCCTCCGGTGGATTCGCTGCACGATATTCGTTCTGCCATGTGTCTTGCACTGGAAGAAATGGGTGTGGAAGTGGAAGTGCACCACCATGAGGTTGCGACTGCCGGTCAGTGCGAAATCGGCACCAAGTACGGCAGTCTGGTACAGCGCGCTGACTGGACGCAGATACTTAAATATGTGGTGCACAATGTTGCCCACTCCTATGGCAAAACGGCAACCTTCATGCCCAAGCCGATTGTCGGCGACAATGGCTCTGGAATGCATGTCCATCAGTCGATCTGGAAGGGAGGGCAGAACCTCTTTTCCGGGAATGGCTACGCTGGATTGTCTGAAATGGCTTTGTATTACATCGGCGGGATTATCAAACATGCCAAGGCCTTGAACGCTATCACCAACCCCGGTACCAATTCCTATAAGCGTCTGGTGCCCGGTTTTGAAGCGCCGATTAATCTTGCTTATTCGGTCAGCAACCGCTCGGCTGCAGTGCGTATACCCTATGCTAACAGCCCTAAAGGAAGACGTATTGAAGTGCGTTTCCCCGATGCCACGGCTAATCCTTATCTGGCTTTCACTGCGTTGATGATGGCGGGGTTGGATGGTATCCAGAACAGGATCCATCCGGGCGACCCGATGGACAAGAATCTTTACGATTTGCCACCCGAAGAAGCAGCCGGGATCCCCAATCCTTGCGCCTCGCTGGATGAAGCGCTGGATAGTCTGGACAAAGATCGCGATTTCCTCATCCGTGGCGGAGTGTTTTCCAACGATATGATCGACGCCTACATTGAGCTGAAGATGGAGGAGGTTACACGCTTTCGCATGACCACCCATCCGATCGAGTTTGATATGTATTACAGTCTGTAGGCTATCGCTAAAAATCTGCCTTGTCTTCGAAGTATTAGAGGCGTCCTGTAGACTTCAGGCGCCATCAGCGGAATCGGCGTTTTGTTGAACTGGGCCAATAAAAGGAAATGTTAGATGAATACCCCCGTAATTTTATTTTCTGCTGCTCTGTTGTTGTCACTGGCCGGTTGTGGTGAGGAAGTTCCCGGCGATAAGTCTGAAACGGGGGCTTTACCTGCACCGATGGGTGAGATAACGACAGAAAAGGAACTGCCTTCGGTGCTGACGGAGGGGCTAACAGTAGAAGAGAAATCTGATCTGATGAACAAGATAATGCCATCTGCACAGGTGGAAGGGCCGACGCCAGAAGAAAAATTCTTGAAATTGAAAAAAGATGCGGAAACGGGAGATGCCAAAGCGCAGAACGGCCTCGGTGTGATGTATTACACCGGCGAGGTTGTAACCAAGGACGCTTCAGGCAAGATCATGAATAACGACCCAGCTGCCGCCGCAGGCTGGTTTTACAGATCTGCCATCCAAGGGTATGCCGACGCACAATTCAATCTTGGCTTGATGTATGCCAATGGAGAGGGCGTGGCCAAGGATGAGGCGAAAGCTGTGGAATGGTTCCGGAAAGCTGCCGAGCAGGGGAATGTCGATGCACAGAATAATCTTGGTGCGATGTATTACACCGGGGAAGGCGTCTCCAAGAATATTGCTGAAGCTAAAGTATGGTTCAAGAAAGCCGCTGCGCAAGGGAATGCCGATGCACAGGCCAATCTCGACGCGATGAAATGATAGCCACTTCTAAAATCCGGATTTCGCAACAATACTTAGTTGTTCCATCAGAGCTTACCGAACCACACCGCATCCTTCGACGAAGCCTTCAGTCCTGAGCAGAGTCGAAGGCTCAGGACGAACGATTGATGGTGGCCGATTGGTGGCGTTTCTAGCTGAAATTGGAATAGTCCCATGGTATCACCGGTTTGCATATCCGCCAGCGTCTGTGCGTTCGGCGGCAAATTTACCCGGATTTTGATCCTCGTTCGATGCATATTCCCAGTTTTTTCACGCCGCGCATTATGCTGAGTTTCGCCACGCTGACTTTTACCCACGGCGCCTTGAACTCAATCAGGATAATTTGGGCGATGTGTTCGGCCAGAGCTT
>VFJL01000015.1 GCA_009886095.1 Nitrosomonadales bacterium | reverse complement strand
ATATCACCATACACCGCCAGGTTTTTGGCGGCGGCGATCGGATAGTTAACATCTGCGGGATCATACTGCGCCAGATAACGCGCTGAATCACGCACAGATTTGACTAAGGTGTTGTACTGATAGAGTGCGCGACCATACTCTGCCCCGCCAAATCCCAACAACAGCAGGGGTATCACCAGGAAGGCAAATTCCACTGTGGCCGCGCCACGCATTGCGACTCGTCTGGCAGTAGAGAATCCAGGTATCCCATATTTCTGAATAGGCATAATAACGCTCACCTCACCAAAGTTGGCACCGACGCACCCGTACCGGTAGGTCCTCCCGGTACGCCGGTTGTCGCGCAAGGACTGCCAGCATCGGTTGTCAAGCCGAGGTATTCAAGGAACATTGTTGGCGATGGATTCCCGCCTTGGTTGATCGGATGTAGCATCAGAACACACGCCCACTTCGTGACAGCCCCGCTAGAGGGACAATTGCCAGCGGTAACGGCAGCAATGGCCACCCGACGATTGAGCCTCCCAAGACTCTGGTGTTCAGCGGATGACAGGGGCGTGGCGCCCCCCTTTGGTGCCAGTTTCGGGAAAGTTGCGTCACCGGTCGCCTGAATGCCAGCGTTATTATTCCCCTGATACGGCGCATAGGCGCCGCTCTTAATTTGATAACTATCAACGCCAGAAGAATATTTATTGATCACCTGTCCGGGGGCAGGAGAAGCGGGCACCCCGTTCAGCAGGGGGTAATAGGCAAAGCCGGTATAGTCCGGAGTGGCATTACCACTTGAGGTAGCCGGTTTGTTGAGAGAGCCGAAGTAAAGACCGAATCGGCTGTTCCAATCATTTGCCAGCGAAGCGATGGCGCCCTGTTCAACCACGTTAGTGCCCACAGCGGGAAGATTGGTGACGCCACAAACACCCGTCAGATTTGAGCCAAGCTCACTCGCTCCGCCAGCAGGGGGAGAGAAATCTACCCACCCGAAAGCTCCATTTAGACCCCCGCCGCCACCGACCACGCTTTTTATCCATGAGCCGGGTACCGCAGTGGTAATCTGGCCCTCGCAGATGCCTACAGGGATGGGGCAGGAAAACACTTGTGACGGCGCTAGAGTGGCTACGGCCACAGCCCTGACATCCTGGGTGGCGGCAATCGAGTTTCCAGGCAAAATGTTCAGAATCGGAATTAGCCAGTTGGCAATCCCGGTTCTTTCTACCCGGCAACGCGCGTACTTCATCGTCAGCGCTTCTGTTGCGCTGAGTCCAGCTTTTGTACTATAGCTGCCGTCAAGTGTCAGGCTGAATTGCACGCTGTCATCGACATTAAGCGCGACTGGCGCACCTTGAAACAGGACGTTGTTTGCTGTACCCGCTCTGATACCCGCAGTTTCAGCCAATGTAAGCTGATTGGAGTTGGCGCCTGACAGCTCACGCGCCGCAGCCAGTGCGCATGCATCCGCGCCGTTTTGCAGTTCGGATTTCGCAGCGTAGAGCTTGCCCAGATCGAGTGCCAAGCCGACCATGCCCACCAGAACGACCATCGACAGTGCCACGAGAATGGCAACGGCACCTCTTTCTCTCCGGGGATTTTGGTGGTTCTTGTGTTTGGACAATCTGACTGGGCAGTACTTCATTCGCTGCTGTCCTGGTTGTGGATATCCTCGCGCGATCGATTTTACCTGCCCACGCCGCCACTAGTGGCGGCGTTGCCTGTGCCGAAACTGATTCCTGATCCTGTTGCTCCTGCCGGCCGTGGCGCTATGTACGATTCGCGATAGTTATCTACCATCGCGTCGCCGACCTGACCGTCAACCTTGACCGGATTCCTGTTGAGCGAGGCATCCGGGTTGACGGTTTGCTGAGCTTTGGCCACATTTACCGCCATGCCAAAGTTTGCATCCAATCTGGGGGTGGTCGGCACACATGCCGTCAAAGCTACCGTCAAGGCTGTCAGCAGTGTTATAGATACCCATGGGGTAATATTATTTTTCGATGTCGTTTTCATGCTGACCATCTCCTTATTTCATCTGAAAACCACTGGCATCGGCCGGATTGACAGGACTACCCAAAGGCGGCTCGATCTGTGACTGAACTCCTGCCCCTGGCGCTATTTTTACAGGAAGTTCCTTGGGTGGCGCCCCTTCCATTTTCCCATCCATTATGAACTCCGATCGGTTGGGCGGGATGAAGGCATCTGTCGGCACTTTGTAATCAGGTGGCAGTGGTTTAACCAGACGCGGTGTCACCACGACCATGAGTTCCGTCTTGTTTGTCTGGAAATCACTGCTACGGAACAGGGCGCCAAGTATCGGAATTTCTCCCAGCAGCGGGAAGCGTTTGACCTGTTCCTTGAAGTTGTCCTGCAGCAGCCCGCCAATGGCGAGCGCCTGGCCGTCGCGTAGTTGCACGGTCGTCGATATGCGCCGGGTGGTGAAGGTCGGTACCGACAAAATAGCCCCGAAACCTGTGGTGGCGACGGTGGTAAATCCAACCAGTTCGGTTACTTCCGGGGCTACCACGAGATTGATCCGGTCTCCATCCAACACGGTTGGCGTGAATCTCAGCCCCACACCAAACTGCTTTGACGTGAGTTGAGCTGTTCCTCCAGCTTGAGGAATGGGAATCATGATCTCACCCCCTACCAGGAAGCTGGCTTCCTGGCCACTGATCGCCACGATGTTGGGCTCGGCCAGAACCCGTATCACGCCATCTTTTCTCTCGGCATCGATAAGCCAGGAGTCTCCTGTAGTATTATTTCCGCTCACAACACTCGTGGAGGGAGGGACAAACAGTCGCCCTGGACCGCCACCAACGATGCCGGTAAAAATCTGCGAGGCGGTACTCACGCCTTTTCCGACCGCTCTCTGAAAGTCAAAACCAAGTTTTTCCGCGACTGTCCGGTTGATCTCCATCACCTTCACTTCCAGCATCACTTGTTGGTTGCTGCCGACCTGAAGTAGGTTGATGACTGTGACGGTACCGAGCCCAGCCCCGGCGCCTGGTGATGCGGCACCACCTTGACCTGCACCCTGACTGCCCATCATGGCAGCCATCATACCCATACCACCACCCATACCACCACCTGCAACACCACCCGCTCCACCAACTATACCCTCGCCGTAAACGGTGACACCGCTCGTGCGACCATCGCTCTGCGGGCTCATCATCATGGTCATCCGGTTAAGGTTTGCGGCGCGCACATAAGCATCCGCAATCGCCACCGCGCGATCCGCTTTGATCACATCGGATACCGTACCGGATAACACCAGTGAGTCCGCCGCCGCGCTTACCTTTATGTCTTTCTCGTCAGGCATAAGCTCCAGCAACTTGCGTTGCAGTGCTGCTGCATCCAGGATGACGGTCACATCGATCACCTTGGTCTGTTTGCCCTGAGACCACAGCACGATATTAGTCGTCCCGACGAACCTGCCCAGCACATAGAGCTCGCTCGGGCTGATCAGAATCACGTCGGCTAGCTGCGGATTACCCACCGATAAGCGCGTAATCGGCGCCGGCAATCTGAGCAGGGCTGATTGGCCCAAGGTCACAGTCATGTTGGAACTTACTGCAAGCTGCGCCTCAATTGGTCTGTCTGTTGCCCTGACCTGTGCTGTGGCAACGGGAATGCCTGTTGCCAGCAAGATACTAATGCATAGTGAGGCTGCGACCAGGAGTGACGGTAACGGCAGGAGTGGATCGTCAACTGAGAGCAAGCAGGAATCGACAGTTTGCTGCGAAGCCTGCTTTCCTGCGGAGGGGAGAGGGTATCTACCCATGGATTGTTGAAGTTTCATCTAATAGTCCCTTTCCCTCGAAATTTCTCTAGCCCTCTGACTGCCTCTGATGAATTCGACCGTCTGTGGTATGGGGGGCGCGCGGTGGTAAGCAGGTGATGTTGCCAACTTCGTACTCAGTTTCAGCAGGTCTTTGATGCGCACTCCTTCGGTCGTGCCCGAGCCAGTATCAACCTGATTGCGCAGCACCAGTGACAGTGTGCCGATGCTACGTGCAAGATCAAGTTTCTCCGCTTCTTCCGGGGTTACTTCCAGCGTTACGGCAGTTACCACCTTGGGCTTGGTTTCATCGCGGCCGACATCCTGGGCCACCGCCAGCACTAGAATTTGCTCCAGTACGATTTTGGAGATGCCCTTTTCTTTTTCATCCTTGGTGTTTATCAAAATGTCTACTTTATTTCCCGGCAGCGCGAACCCGGCAACGCCGACAACATCGTTCACGCGTACGGTGATGGCGCGCTTGCCTTCCGCAATCACGCCAGACAATCCACCAGTGGTTCCTACAGGAGCCAATTTAGCTTCCAGCAGCGGTTCGCCGCGCGTTAAATTAACCCTGACTACACGGGAATCGAGCAGTTTTACATCCTGGAAAGCTCCCTGCGGAGTGCTGGTGCGAAGCCAGTCTTTCGATTCCAGCAACTCTGGGGTCAGCCGTGTTCCGACATCAATGTCTCGGGTGGCGACGATCACCCCGGATATATCCACAGTCGACCGCTCCATGAGCCATTTTCCCCCTACCGCCACTGCTACCAGACCCAGCAACAGCGAGATCGCGACCATCCAGAGTGCTTTGGTGTCTCTCATTTAATCCCCTTTGCCGCCAGTTATATCAGAACTATCCGGGAGCCAGCCGATGAATCGGATTTTCACCCGGAAATAATTTCCGATTCGGAACTTTTCCACATTTCTAATAAGCTGGATTTTGTTACCGTAGACTATTGGTATGATTATTGTTTGTCAGCCCCAATGTGTAATGACCAGATACGCCGTCGTTCCAACTGCGATCGCCACACCGTAGGGCATGCTGGGTAGACTTGCATCAGGTACGGGAAGACTTCCCACTGAACCCCCTCCGGTCGCGCCGATAAACAGCATCGTTTTAAGGCTGTGCAGCAATCTGCGCAGGTTGCCCTGATGCCAGGTAACTGCTAGCGCCAGTACGCCACCCGCCAGTAGAACATACAGCAATGCATTGAGCGTGCCCTGTGCTCCCAGAAAGGCACCAGCCATAGCCATGAGCTTCACGTCTCCTGCGCCCATGGTGCGCAACAGGTAAAGCGGCAGTAGCAGAACCAAACCTACGCCCCAGCCCGCCAGAGAATCGAGAACTCCCAACCCCCCCATTTCCTGGGGTAGCAAGGCATTCGACAACACACCCAGCGCCGCACCTGGAAAAACCAGGTAATTCGGAATACGTCGACTGCGGACATCATGCCATGCTGCAAAAAATAGCAACGGCAGCAACAGCAATCCGATGATCAACTAATTAACTCCACCATTCCGTCACTGCCAGCCAGTAAAACTGGTGGTTGGCAGTGACGGAAATCTGATGGCGGCTTTCAGGACGGTTAGTGATAACCGCACGTACGGAAGCCTTGCTTAGGGTTTGTTTTAACCGGCGGCAGCAGAAGCCAGTACACTGGAAATTCTTAGCCAGAGTACGTTTAAAGATGAGCCTGCCAGTGTCAATGCAGTAATAATCACCAGTGCGACCAAGGCTGCGATCAGACCATATTCTATGGCGGTTACGCCTTCTTCATCTTTGAAAAACTGTTTTAAGAATTGTGCAATTTTTTCCATGATATCCTCGCTTTTGTTTACATCAATAAAAAAACAATGCTGCCATTTCAAAGTGCTGTAAATATTTAATCAAACATGTCATGTCATGTCAATAAGTGAATGCTAGCGTATCACT
>VFJL01000058.1 GCA_009886095.1 Nitrosomonadales bacterium | reverse complement strand
CATGCCTCAGTAGTGTAAATATCATATCCCGATTAAATAACTGCTGTAAGCTGTAAATGTTGCACAGGGTGACTGACGGTAACTCCTTGGCGCACGGTATCTATAGCGTTTAGCTTAATTTTGTATCGGCATCGTAGTCTGGCTGAAGCAGGCAGTACGACAAATTCGATTTGGTTAGCTTTCCTTGAAAGCTTTAACGTTAACAGGAGTAATACCCATGAAAAAACTATTTGCATTGATACTCATGACTTCCCTGTATGCACTACCGTTCACTTCTTCATACGCACAAGGACAAAGAAACGGTCATGCAGCGCACTCCGTCCCTGGTGAACTCTTGGTACAGTTCCGCGCTGGTACCACGCATGAATACAAAATTCACGCTCTCGGCAAAATTGGCGGTGAAGTGGTGGAGGCCATCAGAACTCAGGCGATGAATGACGAGGACCACGGAGATTTGGTGCTGGTTCGTTTTCGGCCGGATCTGCCGGAGCAAGCAGCCATTCATTCCATGAAAGATGATCCTGCGGTCGAGTTCGCCGAGCCAAACTGGATTTATACACACCAGGCTACTGCAAATGATCCCTACTACACCAACAGCTCACTGTGGGGGATGTATGGTGACCAGACTTCGCCGGTTAATCAGTATGGCAGCCAGGCGGGCGAGGCTTGGGCTGCAGGGCACACAGGCAGCAATAGCGTCTATGTCGGCATCATAGACGAGGGCATTCAGTTCACGCACCCCGATCTGAAAGACAACGTGTGGACGAACCCTTATGAAATCGCGAACAACGGTATTGACGATGACGGCAACGGCTATATCGATGATATTCATGGCTGGGATTTCGACGGCAACAACAACACGATTTACGATGGTGGCATTAGTGGCAACAGTGATAATCATGGCACACACGTCACCGGCACCATCGCTGGCATGGGCAACAACGGCATCGGTGTCGCGGGCGTCAACTGGCATGTTACCTACATTTCGGCCAAGTTCCTCGGGAGGAGCGGCGGCACATTGGCCAATGCCGTCAAAGCTGTTGACTACATCACCTATCTTAAGACCAGCCGTGGACTGAATATCGTTGCAACCAATAATTCATGGGGTGGTGGTGGCTTCTCGCAAGCATTGCTTAATGCGATCAACCGGGGTGGAGATGCGGGAATCCTGTTTATCGCAGCGGCTGGCAACGGTGGTTCGGATGGCGTGGGCGACAACAACGACGCTATCTCGAGCTATCCGTCGAATTACATATGCACTTCTAAAAGTAAAAATTACGATTGTGTGATCGCCGTCGCAGCCATTACCAGTACTGGCGCAAAAGCCTCCTTCTCAAACTATGGAGCGACGAAAGTTGATCTCGGAGCGCCCGGTTCTGGTATATGGTCCACTACAGCCTATAACAAGTATTCGTCCTACAGTGGAACCTCGATGGCGACACCGCACGTAACTGGTGCAGCAGCGCTCTATGCATCAGTACATCCTGGCGTAACCGCATTGGAGATCAAAAATGCGATCTTGTCGAGCACGATTCCGACAACTTCACTCTCCGGAAAAGCACTTACAAACGGACGGCTTAACGTAGGTGGGTTCTAAGTGAATCACCCTGCCGACTAATGGTGGAAAACCGGTGGGAACGGTGGGAAGAGACAGGGCGACACAGGTGGGTGGAGCTTATTTTCGAGCCACCGCAAGTATTGCCTTTTCAAATTTGATCGACACTTCTTGCGGCATCAAGGGCAGGTGCCGCACGTGCTTGGCCTTTATGCAATAAAGGTGTATCGGCAATGTGTTGCACCTCGAACTTGAACCCATGACCTTCCGTTTCCAATGTCTTGCAGAAATATCAGACCCCATTATTTCCAACTTACTTCAGTCTGATATGATGTGGCTTAGAAAGGGTTGTTCAGTTATTTTATACTCCCTCTCTGCATGCTTTAAGAAACCCGAGAAAGTCCAGAACGTTACATTGGGTCAATGAGATACACTGATAATTTACTTGCCACACTGTTTAACAAAATCCGTGCTCGGCGGCATAAGTCATTGAACAGAATAATGTGGATCCCAGTGGCCTTCGTACTGCTGGGGTTTGCGCGAGCAGCCCTACTAACAATACCATTCAAACGAATTGCGCCTCTGTTAGGTCATGATATGCAGTCTGCAGCAGTTGTGCCGCTGGCATGTCAAAAAGAAATTTCTCGGGCCACCCATATTGGCCATGCCATCCGTAAAGCCGCAAAATATACCCCATGGGAATCAAAGTGCCTGGCCCAGGCAATAGCTGCGCGAATTTTACTTGGGGCGAATAATCTGCCTTATGCGCTTTTTCTTGGAGTTAACACGCGACGTGACGGCGTATTTACTGCCCATGCCTGGGTTTGTATTGGCCCTGAAGCGTTAGTGGGTGGACAGGCGTTCTCTGAATACACCGTAGTAGGCACATTTATATCCACCAAACTGGTACTGCCCTTACAGCCAATGAAATACTTATAACCCTAAATCCGGCAGCTGGACTGGCAGAGTGCATGGATTGGAAACCATCATTCGTCAACTTCATTTACCACATTAAGAATACCCTTCTCATTCATCTGCCCAAGCAGTGCCAATAATTCCTGTTGGCACTGATCTTTTTCTACCGCATAATTCTCAAGCAAGTTTTCGCAAAGCTCAGATACTCTGATCGGGCTGGCTATTCGCTCCCAAATATCGGTAGCTATTGAATCAAGACCATAATAATTATCGCTATCCAAGTCAATCATCACCAATTCGTTGTCCACTTTATTGCCAATTAAATGATCAGAACGAACTATAAAAGAGGTCATCGTCAAAGATTCTGAAGGGGGCATTTCCTATTCTCCTGATAAGCAAAACATTTACACTCAAACCGAGTCCGGTGTGTCTGTAACTTGCATTCCACTGACATAAAATTAAAAATCGTGACCAAGCATGCGTGAGAAACAGAAGCTTATCTTGTGTGTATTGAAGTGCCGATTGTTAATCAGGCGAGAAAATCAGCCTCAATCTGCTTAACCAGTTGATAGGGTTCTATCCTTCCGTTTTCTGGTCTGCGTATCGATGCTATACGTATCGTATTTGCAAGTGCTATGGCACAACGAAAATGCGTGGTATGCAACCCCATACTCCTGAAACTAAATTTACCCATTGTATGATTCAATAATATATTGAACTTATCCGAACCATTTTGCGGTTCAATTTTGAGCTCCGGATCACTATGGGTTGATAACTCATAGACGGCATGAACAGGTAGAGCTTCATCTGCCTGACAACCCGTCGCAGGCACTATAAATTTACTCAGCTCAGCCTTCACTCTAGATAAGTCACTTGTTGGGACTTTAAGCGCTTCTGCGCTATCTGGACAGAGCTTATACAAAGGAACTCCGGGATATAACCAAGCTACCCCATTGTCATCCAGCCGAATAGCGGCCAGATCATCGCAGAGCATTTTGTAACCTTGCTGGACAAAGGATCCAAGGGTCGTGGACTTCCCCGCTCCCGATTGGCCAACGAAAATCACCGCACCACGCGCCGTGGCAACACCACTTCCATGCAGAGGAAAAAACCCGCGTTGTTGTAAAATTATTGACGCGGCACCTCCCATGAGAAGCAAAGATAAACTTTCCTGCGTGCCATCAGCGTATTTTTCGATCTGCACTCGGTTGCCGTTAGACACCAGTATTTTCGCAACAGTTGGAAAGTCAATGTGAACCTTATCCAGGGACGCAAATGCCCATTCAGTTGTCTGAGTCGCGTCAGGGGAAATGGGCGGCAAGCAACCTAGCTCTACCACTACATCAGCTGGCATTTTTTTAAGCGTGGGCGAGAAAAAAGGAAAGGGGAAAGGGAAAAACCAGGACAAGCCAAAAGCCTGGTGGGTAGCCGAAGGGGGTAGATCAAATTTATCGGTCATAGTTGGGCATGTGCAGAAATGGCCGCTCTGGACCCTAAACATCAACACCGGGAAATAGAAGCGTGCGCTCCACTCTCGACCACACTAAAACGATCTGAATTTATTAAACCGGTGGTGAGGTGCTCGCAGAAATGAACATGACAAACCCCTATCCGCGTATTACAGATTTGTCATGATTAAAAACCTGTGGCCGACAAATAGCTCCCAGTCAAGAACTGGCTTAGATGCAGAAGTTATACTTTAAACAGGGACGCCACTGCCAATCCGATCAGTTTCCTGGCTAACCTGAAGCACGCGTAGCTTTGGGTTATGCCACGGCATTTTCCCGGCACCAACCGCGGCTGCATCAGCTTGCTGCAATTCGGTGGCACTTTGTAATTCATTACCAGAAATGCTGATTTCTTTTTGCATT
>VFJL01000049.1 GCA_009886095.1 Nitrosomonadales bacterium | reverse complement strand
GAGAGCAGCGATAGCGAGTGAGGTAGCGCGGTTGCGGGGTGTTCCCACCGCCCGTCACGGGTAGCGGGAACACGCATGACGCCAACGTTTGTTAAAAGGCTGTCGATCTACTTCAGTATCAGGTTGCTGAGATCATCACTACTGATTTTTTAGATAGAAAATTGGTAGTGCCTGTGACCTCATCGCTCAGCCCCAAGAAATTCTGCACTAGCAGGCATGCCTAATTAATTGGCATAGCTGTCCAACGCTAGCCCAGCCGAATTTCTCATTTCAGATCGATTGAGATAGAAAATGTTACGCAATTTTCCGCATGCTGATATTCCCCACCCTCACAGAATCCGCGATTACTTTATAGCGGCACTCACATTCCTTTGTGTAGCGATTAGTTTGGTCATTGATGCCAGTGGAAGCCTGGGGCAGCAAAACACCATGGGGATCATCGCCTGGACACTATTATTTGCGTTACTGTTCGGTGAAAATAAGGAAGTGCGGACGCAGGTAATCATCGCTGTCGCTTTCGCCACGATTGGTGAGCATTTTGCATCTATCTACATGGGTGGATACACCTATCGCTTTGTAAACGTGCCAGCTTATGTGCCACCCGGTCACGGAATGGTTTACTTAACAGCTGTAGCGTTGGCGCGATCTGGTTTATTTTTGAGGCACGCCAGAAAAATTGCTACATTTGTAGTGGCGGTATGTGGGGTGTGGTCAATCTGGGGAATCAGTGGCTATCCAGAACAGGGCGATCAAGTTGGCGCTTTACTGTTTTGTGTTTTCCTGATTTATCTTTTCAAAGGCCGCTCACCAATGGTTTATCTTGCAGCCTTCTTTATTACCACTTGGCTGGAATTAATTGGTACAGCAGCCGGGACTTGGCAATGGGCGACGATAGAGCCTGTTCTGGGCTTGTCCCAAGGGAATCCACCAAGTGGCGTTGCTGCTTGGTATTGCTTGGTCGATGCAGTAGCCATCGGCGGAGCGCCGCTGGCATTAAACGCCCTGAGAAAAAGTGGGGGGTGGTTCAAGTCACGAAAAACACGCAAGGATATCCATCAGGGAGCGAGAAACGAATAGCTCTGCCTGTATAACTTCTACCGTTGCAGGATATAGGAGTTGGAGGGAACTCATTTCTCAGCGAATTCGATTTTTACAGAACTACAGAAGCTGGATATGGGATAAGCAGGAGTGAGTCCATCCGCGGTCGTGACGTGTCAGGCCATCGCTTTGCCCATAGTTGGTTAATGCCAGACTCAAAATTCAGCGCATATGTTTTTTTCAGTTAATGCTGTATCATGTCCATTCATGGTTGAATGGCGTAACTGTCCGGTCACAGCCACAACCAGTCGTGCCTTCTGTCGGTATACGATTTTCTACAATAATTGTTCTGCCTAGACCGGTCCCAACATCGTTGGTAGGTGGTTTAGGAGTAATGCAAATGTCGTTTGATCAACTCGGCCTATCGGCTGAAATTCTGTGTGCCATCGTCGATCAAGGTTACACAGAACCTACACCCATTCAGGCACAGGCAATTCCGCCGATCCTCGAAGGCAAGGACATCATGGGTGGAGCACAAACCGGCACTGGCAAGACCGCCGGCTTTACCCTGCCAATGTTGCATCGATTGCAACCCCATGCCAACACCAGCGTATCACCTGCCAGACACCCGATTCGTGCACTAGTTCTGGTGCCTACACGCGAACTGGCAGCGCAGGTGTATGAAAGCGTCAAGGTTTACGGAAAATATTTGCCGCTCAGATGTGCAGTAGTTTACGGCGGGGTCAACATGGACCCCCAGGTTAAAGACTTGCGCGCCGGAGTGGAAATTCTCGTGGCGACCCCCGGACGTCTGCTGGATCACATTCAACAGAAAACCATGAATCTTTCCAAGGTGGAAATTCTAGTACTGGATGAAGCCGACCGCATGCTGGATATGGGTTTTCTGCCTGACATTAAGCGTATCCTCGCATTGATGCCGGAACAGCGCCAAAGTCTGATGTTCTCGGCCACCTTTTCTGAAGAGATCAAGAAACTCGCGGATAAATTACTAAAACAACCGATATTGATCGAAGTAGCAAGACGCAACTCTATCAGCGAATTGGTAACGCATGTAGTGCATCCGGTCGAACGCGACCGCAAACGTGAGCTGCTGGCACATCTCATCAAATCACAAGATCTGAAACAGGTGCTGATATTTGTTCGAACCAAGCATGGTGCCAGCCGTCTAGCTCAGCAACTGGAGCGGGATGGCATCACTGCCACTTCGATTCATGGCGACAAAAGCCAGCCTCAACGCACTCAGGCGCTGGCGGAATTCAAACAAGGCATAGTACGTGCACTGGTAGCCACCGATGTTGCCGCACGTGGACTTGATATCGAGGATTTACCACACGTGGTTAATTTCGAGTTGCCCACTACGCCGGAGGATTACATCCATCGCATTGGACGCACTGGACGCGCCGGTACTAAAGGAGACGCGATTTCTCTGGTGTGTGAAGACGAAAATGAATTGCTCGAAGGTATCGAGAAGCTTCTGAAATTCAAGCTCAAAGTGGAGATAGCTGCTGGGTTTGAGCCAAGAACAGCGCATCGCGAGGCAGAATCTGTGCATACTGCTTCTACACACAAGCGCCATGAGCGCACTAAACCTGAACAGAAACAGCGCGCTGAGCCATCCTCCGGGCGAGGCAATGCAGCGCACTTACCCCGTGCGGAAGGGTCTACGTACGGACATGGCGGACGCTCCAAAGCACCGCAAGACCCGCTATTCAGTCAGCCTTATGAGATGTCAGTACGCCCTGCCGCTGACAAGTCTCCATATGTCGATGGCAAAGCGGCATCACTCTCCGCGACAGGCGGGCGCCCTGCTCATCCTCATTACGGACACCAGAAGAAACCATTGCCGGCACTGTTCATGCCACCCCTCCCTGATAAATCCAAGCAGAATGAGTGAAACAAGGCTGCCGTCAGCGTTTGCCGCAGCATAATTTGGCCATCCCCCGCACACGACATGGCTAACCGCCTGACAAAGATCTATACCCGCACCGGCGATGACGGCACTACCGGCCTGGGAGACGGTGCGCGATCTGGCAAGGAAAGCACGCGTATCGAGGCTATCGGCGATGTGGACGAACTCAACAGTTGTATCGGTGTTCTGCTTGCAGAGAATCTTGAAGAAGCGGCGCGTAGTAAACTAGAAAATATTCAGCATGATTTGTTTGACTTGGGCGGTGACCTGAGTATTCCCGGTCGTGTCAGCATAAGTGAAGCACAAGTCACACGCTTGGAACATCAACTCGATCAATACAACAGCACCCTGTCTGCACTGAAAGAATTCATACTCCCCGGTGGGACCCGGGCGGCAGCACTTTGCCACATCGCTCGTGCCGTATGTCGGCGCGCGGAGAGACGCGTGGTCAGACTGTCCCGTACCGAAGCAGTGGCGCCGTTCAATATCCAGTACCTCAACCGCCTGTCGGATTTCCTGTTCGTGCTATGCCGGGTGTTAAATCGTCAGCAAGGTGTGGGAGATGTGTTGTGGCAACCGGGAAAGAATCGCGATTCTGACACCGAACAATAGCTTTCTGTTATTCCTCTTTATGACGGAAGCTTTCTACTATCAATAGCATGGCGCCGATAAAAATAGCAGAATCGGCTACGTTAAACGCAGGCCAGTGGTAGCCGCTGATATGAAAATCGAGAAAATCGACCACATGTCCTAGAGTAATGCGGTCCCACAGATTACCCAGCGCGCCACCTAGTACCAAACTCAGCGCTATGCAGAATAGTTTCTCTGTCGCGTGCTTGTGTAGCAGATAAACGATCAGAACCGAAGCCCCCGCCGCAATCCCGCTAAAAAACCAGCGCTGCCAACCAGAGGCATCACTCAGGAAGCTGAATGCTGCCCCGGCGTTATACGCTAGCACCAGATTAAAAAACGAAGTTATGGTTATGTGCTCGCCATAAATAAGCGCTGACTGAACAAGGTGTTTTGTAAAGAGATCAAGTGCAATGACCACCGTGCTGATCATCAACCACCTACGCATAGGTTCTGGACTCTCCGTTACCATGCAGGTTGCTTACGCAACGCCCACAGATGTGCGGATAGTTGGCATCAGCACCAACATCGGCACGGTAATGCCAGCAACGTTCGCACTTTGTATATTGAGAGGGGCTTGCATTGATTGAGCATTCAGCCATGCCTAGGATTTCTAAGTTAACCTTCTGCTGGCTATCAAGCTGTCTATCTTTAATTTTCTGAGCCACTTTTTCTTTCAGTGGGCGGGCTGTGGCTCTTGAGGTAATCATTACGAAACGTAAATCATCACCCAGCCGATTCAGTGCTTGAAAATATTCATCATTCAGATAAATATCCAACTCGCATTGTAGTGAGGAACCCACTAAACCCTTGGCTCGTTCTTCTTCAATCGCTTTATTGGCCAGCGCGCGAACTTCCAAGATTTTTTGCCAATCCTCCAAATTTTCTGAAGTTAGCAAATTCTCTGGGAGCTTGTACCAAAGCTCTTCAAAAACACTGGAGTCATTACCGGAACCTAAGGTATGCCAGATTTCATCCGCCGTGAAGCTCAGAATCGGTGCCATCAGACGCATTAGAGATTGAGTGATGTGATACAGCGCACTCTGCGCGGCACGGCGAGGTTTGGAGGTTTCGCCCGCCGTGTAAAGGCGGTCTTTGAGAATATCCAAATAAAATCCGCCCAGATCCTCCGAACAAAAAGATACGAACTTCTGTACCGCCAAATGAAACTCATAACGCTCATAATCAGCCAGAATATCTGTTTGCAATTTTTCGGTTAGCAGTAGCGCATAACGGTCGATTTCCAGCCATTCTTCCACCGGCAGCATATCTTTGGCAGCATTGAAATCCGCCGTATTGGCCAGCAGAAAACGTAGGGTGTTGCGGATGCGCCGGTAGCTCTCCACCACGCGTTTAAGGATTTCGTCGGAGATAGTCAGCTCACCGGAATAATCCGTCGAAGCCGCCCACAGCCGCAGGATGTCAGCACCATAGGTGTCCATTACCTTCTGCGGGGCGATCACGTTGCCCTTGGATTTGCTCATCTTGTGGCCGGAACCGTCAACCACGAAGCCATGTGTCAGTAGTGCCTTGTAAGGCGCACGTCCATCCATAGCACAACCGGTTAGCAGCGACGACTGGAACCAGCCGCGATGCTGGTCGGAGCCTTCCAGATAGAGGTCGGCGGGGTAAGTTAGTTCATCGCGTCGCTTGAGCACGGAGAAATGCGTGACGCCGGAGTCGAACCACACATCCAGTGTGTCGGTGACTTTTTTGTACTGTGTCGCGTCCACCTCGGGGAAAGCCGCAATATCCAGGCTGAACCACGCCTCGATGCCGCGCTCTTCCACTTGCAGCGCGACTTTTTCCAACAGTGCCAAGGTATCGGGATGGGGCTCGCCGGTTTCCTTGTGGACGAACAAAGGCATGGGCACGCCCCAGTTGCGCTGGCGCGACACGCACCAATCCGGGCGGTTCTTGATCATAGCTTCCAAGCGGGCACGGCCCCAAGCCGGGAAAAACTGCGTATGTTCCACCGCCGCGTTGGCGTGGCCACGCAAAGTCTGACCATCCTTGCCATGCTGGCTCATGCCAATGAACCACTGATGGGTCGCGCGGAAAATCACCGGCGTCTTGTGTCGCCAGCAGTGCGGGTAGCTGTGATTCAAGCGGGTTGATGCCAGCAGGTTGCCACTGGCTTGCAGAGTGTCGATGACCACTTTGTTGGCGTCCCATACGCTCATGCCGCCGACCAATGAAACGGTAGCGTAAAACTTGCCGTTATCGTCCACTGGGCTGTCCACAGGCAGGTCATAGCGCATGCCAACTGCGTAGTCCTCCAGGCCGTGCGCCGGGGCGGTATGTACAAGACCAGTACCTGTTTCTGCAGTTACATGCTTACCACAAATAATTGGCACTTGACGATTTTCAAATGGGTGCTGGAGTTTCATATGCTCCAAACTTTCACCTGGTAAATTGACTCCTATCACATTCCAAGTTTGGAGTCCGTATTTCCGTTTCATCGTGCTGCCGAACACTACTTCTAATTTTGCAAGTTTTAAGCCTTGAACATCACTAGGCTTAGTGCCGAATTGGGCCAAGTCTGTCTGTAAAACCAGATACCCTTTCTCCGTTTCAATTAAGCTATAGGCCATTTCAGGATGCACACATACCGCCTGATTGGCTGGTAGTGTCCACGGCGTGGTGGTCCAGATCACGGCAAATGCCGGCTCGTTGAGGTGCGCCACGCCGAAGGCCTTGGCCAACGCTACGTTGTCCAGCACTTGGAACGCCACATCGATGGCTGGCGAATTCTTATCTTCGTATTCAACTTCCGCTTCCGCCAGCGCCGAGCCACAGTCTACGCACCAGTGCACCGGCTTGGAGCCTTGATAAAGATAGCCATTTTTATAAATCTCACCCAAGGCCCGCATGATATCGGCCTCAGTTTTGAAATCCATGGTTAGGTAGGGCTTATCCCATTCGCCCAGCACACCCAGGCGGATAAAATCGGCTTTCTGTCGCTCAACCTGCACTTTTGCATATTCGCGGCACAGTTCGCGGAATCTGGCGGGTTCGATATTCTTGCCATGGTTTTTTTCCACCACCAACTCAATCGGCAAGCCGTGGCAATCCCAGCCCGGCACATAGGGCGCGTCGAAGCCGCTCAGGGTTTTGCTCTTGACGATGATGTCCTTGAGGATTTTATTGACTGCGTGGCCGATGTGGATGTCACCGTTGGCATACGGCGGGCCATCGTGCAATACGAACTTGGGGCGGCCTTTGCAAACTTCGCGAATCTTCTGATAGAGCTTTTTTTCCTGCCAGGCCTTAAGCATGAGTGGCTCGCGCCTGGCAAGATCGCCACGCATCGGAAAGGGCGTATCGGGCAGATTAAGGGTCTTTTTATAATCGGTCATGAGGGTATCGTTCAGTTTATGTGACAGACTACTTGTAGCGTTCCTGCACAGGATGTGAAGTCAAAAAATAGTTCTTTGCATTCTCCACATCGCGCTCGATTTGTCTGGTGAGCGTATTCAGATCGGAATACTTTTCCTCGTCGCGCAGTTTGTGTAGAAAATCCATCCGTAAATGATGGCCATAGATTTCCTGATCAAAATTGAACAGGTGTACTTCCAGTACCGGTTTGCCGTTTTCATGTACAGTGGGCCGTACCCCCAGGCTGGCTACACCGCGTGTCACCCGCTGTGGAGATGATTCCACTGCACCATGTACTTCCACCGCAAAAATTCCTGACAATGGAGGCCGATTGTGCCGCAATTGTATGTTGGCGGTGGGAAAACCGATTTTCTTGCCCAGTTTGTCGCCGCCCACCACCCGCCCGCTGATACTGTAAGGCCGCCCCAGCAGGTGTCGGGCAAGATCTAGATCGCCGCTTGCCAGCGCTTCCCGCACCGCCGTGCTTGAAACCCGCAGACCATCCACGGTGAAGCTTGGCATTTCCTCCACTTCAAAACTGTGCTGCACGGAAAATGCTTTCAGCATGGCAAAATCACCGGCGCGGCGCGCGCCGAAGCGGAAATCATCCCCTACCAGAATCCAGCGCACACCGAATCCGCGTTGTAGAATGCGGGTAATAAAATCTTCGGCACTGATTTTTGCGAAATCGAAATTGAAACGGCATACCTGCACCCGTTCTACGCCGAACTCGGACAGCAGTTCCAATTTTTCCCGCAGGCTGGTGAGCCGCGTAGGCGCCTGATCCGGCGCAAAGAACTCGCGCGGGTGTGGCTCGAAAGTCATAACGCAAGAAACGAGGCCCAGTTGGTTAGCAGCTTCTTTCAGCCGCGTAAGCATCGCCTGGTGGCCCAGATGCACCCCATCAAAATTACCTATGGCAAGCGCAACCGGAGTTTCAGCTTGAGCGGGAGCTCCACGGGAAACATACATAACACAAGGCTGCTTAAAAGCCTGAATTGTAGCCTGTTTCCGGCGGGTGGGTCTAGGCAGCCCACAACATATTAGGTATGCTGAGCAAAATGATGATTACGTATTCCATCTGGCTTGACACCCAGAACCGGTCATCGGCTTGTCTATAGCAAGCTCTACAATTCTGCGTTTGGTAACAAAGCGTGAGAGGAAAATTCATTGCATCTTTAGAGACCGAATTCCCCTTTCTGGGATTAAAATGAAACTTCTGTAATTAGGGTTTTCTTTCAATGATAAATTTCAGTAACGTCTCCAAGCGTTACCCCAACAGTTATGATGCGCTGAAGAACATTACCTTCACTATTGAGACGGGTGAGATGGTCTTTATTACCGGCCATTCAGGTGCAGGCAAGAGTACTCTGTTGAAACTTATTGCTGCGATCGAGCGCCCCACTTCCGGCAGCATTATCGTTAATGGCCAGAGTGTTGGCGCGCTTAGGGGCAGAACAATTTCCTTTTTGCGGCGTAATCTTGGTCTTGTTTTTCAGGATCAAAAAATCCTGTTCGACCGTAGTGTATTCGACAATGTGCTGTTGCCGCTGCAAATCAGTGGTTTTGATCCCAAGGCAGCAACCGGACGGGTGCGCGCAGCACTTGACAAGGTCGGATTGCTGGGCAAGGAAAAGGCGCGTCCCATCACGCTCTCCGGTGGTGAGCAGCAGCGCCTGTGTATTGCCCGCGCAGTTGTCAATCGTCCCTCTATTTTGATCGCCGATGAGCCAACTGGCAACCTTGACGCCGATTACGCCCACGATATTATGGACATGTTCCGATCATTTCATCAGGTGGGCGTGACTGTGCTGATCGCCACCCATGACGCGGAATTGTTGGGTGGCGCCCAGCAACGCATTCTAATACTTGATCACGGGGAATTGACGGCATGAGCGTGTGGCTCTCGCATCACTCATATGCCTTCGCCTTGGCATTGAAACGGCTCGTACGTACGCCGTTTGCCAGTCTGCTCAGTATCGCTGTAATTGGGATTACCCTGAGTCTACCCGCAGGGATTTACATGCTGCTGGGAAACTTGCAAGTATTCTCTGGGCAAGTATCCGGCGCGCCGCAGTTGAGCCTGTTTCTGGCGTCAGATGCAAGTCGGGACGAAGTTGCGCAGATCGGATCACGTTTGAAGCGGCACCCGCAAGTAGCGAGCTTTCAGTTCGTTCCTAAGGATAGTGCCCTGCAGCAACTCAAGCAGAGCAGTGGTCTAGCCGATGTAGTAGATAGCCTCGCACAAAATCCACTGCCCGATGCTTTCGTGATTAATGCTAGGAGTGCTGCGCCCGAGGCGCTGGAACTGTTGCGTGCCGAGTTGCAGCAGTGGCCCAAGATCGAACATATACAGCTTGATTCCGCTTGGGCCAAACGACTGGATGCATTGTTAAGCTTAGGGCGGATGGTGGTATCGATGCTTGCTGTTTTGCTGAGTTTCGCGCTGGTAGCGGTAACCTTTAATACCATACGATTGCAAATCCTTACCCAGCGGGACGAAATTGAGGTATCGAAGCTGATCGGTGCAACCAACGGCTTCATCCGCCGTCCTTTTCTTTATTTTGGCGCAACCCAAGGAATGGCGGGTGGAGGCGCAGCATGGCTTATTATCGCGCTTGGAGTCCACCTGATCGATGGCCCGCTAGCTGATCTGGCACAACTCTATACGTTTGATTTTCATCTATACTATCTTTCACCAGAAGATAGTGTGAGCCTGTTGTTATTTTCAACATGGCTGGGCTGGCTGGGAGCATGGCTGTCGGTTGCAAGCCATCTCTGGCAAATAGAACCAAAATAATTCAAATGGTTATGATATTTCTGGCGGGAACTTTTTAAAACACTAGCACTCTCTCAGTAGCAGAGTGCTAATATTTCAGCAAGAAACCGAAAGGTCCAAGGAGGATACAATGACTTTTGCTTTGACTCTACCTTCGACTGGCGGTAGCATCGAAAGCTATATCCAGTCTGTCAACCACTTTCCCATTCTTTCTCAGGAAGAAGAAACCCGCTTGGCGCGGTGTCTGCGGGATAAAGACGACATCGACGCTGCGCGCCAACTGGTGTTGTCACACTTGCGCGTGGTAGTCGCCATCGCCCGTGGCTATAAGGGTTATGGTTTGCCGCAAGCTGATCTGATTCAAGAGGGCAATATTGGCTTGATGAAAGCGGTCAAACATTATGATCCTGAGCGTGGCGTACGGCTGATATCGTTTGCAGTGTACTGGATCAAGGCGGAAATTCACGAATTCGTTCTGCGAAACTGGCGGCTGGTAAAAATTGCCACTACCAAAGCGCAACGCAAGCTGTTCTTCAGTCTGCGCAGCATGAGGAAGGGGCTGGGTACCATGAGCCCGGAAGAAGTCAATGCCATGGCGAAGCAGTTGGGCGTCAAGCCTGAGGAAGTGGTGGAAATGGAAACTCGCTTCAGCGGGCGCGATATCTCACTTGAACCCTTGTCCGAAGATGAGGATGAAGCATACAGTCCCATCGCTTATCTTACCGATGGTTCCGAGCCCTCACAACTGCTGGAGATCAAACAGACCAACCGCCTGCATGGCGAGGGACTGGAACAGGCACTCGCCAGTCTGGACGCACGCAGCCGCCATATTATTGAAGCCCGCTGGCTGCGAGAAAAAGACACTGCAACATTGCATGATCTCGCGGCTGAGTTGGGGGTATCTGCCGAACGTATCCGTCAGATCGAAGTCAAGGCGATACAGAAAATGCGAGGGTCGCTGGTATCAGGCATCGATGGATAGATATCTTTGCTAGAAAAACTTGGCGAATAGGATTAGCATGAAAACTAATGTGATCTTATAGAGCTGTAATGAGGTGGTTATGACTATCAAAATTCCACAAGCATCACGCGACTACGATAATACGCGAATTATTGAGCGCCCCGATGGTTTCTACTGGCATTATGAGAATGACAGCAGTAAGGTGTTCGGCCCCTTTCCTGCCCTGCTTGAAGCGATTCAGGACATGGAGTACACCGCTGAATCAGATTATGAGCCGGGAGAGACCTTGGAGCAAGTTGAGGATGAGATTGGTATGTCCAGTTGGATTGACCATGAAACTGGGGAACCGGGCGAAGAATCATCTCGTCTTGAAAACTGATTCACTAGACAGCCACTGATCTGGTATAGATTATTTGATAGGTGATGTACTTTTCCCGATGGCTCTGGAAGTAGACTGCAGTCAATACTACTGGTAATACCTGTAGCAGCAATATCCGGAAGATTCTGGAAATGGACTCTGGTTGATTGCTGATCGAAATCTCCATGACCGACGTAGCTCAAAAAACATAGCTTATCCTTAAGTGCCAAGCCTATCCGTAGTTCAGCTACCTGTTTTTCCTTAAGTCGCTCCCACTAGATAGTTGATTTACAATGAACTTTTTTGAGCAACTTCCGGGTGATTCGCGACCTTGGCCTGATTACCCCGCTAACCTTACGGGAGGCCGGAATGCAAGCTGTTTCATCTGTTTCTTTAACTGGAGGTTTTCATGAGCTACCGTGAAGAGAAAGATACTATGGGTATAGTGCATGTACCTGCCGACGTATTATGGGGCGCGCAAACACAACGATCTTTACAGAATTTCAAGATTTCCGGTGAGCGTATGCCATTTGCATTGCTTCGCGCACTTGCTCTGGTAAAACGTACTGCTGCGAGTGTGAATCATGACTTGGGTCTACTCGATGCGACTAACGCTGCTGCGATCATCAATGCCGCCGATGAAGTGATCGAAGGTCGTCATGAAGCTGAGTTTCCTCTGGTAGTGTGGCAGACTGGTTCTGGTACCCAAACCAATATGAACATGAACGAGGTGCTGGCAAACCGCGCTTCTGAGTTGCTCGGTGGCGGGCGTGGTGAGGAGCGCAGAATCCACCCTAACGATGATGTGAACATGGGGCAGTCATCTAACGACGTGTTTCCTTCAGCAATGCATGTGGCGGCAGTGCATGCCATCCACCATCAATTAAAACCTGCGATTTGTATGTTACGCCAGACTCTGGCCACCAAGGTAGAACAGTTTGCTGGTATCGTCAAGACCGGCCGTACCCATTTGCAGGATGCGACGCCACTAACTTTGGGACAGGAATTTTCAGGCTATGTTTCACAACTGGATCATGGCTTGGAACACGTGGATGCAGCGCTTCCACACCTTTGTGAGTTAGCGTTGGGCGGCACCGCTGTGGGCACAGGTCTAAATACCCATCCAGAATTCGCCGAACATGCAGCGGCAGAATTAGCAAGATTAACCGGTCTGCCATTCGTCACCGCACCTAATAAATTCGAGGCACTGGCTGCAAATGATGCTTTGGTTCACGCACATGGTGCACTGAAGACTCTAGCGGTATCCTTGATGAAGATTGCCAACGATATCCGTTGGCTTTCTTCCGGGCCTCGCTGTGGTATCGGTGAATTGAGAATTCCGGCAAACGAACCCGGCAGTTCCATCATGCCAGGCAAGGTCAATCCAACCCAGTCGGAAGCCATGATCATGCTTTGCTGCCAGGTAATGGGCAACGATGTGGCTATCAATATGGGTGGAGCGCTGGGCAATTTCGAACTCAATGTAATGAAACCGCTCATCATCCACAATTTCCTGCAAAGTGTACGCCTACTTTCTGATGGCGCAATCAGTTTCAATGATAATTGCATAGTGGGCACCACCGCCGATGTCGAGCATATTAATGACCTGATGCGTAACTCACTAATGCTGGTGACAGCACTCAATCCCCATATTGGCTACGACAAGGCAGCGGAGATTGCCAAGAAAGCATACCGTGAAAGCGCAACGCTAAGAGAGGCGGCACTCGCATCGGGCTATGTCACAGCAGAGCAGTTTGAAATGTGGGTAAGGCCAGAAGATATGGTAAAAAGCAGGTAGGACAAGGAATTTCTGAATGGGCTCTGCGCTGTCTGTTTTGGTATCGTAGATTAGCTACGCCCTGCTGTGAGCAAAATACCCCTCGGCGGATTTATTCAGAGGTTCCTTGAGGGTATCCCTGAAAATACTGATTTCGTCACAATACTTTGTTACTCACAAAGAATATTTTCTTACATGGCAATCATCGTGGTGTATTTTAAATACACGCTGTACTGAAGTACCACTCGTTCAATGTAATGCCTCGCGGCAAACGATCCCGATGTGCTTACGTCATTTTTTCTGGATGAGTTCAATCTTGTAACCATCTGGATCTTTTACGAAAGCAATCACAGTGGTGCCATGTTTCATCGGTCCCGCTTCTCGCGTGACTTCGCCACCACGCTTTCTTACTTCCTCACAGGCCAGATAGGCGTCGTCCACTTCGATAGCGATATGGCCATAACCAGCGCCTAAGTCATATCTCTCCACCCCCCAGTTAAGAGTCAATTCCAACACCGCGCCATCTGCCTCATCTTGATAGCCGACAAATGCCAGAGTGAATTTTCCTTCAGGATAATCTCTGCGGCGCAGTAGTTTCATCCCTAATATATGGGTGTAAAAAGAGATGGATTTTTCCAGATTACCAACTCGTAACATAGTGTGCAGAATACGCATTTAAATTTCTATTATTTCAAAATCTTCTTTGCGCGCCCCACATTCCGGGCAGGTCCAGTTTATCGGCACGTCTTCCCAACGTGTGCCAGGGGCGATGCCTTCCTCCGGCGATCCTGCGGCTTCATCGTAGATGAAGCCGCAAATGAGGCACATATAACATCGATAAGGAGTTCCAGTAGTGGGCATGATGAGAATGATTTAGGTTAAAATAATATTTTACGATATTAACCTATGTCTCAGCCACCCCCCATAGTACTTTCTTTCGCTGCCAGCGACCCTAGCGGCGGTGCAGGAATCCAGGCAGATATTCTGACTCTAGCCAGCATGGGTTGCCACCCACTATCGGTAATTACGGCTATTACCGTACAGGATACCGCTGGTGTGGATGATGTCATGGCATTGGATCCGGAGTGGATAGCAGATCAGGCTCGCGCGGTGCTAGAAGACATGCCGGTACATGTTTTTAAAATCGGAATGCTAGGTAGTGCCGAAATCATTATGGCCATCGCCGAGGTGATCTCCGATTATCCAGATATTCCGCTAGTACTGGACCCGATACTCTCTTCTGGTCGTGGTGACGAACTCGCCAGTGAAGATATGGTGGCAACAATGCGTGAACTACTGTTTCCTCACGCCACTATTATTACCCCTAATAGCATGGAAGCATGGCGACTGGTACAGGACGAAGGGGATGGCCAGGATGCACTGGATTTGAGCCAATGTGCAGACCGGCTTTTGCATATGGGTTGTGAATACGTACTCATCACCGGAACCCATGAAAATACGCCACAGGTAGTGAACACCCTGTATGGAGCCGATGGCGTGGTACGCTCGGATGCGTGGCAGCGGCTAACCGGTTCCTACCACGGATCAGGTTGCACGCTGGCCTCGGCCATTGCCGCCGCTATTGCCAATGGCCGACCCATCGCCGAAGGCGTGTATGAGGCGCAAGAGTATACATGGCGAGCGCTGGAAGCCGGTTTCCGACCGGGGATGGGACAATATTTACCAGACCGTTTGTTCTGGGCTTACGGTGAGGCGGGTGCCGAGGATAGGACTAAAATACATGATGCAGCCAAGAGTTGAAGGTTTATATGCGATCACGCCGGATGTGGCTGATACCGCTGATTTGGTTACGATGACACAACAGGTACTCGTAGGCGGGGCGCGGTTGGTTCAGTATCGCAACAAGACAGCGGATGTCGCACTACGGCTGAAACAGGCACATGCACTGGTTAATCTTTGCCGGAAATTCAACGTGCCTCTCATTATCAACGATCATCCCGATCTCGCTGTTGAAGTCGGCGCAGAAGGGGTGCACGTAGGGCAAGGGGATGCTTCCATAACGGAAGTACGACGTAGACTAGGGCCTGGAAAAATCGTCGGGGTTTCTTGTTACAACCGGCTGGAGTCTGCCATTAAAGCTGAACAACAAGGTGCGGATTATGTCGCCTTTGGCGCATTTTTTATTTCTGTTACCAAGCCCGGTGCGAAGACTGCATCCATCGACCTGTTGTCCTTGGCAAAACAGAAGCTGCATGTTCCACTGGTTGCTATCGGCGGCATCACCCCGTGTCATGCGATAGAGTTGATATGTCTGGGTGCCGATGCGATAGCAGCCAGCAACGCTCTGTTCAGAGCCCGGAACATTCAGTCTGCAGCTAAACATTATTCCCGTTTATTTAAACAAACTCGGCATTCTATCCATCACACTTATGAGCTATCCCATGACTTCACGTAATCAGCAATTATTCGAACTCTCCCAGAAGTATATTCCCGGTGGCGTCAATTCCCCCGTACGCGCCTTCAAGTCGGTGGGTGGGGTGCCAATATTTTTCCGGCGTGGGCAAGGAGCTTACTTCTGGGATGCAGATGGCAGATCCTACATAGACTACGTCGGCTCATGGGGGCCGTTAATCTTGGGCCATGCGCACCCTGAAGTGATCAAAGCGGTGCAGGTGGCTGCACAGGACGGCCTGACTTTCGGTGCACCAACTGAAGCAGAGCTGGAAATAGCGGAATTGCTGTGCAAGTTGGTCCCGTCAATTGAGCAGGTGAGGCTGGTGAGTTCCGGGACTGAAGCCACCATGAGTGCCATTCGCTTGGCGCGTGGCTACACCGGCAGAAGCCGCATAATCAAATTTGAGGGCTGCTATCATGGCCATGATGATGCATTGTTGGTGAAAGCGGGTTCCGGGGCGCTTACTTTCGGCCATCCTAGTTCCGCCGGAGTTCCCGCAGAGACTGCTGCCCACACCACAGTGCTGGATTACAACGATATTGCCGGTATAGAACGGATTTTTGGTCAATCTGGTACGGAAATCGCCGCAGTCATTGTCGAACCGGTAGCGGGTAACATGAATTTGGTAGTACCGAGCCCAGGTTTTCTGGCGGCTTTACGTACGTTATGCACGCGACATGGCAGCGTGCTGATTTTTGATGAAGTGATGACCGGCTTTCGCGTTGGAGCAGAGTGCGCTCAAGGGCTTTACGGCATTAAGCCCGACCTTACCACTCTCGGCAAAGTAATCGGCGGTGGAATGCCGATGGCTGCCTTTGGCGGCAGGCGTGACATCATGCAATGCCTGGCTCCACTGGGACCGGTGTATCAGGCAGGTACTCTTTCCGGTAATCCGGTTGCTGTGGCCGCAGGGCTTACTACCTTGCGGCTGGTACAAACAGCGGGGTTCCATGAAAAACTTGCTGCTAGCACCCGGCAGCTTACTGAGGGTCTCACAGCCGCCGCAAAGAAACATGGTATCGTTTTTTGTGCGCAGGCAGTGGGGGGCATGTTCGGGCTCTATTTCAGAGCAAGCCCCCCGACTAGTTATACTGAAGTGATGGAGTGCGATAAAGAAGCTTTCAACTACTTCTTCCATGCCATGTTGCGTGAGGGCGTTTACTTCGCACCGTCAGCATTCGAAGCCGGGTTTGTTTCTGCTGCACATAGCGACGAGGATATCGGCAAGACGCTGGCTGCAGCTGAACGAATATTCTGTGCCTGGAGATAAAGCCATCTCTACTATCGCCCCTATGCTGCAGCTATATTTTTTGTTTCCGCTTTGTCTTGGAATGCTCCTGCCGCAGGGCAAGTCTTTACCCGTGACGTAGAACTTAAAGGCTTTGCAGCTCGCATTGCGCCTTCCGGCGCCAAGTCGTTCATTCTGGAAAAGCGCATCGATGGCAAAGTAAAGCGGCTTACACTTGAGCCACTTGCAAAACTATTTCTGATGATAAATGCTCAAAAAAGCAGCAATTTTCCGTGGTTAGAGTGCAGAATATGTACTTTTTCAACTTCCACAAAACTTGGAAAAAATTGCAAATACTTCCAATTGCACCAAACAGCCTTTTGGAGCGATTGGAAGTATTTTGACCTCCGGGCAGTGATAATGCTACTGCGACGCTGCTGCGGCTTGTTTAAAAATTGTTGCGACTTTTGCAAGAGGCTCGCTTGGCCGCTATCCTGAACTGACTGTAGAGCAAGCATGGAAAGGAGCCCACAAGTCTCTCGGAGTTCGAGTTCTGTCAATAACTGTACGGATGAGGATAAAATCAGAAGTCTCAAATGTGCCAATTGTGTTGAAAAACTCCATTTTATTTCGAGCGTGGCGTTGGGCGAAGAATTGACTTCGAGGATTTTTAGCAGATTTCTCTGATCAATTTTGGTGCGGACTGGAAGTTTGTCACCCATCTCGCCCTTAAGCGGGTATCAACTCTCCTCCCTGTGCTATCGGAGCCAACCATTTCGCCATTCGTCGTAAATTCTGTGCGGTTGCCGCCAATAGAAACTCATCCTGTGCACCACTGAGTCCGCGTAATCGCAATCGATCAAGTTTCAGGATGCGTTTCATGTGCGCAAACAGCATCTCCACTTTCTTTCTGTCCTTGCGTGATTGTTGGTAGGCAGCCGTCTTGGCGATGTCGCGTGCCACATCGCGCGCACTTTCATGAATGCTGCGGGCGATCTTGCGAAATGGGGTGTTCGGACAGCAGCGATCTTTCATCAGACAGCCTGCACAGTCTGGCTGGCTTGACCGATAGATGATGGTGTCGGCTTTCGTAATGTACGAGCGGGGGTTCTTGAGTGGGCGCCAATTACTGCGCAACGCATGGCCCTCAGGACATCGATATTCGTTGGCTTTTGCATTCCATTGGAAATCGCTACGCGAAAGGGTCCCGTCATCACGCTCCGTCTTATCCCAAACGGGCACATGGGGTGCAATCCCTTTGTCATTGACCATCCAGTCCAGCATGGATGCAGTACCATAGGCCGTATCTCCCACCAAGCGCTCAGGTTTCATGTCGAACCGATCTTCCACGCGCTCAACCATGGTCTTGGTCGAATTCACTTCGTCCGTACGGTAGGCTGGAGTGGCTTCCGCATCAACGATGATACCGGCCTTCAGATCGATCAGATAGTTGGTCGAGTACGCGTAGAAAGCCGGGCCTCCTGGCGCACCGGTCAAGCGTGCTGCCGGGTCAGTCGGTGAGATTGATTTGGGTAAGGTGCCGGTAGGATTGTTTTCATCCAAGGCGATCAGATACTCACGCACCGCACGCGGTGAGGTTACCGGGTTGCCCCAGTCGATAAATTCATCGCTGGACATGCTGCGCAGACGGTTTGCATCAGCTTTGACAATACTGGCATCCACTGCAAACCCTTCGCCACCTACCAACCCCTCGGACATGCAGCGACGTAGAACCGTTTCAAACAGATGCCGGAATGCATCGCTATCGCGGAACCGGCCATGACGGTTCTTGGAGAAACTGGAGTGATCCGGTACGGTATCTTCCAGACCGAGTCGGCAGAACCAGCGATAGGCCAAGTTTAGATGTACTTCTTCGCACAGGCGACGTTCTGAGCGGATACCAAAACTGTAACCGATGATCAGCATCCGGATCATCAGTTCCGGGGCAATGGAGGGTCTGCCAGTATGGCTGTAGAACTCGGCCAGATGTTGGCGCAGGTCACTCAGGTCAAGGAAACGATCAATACCGCGGAGGAGGTGATTCTGGGGGACGTGTTCTTCAAGGTCAAAAGAGTAGAAAAGGCGCTTTTGCTTATCCGTCTGAAATCCAATCATATCAAGGCTCCCAGCTCAATTAGACATGCAAAATTATAACATTCTCAGCATCAAAATTCGACAGAGTTTTTCAACAGAATTTG
>VFJL01000072.1 GCA_009886095.1 Nitrosomonadales bacterium | reverse complement strand
TTCTTCATCTGTGCTCCTTTTACTTGGTCGTTTAAGTGGCTCCGATATTAACGCAGCTCGCCACCTAAATTCACTTAGAAAAGTTGCACTTCAGAGTTGAATCCACCATACTTTAAACTACCCTCTTTAAGGGGGAAGATTTTGACAGGAATCGGTCATTATTGAGTAATGTATCACCCAGTACCGACAGAATAACAAAACTAAAGGAGACTTCCGAAAATGAAACATAAGTATAAACATGGCTATTTCACCCTGATCCTTGCAATGCTGTTCTGGCCTCTAAGCCAAAGTAATGCGGCCGAGCACATCATCGATATGACCGCAGAGAAGATCGACGGCGGCTTGCTTGCCTACAAAATGCAAAGTCACACAGCTGGCGGCGTCGACATCACCACAAGGTACAGCTCCGTAGCCACAATTCCCGGACCGACGATTGTTCTCGCCGAAGGCGATACGGTCACGCTCACCATTCGTAATGGTATTAATGTCACGGATCAGCAGGTCAGCGTGCATGTACATGGCGTGCATTACACCATCCTGAGCGATGGCACCCTTAAGGTTATCAACAAAATAGAAGATGAGGGCGCCTATCCGAGTGGTTTCTATACCTATCTTTGGACCATTGCCCCGGGCACTGCCGGCACTTGGCCATACCACGACCACAATTTTGAAACTCATAACGGCTCTGAGGTCAAAGGGCTGTTTGGTGCCGTCATTGTCAATCCTGCGTCAGGTTCAGTGACTGCAAGTGATGGTAGAAATATCGCTAGCGTGCCTGTTAGCAGCATTAAAAAAGACTATGTGCTTTACCTGGGCGATGACGCTTTCTGGGGAATGGCAATTGACGGCACTAGCAAACAACAGACAGCGCTCGGAGTCAACCCTCTTCTGACCGCAAATAGAAATGATAACGTGAGATTTCATCTGATCGCGATGGGCACCTATTTAAATCAATTCAAGCTCAATGGTTATCAGTGGGTCGACCCGGGAACAGCGAATATGATTAATACGAAAGCTATCGGCCCGCTTGAGAAGCACGTTTTTACCATTAATGCCTCACATAGTGCGGCCTATATGAATACAAATTTCTCACGCAAATTAATGGGCATGACAGGTAATTTTAATGTCACTCATTAATACCGCGCTCCTGATTAACAGCTAAACAACTCTTTAGACTAAGTAGACTAAAAGGATAAAAAATGAGTAAAAATATTTTTGGGCTGAGAATGCCAGTCACGATTGCGGCGGCGTTTGCGCTGCTTGCAGCCACGCTGCTAACTGCACCCGTCGCGCTAGCGGCCGTTCATAACCTCGCGCTGTCAGCCGAGGTATTGCCCAACGGCCAATATGGCTACAAAAGAGATAGTCAGGCAGTTATCCCGGGGCCGACCCTATTTGTGAAGCAAGGTGATACGGTCAATGTGACAGTCACCAACAACACACTCGTCCCGGTGGGTTTTAAAGTGCCCGGTCTCTCCAATAACGGTGCAAAGGCAGCACCATCGGGAGGAACACACAGCTACTCGTTCACTGCCAATAAAAAGGGAACCTATGCCTACCACGGTAATGGATCGGAACTTCTCGGCCTGTTTGGCGCTCTAGTGGTTGATGGAACAGATGGAAAGGTGGAGAGCTATGTCGATGGTGACGGCACCATTAAATCAGTCAATGCGACGGAACTGGCCAAACAGTATGTGCTGTTCATGGTCGGCTCGACCTTCTGGGGAACGGAACTATCCGCAGACGGGGCAGCACAGACGCCGCTGTGGACCAACCCGGTGCTGGGAGCCGTTGTTGATGATATCGTCAGAGTTCATGTGCTATCCGTAGGGCCGGGCCATACTTTCCACCTGCACGCCCATCGCTGGCTTCAACCGGGAACCACCAGCGTTATTGATACCAAGTTACTGGCGGACGGTGCTGACAGTCATGCTTTCACCATTAAAGCGGGCGCCGGCGTTGGTGCCGGCAGCTGGCAGTATCATTGCCACCTGTTTTCCCACATGGAAGCAGGCATGCATGGGAGCCTCAAGGTCGCAGCGGCGGGTGGTAGTGGTAGCAGCATCGCTGGCGCTTCTCCATACGGTGCCATTCTTCTTGGGGCCAACCCGAACGTACCGGGCCTTGCCACTTTCGTGATTTCGGATCAACCGGGAAGCTGGTTCAGGAGTGCGCGCGATCTCAGTTCCGTTACTGTAACCAAATCCCTGGAAGTGATTGCTCCCGGCAGCAGCGTTCACTTCATCATGGCAGATACCAATACGGTGCACACTATGACCAGTCTGCTGTGGCCGAGCGGGGCAGAAGCTCACAGTGATACGGAACATGCTTCCATGCCCTTTGACCAGACCCGGGCCTACAAGGGCGGCGGCATTGTCAAATTGACTACACCTGGTTTATACGTATTCACCTGCAAAGTGCATCCCTACATGTTCGGCGCAGTGATAGTCGACGATCCGGCAACCGAAGGGCTTGATCTGGGTGCAACCATCGACCTTGCCACCGGCATCAAAAACCTTCCCACCACCAGTCACCTGGCTGCCTTCTTGCTGAAAACCTTCTTTATTGCCACTGCTCCCAGCAATTGGCAGAATATTTCTCCGACTGCGGCGACAACAAACTGGACAGCAAAGTATCCAGGCTTCCCTGGATCACCCCTAGCCATCACCGTAAGAGCTACCGGTGGAGCAGTAGTCAACCTGCATGATTATTTAACCTCAGTTTTTAACACTACGGATGTAGTCTTGGCGCAACCCATTCCTCCAAGTACATTCGGCGTAGGCGAAGTCTGGGTCGACACCCAGTTTGAGAAAACGGCTGGCAAGAGCAAGCCCGGGACCATTACCGTGATTGATGCGAGCAACTGGACCATCAAGCGCAAGATCGCGTTGCCCGGAATCAACATGAATAATCCCCACAACATGTGGCCCACCGATGATCAGTCAGTCGTCTATCAAACCCAATGGTTTGACAACAAGTTGACAAAAATTAACCGGTCAACAGGTGCATTGATCAGCAATACTCAGGTAGGTGAGGCGCCCGCTCATGTCATGACCAACCCCGTTACCGGCGATATCATCGTGAGCAATAACGGTGAAGACGGAATGTCGATAATCCTGGCAGGAACAACTGAGGTCAGCAAAATGATGCCGACACAAAGTCCTGGCCAGGCTGCTACCAATCCCCATGGTCACTGGATTAGCGCGGATGGAAGCAAGATTGTCACTCCCAACATCTTCACTGGTGATATAGGGGTTTACGCTAGCGGCAGCGGTGATATCCTGGAGAGGACTCCAACCGGCGGCAATGCGCCAGGCGCCCACCCCATCGCTATCGGTATGATGCCGGATTCCAGCAAGATTTATGCGTCCAATCTGCTACATCACAGCCTGAGTGTCCTCAGAGAGGATGGATCTTTACTTAAAACCATAAACCTGATCGCCAACTATAACCCGTTCGCTAATGCATGGGATGCCCCAGCCTCAGTGATAACTGGCCCGGTAGGCATACTCCCAATCCAAACTCCGGTTTCCCCCGACGGCAAGGTCGTGGTGCTCGCCAACACGGGCGGCATGATCCTGATCATTGATACGGCTACCGACACCATCGTCAAGATGCTGCCGTGCGATCCCGGCTGCCATGGCGCGAATTTCGGCGCCAAAGCGGGAGGTGGTTACTACGCCTATGTCACGAGCAAGTTTGCCAACGAACTTATCGTGGTTGATGCCAACGGCGATCTGAACAATGCCCATATAGCGGGCAGGATCTCCCTTGTGGCTGGCAATGACGTTCCCAAAGATGACGCCATCAGCAGCCTGGCAGGTTTTGGCGGCAATGGGGTGCTGGCTATCCCCAATGTCTACAATGGCTGGGTGCAGAAGCTGCCTCCCGCATGGAAGGATCAGCTGACGCCTGCACAGAAAAACCCAATCTAAGTAACTCTGCTCACAAACAAACGGCCATCAAATTTTGATGGCCGTTTGTTTTAGGTGTGTCGGCAAAGTGTAGAAACTGTTGGATTGCTGGCGTTTCTGTCTGGGATTGGAATAACCTGCCTCGCCCCAAAAGATATCTTCGATTTGATGCAACTCATCTAACAGAGAGAAGATTAAGGTAGGCCCTGTAATGGCAGAAACCGGAAAACTGCAAAACAGGTACTATTATCCTGAATCCGACAGTTGGACGGGGTTTAGGATTATTGCAATTGCCCTGTATCTGTTTCTGTATCAGATGGACTCTTCACCCCCTGAAAAACGACAGAGAATGTTGTTCCGACATTAGGCTGGCTTGAAACTTTAATGTGCAGCTTGTTATTTTCTGCAACCGTTTTAACTATTGACAAGCCTATTCCGCTTGACGCCCTGTTGTGGAGTACCGCCATAGGCGTATAAAAATATTCATCAAAAATATGCGGCAGGTCTTTATCTGCGATCCCGATCCCATGGTCGGCAACTATCACCGTCGCAGAGGAGTTTTGTTTGTCAATGACAGCGGTAATCTCCACCGACGTCCCATCATGAGAGTAGGTAATCGCATTCAAAATGATATTTTCGAAAAGTATTTCGAACTGATCGAGAATCCCATCAGCAAAAAAATTCTGTATTGATACTTCAACTTTGATCTGCCGGGATTTCGCAATTGTCGACAATTTATCAACACACTTGTTAATCACTGCCTCAATGTTGACATGCTCCAGGGTGTTGGTACTGCGAGCCGCCGCTTTCAGCCGTTCGAGTTTGAGCACATCCATAATCAGGCTTGCCATACCGGAGGCGCGCTTATCAATTTTTAGAAGTACGTCTTTTATCTCTGGTGAGACTTCTCCACAATACCCTCCTTTTATCAGATTCATTTTGCTGCGGATGGCATCGAGTGGAGCCTTGAGTTGGTGTGTCATCAGCACGGCATACTGATCTTTTTCTACCTGCCCTAAAGTGATCCGCTCGTAAGCACCCACAAGGTCACGCTCATGTGTGCGCACGACAATTGTAAGTCGTGAAACAACATACCAGATCACAATAAACAGCATATCGAGGGTAAACATCCATAAGAGGGCTCTACTTTCGTGCACAATCTCAACTGATGTGTAGGGATCTGCTGGCGCTGATAAAAATAATTGGTAAAACATGGAATTCTCAATCAGCAAAGTAAACGTATACATGGTACAGACCAGAAGCGTGACAATTAAGCTCTCTCTGGTCGAAAAGAAAATGCATGACAAGGCAATATGTAACACGTAGAAAAAAGGAGCGGGAGTTGCGGTGCTGCCAACATAGTGCACAACAATTGACAGGCATAAAAGATCAACAATGATCTGACACCAGATGTTTATCGAGGGAGAGTTATATTTGGTTGTCCGACGAAAATCTAAAGCATAGATGTAAGAACCATTTGCAATAAGCAACGCGATTATTACGACAATTGGCCACCCCTGTTGCTGAGTGATACCAATCTGGGTGAGTATTTCCGAGAAAATAATTGCCAGTAACTGAAAAAGAAGAAGGGCCCCGATTACTGCCCATCGGAAGACGATGAACCAGCGGGCATTGCCGATTAAAACTTCATCGCTGAGTTTCTGGCTGTTTACTCCAGTACCGGGCGGTGCAAAGCGATTTTTGGGTTTCTCCCAAGAAAATTCGACATCCGCCATAGTCATATTCTCTAGGCAGGACTGGTTTCAGCTTTGGTATGTTCCAGGCGACTACGGACAATTGCCAGCAAACTCTCAGGTTCGACTGGCTTTTCAACTATGCAGACCCATTCGTGGGATTCGCCACTGAAATAGGGAAGAATCATCTCTCCAAGAGAAGTCAGAAATATCACTCGAATCCCTGGAAAATGTTTGCGCATTTCTTCATAGGTGTCCAAGCCCGCGTCCATTGACTCAACCATTACGTCAAGAATGGCCAGATCAGGAAGACTCGTAGCAGCCTCAAGCGACTTGATAAAGTCACCATGTGTCTCATAACTGTCAACCGTATACCCGGCGACGGTCAGGATACGCCTGACGGTATCTCGAATATCCGAGTCATCTTCGACATGGGCAATTCGCTGCATCATAAATTCTCCTTTGTTTGCTGGTTTAACATCCCCAACAAATTACTTGTCGGGTTATAGGTCATGAACGAGGTCTGAGGGGAAATACCAAACAGATTGCTGGCATACTTTTCGATTAAAGTGTGGAGAGCGTGGCCCAATTTTCTTCGATTCTCCGTTCCAAGGATGGATGGAAATTATGCCATGTTATGTAACCTAACATAACACGTGTGAAGAAAGTGTCGCGCGCTTGTTAAGAATTCGTGAAGATTGCACTATACGAGCGCTACTGCGCTCACTCTGGCCGTGACCCACCGGCACTTCATCGAACGACTCGCCATTTGGTTTTTATAACGACAGGCTGCACCAACACAAGGAGGATCATCTTTCCAGGTTATAACAGAACCCGTTTCAGCCATGTACTGATGTCAGCTATCTCTTCCACACAGACCGTATGCGCCATCGGATACTCGTGCCATTCCACCGCATAACCCGATTTGAGCAACTGCCTCCTTGATGCTGCCGCCAGCGTCATTGGGACAACCGGATCTCGACTGCCATGTGCCATGAAAATCGATGTAGCGGAATTGGCGTGATGCGCTTCTCCTGTGAGAGTCTGCTGCAACGGCAGATAGCACGACAGCGCCATGATACCGGCAAGCTTTTCCGGGTAACGCAAACCGGTTTGCAGTGCCATCGCCCCACCTTGGGAAAAGCCCGCTAATACAATTCGTTCTGGCGCGATCCCGCGCTGCTTTTCCCGGTCGAGTAACGCCTCGATTGCCTGTTGCGAATCGCGCAAGCCAGCCTCATCTTCAGGCTGGCTAAAATTCAGATTGAGTATGTCATACCACGCGCGCATCACGACACCGTCATTGATGCTCACTGACCGCCTCGGTGCATGGGGAAATATAAAACGGATGCGAGTATCTGGCGGCAGCTCAAGCTCATCTACGACTGGCACAAAATCGTTGCCATCCGCACCGAGACCGTGCATCCACAGGATGGTATGAGTTGGGTGAGCTCCGCTCTCGAGTTCGATGGCGGATAAGAGGTCAACGGGGACAGTAGTCATAGTTATGCGTGGGCGCGAGGATTGACTTAACCTGGGGGCAGGATTAAATTTGTTTATTTCGCTATCAGGCCAGACACGTAGATCATGAAGCGCAGGGATTTTATCAAACTAGTCGGGGGCAGTGCTGCATTATTTCCGATCATTATACCGCCGGTGTTCAGCCAGCAAGCCAGCCTGTCACGCTGGAGAAGTTACCGGTTGACATACAGGGTGGATCTTCCTGGCGAAGGGAAAAGGGCACGTCTATGGCTACCGTTGCCAGATACCAACGATACTCCTTATCAATTTTCTCAAGGCAGCGTATGGAGCGGCAATGCGAAAATAGCCAGATTTGACACTATTGCCGGAACAGCTTCGCCGATGTTTTACGCGGAGTGGCATGGCGACGGCTCCCGCAGGATGACAGTAAGCAGCGTCATCAAGACAGCTGATCGTACTGTCAATCTGGAGAATTATTCCGAGCGTGGCAGGTCAGCCATTCCCGCAGATATAAAGGGCTTCCTGCAGCCAACCAAGTACATACCGCTGGACGGCATTGTACGCAAAACCGCTTTATCCATCACCAAAGATGTCAACACCCACTCGCCCCTGAAAGCAGCTCGCGCTATTTACAACTGGGTGATAGATAATTCCTATCGTGACCAGGCAACCCGCGGTTGCGGACGCGGTGACATAAAATCCATGCTGGAAAGTAACAACTTGGGCGGCAAGTGCGCCGACCTCAACGCGCTGTTCGTAGGACTAGCCCGTGCTGCGGGTATTCCCGCGCGGAGCCATTACGGCATTCGCATAGATGAATCGGCAACACACAAAAGTCTGGGCAAGTTCGGCGATATCAGCAAAGAACAACATTGCCGTGCGGAATTTTATCTTGCTGGCTTGGGCTGGGTACCGGTAGATCCGGCTGACGTGCATCAGCTGGCACTGGAGGAAGGATTGCCGCACGATCATCTTAAAGTGATTGCACTGAGAGAAAAGCTATTTGGCTCCTGGGAGATGAACTGGGTGGCATTTAATCACGCCACAGATATCATGCTGGCGCGTGACAGCATTGCAGGCACACTGCCATTTTTCATGTACCCTCATGCGGAGATTGGCAGTCATCAGCAGGACAGCCTGGAACCGGCGGAATTTACTTACAAGATTATCTCAACCGAACTGGTCGGTACTGGCGCCAAGCTTTCCTAGCGGGAGAGGAATTGTGGTGTAACTCATCAGATTGAGGCTGCAAGAATTATTGCCGCGCTCAAGCTCGTTCAATCGCTGCACCCACCTGCTCGGAAGCCTCAGGAATGATCGCCTGCAATTCGTGAAATATCGCGCGAAAACTTTTGGGTGGTTTGTTAGCAAGTTTTTCTTTGTGGGCGTTGCGCGTGAGTGTACGCAGGCGTTGCAAATCGGCAGCAGGATGCTCCCGCCCAAGTTCAGCAAAAGCCTGTTCATCTGCTAGCAAGCGATCACGCCAACGTTCCAGCAGATGTAGCCATGCGGTATGTTGCACGGTTACTCCACCCCATGAGGCGAACTTTTTCTGAATCAACGCTACGTCCACTTCCCGCATCAACCTGCCAATAAATTGCATCTGCCGCCGCCGGGCTTCATGTTTATGCATTCGCTTGGCTTCAATGACGGCGTCCATCAGTATTTCCGGCAAACCAAGTTCGGCTAGCTGTTTGGAATTCAGTTCCACCAATTGTTCGCCGATATCCTGCAGTGCGTGCATTTCCTGCTTACGGCGGGTCTTGCTGGGTATAACATCCTCTTCGGAATCGTCTTTCAAGTCATTTTGCACGGTAGCCTGTTCAATGCAGTGTTAAGAAGCTGCTATCATAGCGCCATTTTACTTATAACCCCATTTGAACTAACTAATCTTACCCTTCCATCTGCTTCCTGGATTCAGGAAACAAGATTCAAGGGTTTTTGGTGCAATGCAATTTCCATAAAGCCTACCCCATGAACAATATCGCCCTTTCCTCCACACGCTTTTCCTATCCCCATGCAACGCTCCAGCAGATTGCCCGTGACATTCTGGATTACGCTAGGGAAGCTGGCGCCAGTGCCTGTGAGACTGATGTATCGGACGGTTTTGGTCAAAATGTCACAGTGCGCCGGGGCGAGGTGGAAACTATTGAATACAACCGTGACAAGGGTCTGTCGGTGACGGTCTATATCGGCCAGAAACGTGGCAACGCCAGCACTTCTGACTTCTCACCACAAGCGGTGCGCGATACCGTGGCCGCAGCCTTGTCCATTGCAAAATATACCGCTACAGACGACTGTGCTGGGCTGGCCGATGTCGATTTGCTGGCGCGTGAATTTCCCGATCTTGACTTGTATTTCCCGTGGGACTTACCCGTGGAGCAAGCGATACAGCTTGCCCAGACTTGTGAGGCCGCAGCGTTTGCAGTCGACAAGCGCATTACTAATTCTGAAGGAGCCAGTATTTCGCTAAGTGAATCACAGTTTGTTTACGCCAATAGTCTCGGTTTCATGGGGGGTTATCCTACTTCCCGTCACAGTATCAGCTGTGCGGTGATCGCGGGCCAGAATGACACCATGCAGCGCGACTACTGGTACAGTGTAGCGCGTGATGCCACCGATCTGGAACATGCCGATAACATAGGAAAAAAAGCGGGGCTGCGTAGCGTGGCACGACTGGGTGCAAAAAAAATCGCTACCTGTGAACTGCCGGTGCTGTTCGAAGCCCCCATCGCCTCTAGTCTGATAGGGCATTTTGTGGGTGCCATAAGTGGCGGCAGCCTTTATCGGAAATCTTCATTTTTACTGGATAGCATCGGCAGGCAGGTATTTGCACCGGATATTCAAATTCGCGAGTTGCCCCATCTGAAAAAAGGCTTGGCCAGCGGGGCATTCGACGATGAAGGTGTCGCCACAGTCGAGCGCAAAGTGGTTGAGAATGGTGTGGTACAGGGTTATTTTCTCGGTAGTTATTCTGCACGTAAGCTTGGGTTGCGCACTACTGGAAATGCTGGCGGTAACCACAACTTGATTCTGGAAAACGGTGCGCCGCTGGAATTTTCCGCGCTGCTGAAAAAAATGGGCAAGGGACTGTTAGTAACCGAATTGCTCGGTCATGGCGTGAATTCCGTCACGGGAGATTATTCCCGGGGTGCAGCGGGCTACTGGGTGGAAGGCGGAGAGATCCGCCATGCAGTTGAGGAAATCACCATCGCTGGCAACCTGAAGGACATGCTGCTTGGTATCTCTGCGGTGGGTAGTGATACGCTGGTGCAAGGTTCCAAACAATGCGGGTCTCTATTGATAGATCGGATGACGATTGCGGGTGGTTAGACCCGGATGATCCGGGTTAAAGCTATGCAGATGCCCCGCTTGTATATCTTCAGAGCATGGGGTGGTGCGTACCGACTTCTCGTGGACCACTATTGCATCGTTCAGTTTTTCTCCATAGCTAAAAAATTTCCAGATGAACTTCCTGCGTAAATTTGAGCAAGCCATCAACCGGCTCTCAGGGGCATTCGGCTGGATTGCCGGTTGGCTATGCGTAGCCATGATCAGCGTGGTGTTCATCGACGTGATCGCACGCTATGTTTTTGCATCGGGGTCCATCGCCATGCAGGAACTGGAGTGGCATCTGTTCGCCGCCTTGTTTTTGCTGGGCGCAGCCTACACTATGCGCGAGAATGCCAACGTGCGGGTGGATGTATTTTATGGTCGCA
>VFJL01000037.1 GCA_009886095.1 Nitrosomonadales bacterium | reverse complement strand
TTCTTCATCTGTGCTCCTTTTACTTGGTCGTTTAAGTGGCTCCGATATTAACGCAGCTCGCCACCTAAATTCACTTAGAAAAGTTGCACTTCAGAGTTGAATCCACCATGTGTTATCCAATGGCTCAAGGTAAAGATAAAGAAACATTACTAAAACAACTTGAGTTCAGGGGCTTTCATTCTGGTTGTTTATTTCCTGACCTTGGTGGATGGGCTACTTATCTACGGCAGGGATTTCATTAAACTAAACACGTAATGAGTAGAGCATAATTGTCAGTCCAACGACGGCTGATAGGAGATCGATGGGGTCTACCATCGAATTTTAATCTCTTCGGGTAAATTCCCCGCACCTTGGTGCGAAGGCTGGCGATAGCCAGCAGCTTGAAGAGCGGTGTTAATACCCCGTAGCTTGCTGCGGGGTGCTTTATTTGCTCGGATTTCCGATCCTCGCCTCTCGAACTTGGCTCAATCCGCCTTGTTATTTGTTGCTTGAATCAATCGAGTCTGACCCTCATGGCAACGCTTGCTGAGCAGGCGCGAAGCTGGGCAAGAGCGATGCCTAGCTACCCGAGGACTGTAGGATTGCTAACTCAGATTAGCAACGATTGGGAGAGTCAGGCAAAACAAATAGATATCCGTCAGGAACAGCAACGCCTGAAGTGGTGAGGATCGTTTCCAACAGTCGATTTTGGGTTGGGAACAGACTGGTGCGGCCGGCAGCATCGCACCAAGATCGTCGGTCACAGTCGTCAACACATCTAGGATTGGTTTACTTTGCCCCTTTTGTCGGGAAAAGAAATCTATGCAACTTGACTGCTTTAAGATAGGGCGGCCTAAGATTGTGAGACATACGCGGAAATTATTGCAAGAGGAGTGTCTCAATGGATAGAGGAGAGCAAATTGACATTACGCAGCGACTCTTGGAGCTGCAGGTAGCAGTTCGTAGCGGCAAGATGAATTTTCGGCCACAGGATGAGAAGCTGGTCCGAGAGATCATGGCACTATCTCTAAAACCGGGTGAGTTGCTCGATCCTGGTCGGCTTTCAAAACAAGCGCTGAGTTTAGTTCGCGAGTCCGCCATGGCGCTCAGGTTTATTAATACGGAAAGCCGCAATAAGATCATTGCCGAAATTAATCTCTCAGATGGCCAATCAGAGCTATTTCGCTTATTTGCTGCGGTATTCGTTGCTATGACTGGTCACTCATACGAGGCCATTCACTCATATGAAGATATAAAGGATGGTTTTCTAGCGAAACTAAAAGGGAAGGCTGGAACTTTCGAGCACGAGTTCAATGCAGCACTCGGGGACCTGGGAAAGTTCTATGACAAGTATTCCCTTGCGCTATTCAATCACGCCAAAGAACTCGGCGGACTTAAGATCGTGCTTGGAGGTCAGAGAACATTTGGCCCATCTGCGCTCGGTGGCGTGCAAAAGATGGGGCTCTACGTTGATACTCAACTGATTCCAGACCCCATATACCCGTTCTTAGAAGCCGAGCTTCAACTGAAGGCGAAGTACATTGAATTACTACTCAATCTACACCGAATTCTTCAACTCAAGCCACTGGTGGACGTACGATTACCTGTGCCACCTATCGTGGTATTTCCCAGCTTCGAAAGGAGCCTTGAGGAAAGGGACATACAGACGCAGATTGGAATAAATGATCTTGTAGTTCAAGTTGTAGGTTCTGCTTGCTCTGCCACTTGGTCATCGATAGATGAATTGATGGAGTATGCACGTAAGCGGCAAAACGAATTCATTGATGCAATGCTGAGAGCTCAGCTATTTGTACCCAGTGGTGGAATACCGGGTCAGGAATTATCAGCACGCAAGGCAATTGAGCTTCATCTAGCCGATCTTCGTGGGTACCGATCTCCTGAGGACATGGCGGAAATAGAGAAGATGCCCCCCGGAGCTGTCATCGTACTCGCAATTATGGAGCGGTTGGCACCACAATATCATCTACTTGAGAATGGAGAAGCTTTCTGCACAACCGCTTCTGACACAACAAGTTCATTGGCATTACTTTGAGAAATGTGCGCAAAGCGCTGCGCAGAGTTTATGTCGTAGTGGCATCCTTTCTGAAGACGCGCTCCTAACAGTGAGAGCGTTACAATGCGAAGGACTCGCATGGCTTGAAAATGTGCCCATCCCAACGCTGGCCAAGCTGTTACAAAATCAGGAAAATCTTGTTTTCCGCGAAGAGCTTCGCAAGCACACAGCGATGCTGTCAGCTGCTGGTGAGACGGACCTGGGTCGCGTGGTGCGCGAGGTAACTCATGGAGTGGAGAGTCTAGTGCAGAAACATCAGAAAACCATCAAGGAAATTGAGGATAAGTACTCATCCAAGAATGCCTTAGGGATAACCTTTGGGGCGGGGGGTATAGTATTGGGCACAGCAGCACATTTCATTCCGTCGTTAGGAATTCTTGGAGTGGCTGCACCTGTTGTGGCCGGTGGTTTAGTCGCGGTCAACTATGCTCGAGAGAAAATTCAAGAGCAGGTAGAGAAGAAGCTGGCACGACGCTCCTTACTGGGCGTACTGGCGACTACCGCCCGTAACTAAGCGGGAGAGATGACGCTCAAAAATTCGCACCGCGCGACTTGTTATATCGGTGGACCGTGAGCGGAGGCTGTGGACCTGCAGAAAGTCTACGGGGTCAAGTCTAGCTTTATAGCGTAATAACAAAACCCATGCTTTAGTCATTCATCATGTCCCATCGCGAACGTATAAAATTTCACGATGTTTAGCGGTCTAGCGCTGCATTCGTGAGGAACTTGTCAAAACCGGCGCACCCCTCACTTAGGGGGCAAGTAACAGTTCACACAAACACTCGTTCAACCATCCATATGGGTCTGGAACACCAGACCAGCATGCTCGCGTAGCCGGTGGAAGCTAATCAACTTCCAGCTTTCCTGGGCGACACTCAACTCGGCACCGAACGCGGCCAGAAAAGTGGGGGCATCGACTGCGTCGTAGGCGACACGATGCGCGTTGGTATCGATGAACCGTTTCAGTTCGCGCGGATCGTCAGCCGTGACCCAGCGCGCCATTTGATACTTGGCGGAAGCGAGGCGGGTGTCCACGCCATATTCGTGCTTGAGCCGGTGTGCCACCACCTCGAACTGCAAAGTGCCGACAGCGCCCAGTAGCAAAGCACCGCCAGCATGCGGCCGGAATACCTGGATCGCGCCTTCCTCACCCAGCTGAGCAAGTCCCAGTTTGAGCTGTTTGCCGCGCATGGGATCGGCAAGCTCGACTGTCTGGAAGATCTCGGGGGAAAAGAACGGCAAGCCGGTAAACTGCAGTTCTTCGCCTTCCGTCAGCGTGTCCCCCAGCTGCAAGGTGCCGTGATTGGGAATGCCGATGATGTCGCCCGGGTAGGCGACATCGAGCAGCTCGCGCCGCTGCGAGAGAAAAGATACCACGCTGCCGGGGCGGATGTCCTTGCCGCTGCGTACCACATGCAGGTTCATGCCGCGTTCGAACCGCCCCGAGCAGATACGCACGAAAGCAATGCGGTCACGGTGGGCCGGATTCATGTTAGCCTGTATTTTGAATACCACACCGGAGAATTTTGGCTCGTCCGGTTGCACCACGCGCTGGATGGCTTTGCGCGGCCCGGGTGATGGCGCCAGATCGATCAGTGCATCGAGCACTTCCTGGATGCCGAAATTGTTGATGGCAGAGCCGAAAAATACCGGGGTCTGCTGACCGGCAAGAAAAGCCGCATGGTCAAATTCCTCCGAGGCACCGCGGATCAGTTCTATTTCCTGCCGCGCCTGGGTGAAACTCTCGCCAAAGCGTGCTGTCAGTGCCGGATTATCCAGCCCCGTGATGATTTCGTCATCGTCGCCCAGTTTATCCTCACCCGGTTGAAACACGCGCATGCGGTCGCGCTTCAGGTCGAATACGCCGTGAAAGTGATGGCCCATTCCCACCGGCCAGGCGAAGGGCACGGTTGCCATGTGCAGCGTCTGCTCGATCTCGTTTATCAGGTCGAGCGGTTCACGCACTTCACGATCCATTTTATTGACGAAGGTGAGGATGGGGGTATTACGCGCGCGGCATACTTCCAGCAGCCGCAGGGTCTGGGCTTCCACGCCATTGGCGGCATCGATCACCATCAGCGCCGCATCCACGGCGGTCAGCACGCGGTAAGTGTCCTCGGAAAAATCCTGGTGGCCCGGCGTATCCAGCAGGTTGATGACGCAGCCGCGGTATTCCATCTGCATCACCGAACTGGCCACGGAAATACCCCGCTGCTTTTCGATCTCCATCCAGTCGGAGGTGGCATGACGGCTGGCTTTGCGCGACTTGACGCTGCCGGCGATGTGGATGGCACCGGCAAATAGCAACAGCTTTTCGGTGAGCGTAGTCTTGCCTGCGTCCGGGTGCGAGATGATGGCGAAGGTGCGTCGCCGCGCCACTTCCTGGCTAATCGTCATACGGTAGTCCTCGCGTTTTTCTGCTGTAAGGTGGATGTATTCTGCGGTTGTGGATAAAGATGACAGCGCGTTGTATGGGTTGAACTGAAGTTGCTGCTCCCCGGATAAGTCTCGTGGCACACCGGCATGGCGTGAGGGCAGCGCGGATGAAAGTGGCAACCTGCTGGCGGGTTGGCAGGTGAGGGCAAATCCCCATGCAGGCGTATGACTTCACGTTTGGGATTAAGTTCGACTACCGGCACCGCCGACAGCAGCGCCTGAGTATAGGGATGTTTGGGATTGCCCAGCACTTCATCCACACTGCCCCATTCTACAATTCTTCCCAGGTACATCACGGCCACTTCATCGGCGAGGTATTCCACCACCGAAATATTGTGCGTAATAAATAAATATGCTAGCCCTAGACTGTCCTGCAGTTCCTTCAGCAAATTCAGGATCTGTGCCTGTACCGATACGTCCAGCGCACTGGTAGGCTCATCGCAAATCAACAGCCTGGGGTTGACTGCCAGCGCACGGGCGATAGCGATGCGCTGACGCTGGCCACCAGAGAATTCGTGCGGGTAGCGCCATTTGGTTTCCGGCGGCAACCCCACTCGTTGCAACAGCGCGTCCACTTCTTTTCCCGCTGGCAGCGCGGACTGATGCCCAACGCGGCCTACTTTGTCTTTGACATTCAGCGCATCCATGCCTTCCTCGATAATGTCGACAATGCGCATTCTCGGATTGAGCGATGAATATGGATCCTGGAAGATGATCTGGAATTCAGCGCGCTTCTCGCGTAACTGTTTGCGTTCCAGTCCCACCAGTTCCAAGCCGTCGTAGCACACACTCCCTGCAGTGGGCGCGATCAGTTGCAGAATACCCTTGCCCACCGTAGTCTTGCCGCAACCTGATTCGCCTACCAGCGCCAAGGTACCGCCCTGAGGAATTGTCAGCGACACTCCATCCACTGCCTTGACATGTCCTGTTACCCGTTTCATCAGACCCTTATGGATGGGGAAGTGGACTTTGAGATCAGTGACACGCAATAATTCAGAATTGAAAATGGCAGGTTGAGATTTAAAGGCTGCCTGAGGAAGAACTTCTGCTGCTTTAATAGAATCCTGAATCCTCGATCCTGAATTCTGATTAAAAAGATGACATCTCACCTGATGGTCTGTAGCCACTAGGCTCCACTCCGGTGCAGTAGTACGGCACAAATCCCAAGCGTGATCGCAGCGGTCGGCAAAGCGGCAGCCAATGAACTCGCGTGACAGCGGTGGCACGCTGCCGCTGATCACCGCCAACCCTTGGTCGCGCTTGGTTTTTCCGGGCAGCGAGGCAAATAGTTTACATGAATAGGGGTGTGCGGGGCTGCGGAAGAATTCTGTGCGCGTTGCCGTTTCGATAATTTCACCCGCGTACATCACCGCTACCCGCTGCGCCATTTCTGCCACCACACCGAGATCGTGCGTGATCAGTAGAATCGCCATGCCGTTGCGTTGCTGCAGATCACGCATGAGATCGAGCACTTGGGCTTGAATGGTAACGTCCAGTGCGGTGGTGGGTTCATCGGCGATCAGCAGCTCCGGTTCTCCAGCCAGCGCTATGGCGATCATCACCCGCTGCTTCATCCCACCAGAAAACTGGAACGGATATTCAGTCATGCGCCGGGCTGCATCGGGTATCCCTACCTGATTCAATATTTCCAGCACGCGCTGTTGCTCTGCCTCACCACGCAAATTGAAATGCCGCCGTAGCACTTCACTAATCTGCTCTGCCACTGTCATCACCGGATTCAAACTCAGCATCGGTTCCTGGAAAATCATGCTGATGCGCTTGCCGCGCACATTGCGCATGGCCGCTTCTGGCAACAACAGCAAATCCTCTCCGCCGATCCTGATCGAGCCAGCGACGATCTCGCCCACCTCTGGCAGCAATCGCATAATGGAAAGCGCTGTCATGGATTTGCCGCAGCCGGACTCCCCCAGTAACGCGAAGGTTTCACCCTGCATGATCTGCAGGGTCAGCCCGTCTACCGCCCGCACCGGCGTGGTGCCGGTGTGGAGAATGGTTTCAAGGTTGTCGATTTGCAGCAGCGGACTCATGGAGAAATAACGTCCTTGGCCGTAGCGGCATTAGGTTTGGTTTCTGGATCTTCCTCCTGTCTTTTGCGGCGGTACGGTTTCCCGGCTTTTACCGGCCAGGTGCGCACGCGTGGATTAAATGCATCCTGCACTGCATCGGCAAATAGATTGGCGCTCAGAACCAGCGCAAACATGAAACCGAAAGCCGAGAGCAACGCCCACCACACCATCGGCTCGCGCGCCATTTCCAGGCGGGCAGCATTGATCATGGTGCCAAAACTGATTGTGGAAGGATCAACGCCGACACCGACATAAGACAGCACGGCTTCAGCCAGAACCAGCCCGCTGAAATCCATCACTGTAGCGATCAGCACAATGTGCATTACATTGGGGAGAATGTGGCGACTGATGATGCGCCAGTGGGAAACGCCGAATGCATGAGCTGCCTGAATATATTCCATCTCGCGCAGTTTCAAGGTTTCACCGCGCAGCAGGCGGCACAAACCGGTCCAACTGGTGACGCCAAGTATGATGCAAAGAAACAGCAGGCGCAGATCAGCACGCGCGGCAATGGTGTCGAACAATTCTGGATGAGTTTCCATGTACACCTGCATCATCAGTACCGCAGCTGCAATCAGCAATACGCCGGGGATCGAACTCAACGTGGTGTATATGTATTGAATTACATCGTCTACCCAACCCCGGAAATATCCGGCCATGATGCCGAGCAGCAACGCAAACGGCAGCATCATCAGCGTGGTGAGCGTGCCGATCACCAGTCCGGTGCGGATGCTCTTAAGTGATTGATAGAACACATCCTGTCCCACTTTGTCAGTACCCAATATGTGGTAGTGGACGGACAACGCCAGTGCAGCACCTAGCAGTGAGAGTATCAGCACCAGCGTAACCAGCACCGCGTTCCATGGAATTTCGGTCGCGCCGCGCCGGATGGCAGAGAGCGTATATAAAACCCCTACGTTATCCCGGTGTGCCAATGATGCGCTCAACAAAATTACCAGCACGCACCAGACAAACACACCCAGCCCGGCGCCTGCCGCCGCTCGCCAGGTTACATCAGCGGTAAGTTGTGCTTCAGGATTCTGCAAATGCGCCCCACCAAATTGCAAGCGTGGGAACTCCCTTATCTGCCCACCGTCTGGAAGCTCAATTGTTTCTCTGGCGTAGAGGTGTGCGGCAAATGGTGCCGAGTAGGTTTTTTCTACGCGCGTGCGCAATGGTGCGGCAATGATATCGAGCAGGCTCAGTACTTCCACGCTATAAACTTTTTCGCTATTGCCGTTGTCATTATTCTCGACAGCAGGACGGAAATGCACCGTATCGAGTAATCCAACCGCAATAAAAAATACCAGCACCGTGAGTGCCGCCATCCCGCTCGCACTATGTCCTACCCGCCGCCACGGCGCCAGCATGTGCTCGTTGCGCCGCACATGCCAGACAAAAGCGAGCACCACTATCACCAGCAAGTAGATGAGCGAATCGGTCCAGAGAATGACGGGTTTGAAGAGCATGGTCATTCCAGCCTTATCCTGGGATCCACCAGCGTATAGGAGATATCCGTTAAGATCAGTCCGATGATATAAAGCAGCGATCCCAGGAAAACCATGGCGCGCACTACGGCAAAATCCTGCGAGTTGATGGCGTCGATGGTATAGCTACCCAATCCGGGAATGCCAAAAAATGATTCGGCGATGAGGCTGCCGAGGAACAGCAATGGAATCACTACCACCGCGCCGGTAAGAATTGGAATCATGGCGTTTCTGAGCACATGCCTGAACAATACGATGCTTTCCGGTAAACCCTTGGCACGGGCAGTACGGACATAATCCTTGCCCATTTCCTCCAGAAAAATGGTGCGGTACCAGCGGGTGCTGGCACCAGCACCGCTAATCACACCAATGATGACTGGTAGCACCAGAAACTTGCCTGCATCGAGTCCGCTGCCATAGCCGGAAATAGGAACCAGATGCCATAATTTGCTGATAAGGAATTGCCCGCCGATGATGTAGAACAGACTGGAGATGGACATCAAGGCGACACATAACACCACCCCCCAGAAATCCACATAGGTGGCACGAAAAAATGCCATCACTAGCGCAAACGTGATGTAGACAACCAACCCCAACAGAAACACCGGCAACGCTATGGCGAGACTCGGCAGCATGCGCGCCTTGATTTCATAAGCGATATCACGTCCGTCGTCGGCTTGTCCAAAATCAAAAGCAAACATGGCAGCCGACTTCTCGAAAAAAATAGTATGGGTGAATTTAGCCGCGCCTTGCTCTGCCTCGCTGAATATCAACGGCTTGTCGTAACCCCGCTCATGCTTCCACTTTTCGATAGCCTCGGGGGTGACACGCTTGATACCTAACTGCATCCGCGCCATGTCGTCGGGCGTATTGACTACAAAGAACAAGGTGAAGGTGATCAGATTCACTCCGATCAGGATTGGGATGGCGTAGAGCATGCGGCGAATGATGTAATTAAGCATTGCCTGCTCCCGGTTCCTGCGCAGCAGGCAAGGTATGACTTGTTCCCATGCCCCGCTCCCTGCGGCGATATGCGATTACTGCGGGAACCAGACTCGCCACCAGCACCATCAATCCCAGCACAATAGGCCACAGCACCGGCTCATTCCATTCGCGCCGCTTTTGTTCCCGCAGGTTGCCGTCTATGCGGAAGTACTTGATGTTATTGTTCGACAGCTTGTTGGGTTTTACATTGCCATACCAAGCATGATATAGCCCGTAATCCTTGGGATGATATCCCCATAGCCAGGGCGCATCGTGACGCAGGATTCTCACCATGTGATCAATAATTTGCCGACGCTCGGGACTATCCTCCATGTTCTTCATCTGCTCGAACAGGCGATTGTATTCAGGATTATTGTAATTAGCAGCGTTCTGTCCGTCGTTATCGACCTTCCGTTCCGCACCACTCAGCAGAATAAGAAAATTCTCCGGATCGGGATAATCAGCATTCCAGCCCCACTCGAAAATCTGTGCATTGCCCTTGCGTATTTTGTCCTGGAAACGATTGTAGTCGGTGCTGCGCACCACCAATTGAATATTGATCTTCTGGAATTGTTTACGCATCCAGTCGAGACTGGACTTGTCGTCGGCACCACGGGCAGTCACATCGAAATATAACACCAGCGGCGCGCCGGTTTTGGCATCCATGCCGTTGGGATAGCCAGCCTCTGCCAGCAATGCTTTGGCAGCTGCAATTGGTTTACGCTGCGGTCGCTCGTTTAACCAGTCATATACCACCGGGTTGATTCCTTCTTTGCCATCACGATGGCCGGAAATTCCCGGTGCAATTGGCCCCTGTGCCGGAATGCCGCGGCCATTGGCGAATATTGAAACATACTCCTCATAATCCACTGCAATGGAAATGGCCTGCCGCAATTTTCTGGCAGACTGGGAGAGCCCGCCCACTACTGGATCCAGCATGTTGAAACCCATGTAGTAGGTGGAAGTTGCGACCTCCGTCTCCAGTCGAATACCCTGCGCTTTCATCGCCTCGGTCACGGTTGCTTCACCCTGTCCCGTCAGTTGCACTGCCTGATCAAAACTGTCGGAGCCAATTCCCGACGCATCATAATAGCCCTGCAGAAATTTGTTCCAACGTGGAATGCTTTCCTTGTCACGGCTGAATATCACCCGGTCGATGAAAGGCAATGGTTTGCCCGCATCCGCCAGTAAACCCGCCCGCTCGTCTCTTTGCATTCCTTCGGACGGGTAGGTTTCACCATGAAAATTGGGATTCCTTTCCAGTATCATCACCCGGTTGGGATCGTTCTCGGTGAGCATGTAAGGCCCGGTGCCAACGGGATACCAGTCGAGCGTAATGTTCTTTTTTGCCAACCCCTGCTGAGTGTAAAAACGTTCTGCCTCCCAGGGAATCGGCGCGAAAAATGGCATTGCCAACCAGTACATGAACTGCGGGTACTTTCCCTTGATCTTGATGCGATAAGTGTGGGTATCCACCACCTGCGCACCTTCCAGAAAATGACTATTCAAATCCAGATAAGCGTCGCTGCCCTCCTGCCCGGCCTGCGCCTCGGCTGCTGCCTTGAGGGTCGCGGAATACTCCTTGAGGCCAACGATGTAATCCGACATCAAGCCAAGAATCGGTGAATGCAGTCTGGGATGGGCCAGCCGCTTGATCTCGAACACATAATCTTCTGCGGTTAATTCGCGTGTACCGGTGTGGTGAAAATCGGCGAGTTTGTAAACCTTGGTCAGATCTTCGGTAGTTAAATCGTGATAAAGAAATTGCCCCTGCTCATTCTTGGCGAATGCCGGATGAGGCTGGTAGCGAATACCAGGTTTAATGGAAATTTCATAAATTGTATAAGCGATTTGTGCGGTATCAGCACCGTCTGGCAGATTCGCTCCGTTCTTGTCGAAATATTGTGCCACCGGCATCTTGGCCGTTGTTGCTGGAATCAATGTATAGGGGCGTTTCAGGTAGTGATATTGCAGCGGCGGCTCATAAATCTGTGCAGTAAGCAGAATTTCGTTGGAACTGTAAGACTGCACCGGATCAAGATGTTTGGGACGCTCAGAAAACGCACTATAAAGGGTATTTTTTCCCGCATCGGCAGCGGGATAGGGACTATTCCAGGGATTGCCGCTACAGGCAGACAGTAAAACCACAAGCGGTGCCAGCAGGTATTTGAGCGTAGCCTTCATTGGCGTGATAGTTTAGCCTAAATACCCGGCATAGGTGAGGTGGAAAAACCACGGTCTCGATCAGGGATCTCTAAGAATCCGGATTTCGCTACGGTACTTCGTTGCCCACAAAAAATGTTTCCTTACATATCCATCATCCTAAATCCGGCAGTTGGACAGAGTAGAGTGTACGGTTTCTGGTGTGCAAGGCAAGGCGTAATGATGCGGAATGGTCATTTCATTCCAGCGAAATTGCAACGTAGCCATGCGCTGTAAAAAACCGTGTAATCTGCTCTGTAACGAACTCACCCAAAATATGAAGAGCAAATGCTGCATCTGCATTTTTTGTTCCCGCCTTGTTTTGTTTAGAGCTTCGAATTCTTAGAGACACCCATCAGAATCTCTCTATGATTCTTCAGATCTAACAAGCCTTGGGCTATAATCAGCCGAACTCCTCAACCCTCATAAGGACATATAACGTGGGATTTCTTACCGATAAACGCATCCTCATTACCGGGCTGCTTAGCAATCGCTCCATCGCCTACGGCATCGCCAAAGCAATGCACCGCGAAGGCGCGCAACTTGCCTTCACTTATCAAGGAGAGGGAGTACACGAACGGGTTGAGAAACTTGCTGCCGAATTCGGCAGTGATTTACTGTTTCCCTGCGATGTCGCGAGTGACGACGAAATCATCCAATGCTTCGACGATCTGGGAAAACGCTGGGATGGTCTCGATAGTATCGTTCACTCTATCGCCTTCGCCCCGCGCGAGGCATTGAGCGGGGACTACCTGGAAAGCGTAAATCGCGAAGCTTTCCGCATTGCCCATGATATCAGCTCCTACAGCTTTGTTGCGCTGGCAAAAGCCGGAATGCTGCTGATGCAAGGCAGAAATGGTTCGTTGCTGACACTCACCTATCTGGGCGCAGTACGGGTCATGCCAAATTACAACGTGATGGGACTGGCCAAAGCAAGCCTTGAAGCCAACGTGCGCTTCATGGCATCCAGTCTTGGCCCCAAAGGAATACGCGTCAATGCAATTTCAGCTGGCCCGATCAAAACTCTGGCGGCGGCGGGTATCGGTAATTTTGGAAAGCTGCTGAGTTATACCGAGAAAGTCGCGCCGTTACGGCGTAACGTTTCTACTGGGGAAGTCGGTAATGTTGCGGCTTTCTTATGCAGCGATCTGGCCAGCGGGATTACCGGAGAAGTCACTTATGTCGATGCCGGATTCAATACAGTTGCCTTCGACATCGATTAGCTGTGGCACGTCCAGGTTTTGCTGCTGGGTACACCTGCTTCTTTCCGGAATTTTATTTCTTTACTGTCACTTCAGATCGTTGTCTGATTCCGGCAAGAGAAGCCGCGAGCTCTTCCTGGGTAAGTAATTGTTGCAATTGTCTGCCAAAGGCCTTGTGCTTGGCCACATCCGTAGGCGTCGATTCGGTTATGCGGTTGATGCGAACTAGAGTAAAACCACCTTGAGGATTAACCACTCCGGTATAGGATGGCAATTCAGTTGACCCTGCTTTGAAAATTGTGCGTAAGGTTTCATTGTCCATGCCTTGTGGTTGCTGGCGGGAAACCTGCTGGATGGGACCCCACGAAACTATGGCGTTCTCGCCTTTCTGCAATCGCGCGAGCTTTTCCCTGCCTTCCTTGATGGCCGCCTCAGCCGCTTGCTGACGGACTACGAGCATGGTAATTTCATCCTTCGCTGCTGCTAGAGAACGCATGGCTGCCTGCCTATGGTTCACAACTCTTGCCACAACCAAGGTATTCGGTGTAACTTCGATCGCCTCGGTGTTACGCTTGTTCTTAATCGCGTCTTCCGAGAATATCGCTTGCAACAGCTTGCTGTTGGTCAAGTAGGGAGGTTCGCCCCCGTTTCTGCTGACCCAGTCGCTCTGCCTGATAGCTAGCTTGAATTTTTCCGCAGCTGACTGCAGGCTGTCACTCTGCTCATATACCATGTTGCTCAAGCCATCAGCCATTTCACCAAACGTCTTTTCGGCTTTTTGTTTTTTTAGGTCCTGCTCAACCTGGGTTTTCACATCGTCAAAATTTACTGCCTTACCAGTTTTTATTGCAGTGAGTTTGATGATATGGAACCCGAAGTCTGTCTGAATTGGCCCCCGAATCTCTTCTGGCTTCATCTGAAAAACTGCATCCTCGAAAGCCTTGACCATCATGCCACGTCCAAAAAAACCAAGATCGCCACCTTTGACCGCTGAACCCGGATCCTGAGAATCTCGCTTGGCAAGATCAGCAAAGTTTTGCGGCGCCTGTTTGACCTGTGCCAACAACTGTTCCGCCTTGGCCCGCGCCGCAGCTTTGTCCGTATCGGATGCGGTAGAAGCCGCAGCTATCAGAATATGGCTGGCTTGACGCTCTTCTGGCTGACCAAGTTCATCCTTGTGTTCATCGAAATATTTCCTGGTTTCTTCGGTGCTCACCTGCATCTGTTTGGCCAGATCATCCAGTGACAGTACCAGATACTCGACACGCGCCTGTTCCGGTACCTGAAACTCAGCCTGGTGACGGTCGTAATAAGATTTAATGGCAACATCATCCGGCCTAACCTGCGACAGGAATTGCTCTGGCTGAATTTGAATCAAGCTGACTTCACGTTTCTCTTCGCTCAAGCGCATGACTCTCTCTGCCACTACATCCGGAACAAAGCTATTCCTAGTGTAAGCATCAATCAGCTGCTGTTGCAGCAGCTCTTGGCGCACACGTGTTTCGAACGTCAATGGGGTCATTCCCTGATCACGCAAAAGTTCTTCGTAGCGCTGGTTGGAAAACACTCCATTCTGCTGAAATGCTGCAATATCCTGTATTACTCCCACCAATTGCGGATCCAGTATGGTCAAGCCAATACGTCCTGCCTCCTGCTTCAGCAAGCGCTGCTGAATTAGTCTGTCCAGCACGGCAAGCCTTACTTCCGGACTATCCTGCATGGTGGCATCCTCCCCCAGCGTGCCACGCATACTCTCCTGCTGGTTGCGCATTGCCTGGTCAAGTTCCAGGCGCTGTATCTTTTCCCCAGCTACTAGCGCGACGTAATCCTCCCCATCACCTTGGTACGACTCCACTCCCCAGAACAGGAATGGCAATGTCGCCAGCACCAGGATGAACTGAACTACAAGTTTCTTTTTATGAACAAAATCAAACACTTTTTAAATCCAGGAAACGAATAAAAAGGGCGAACTTGCGTTCGCCCTGGTTTAGCGCAAAATTTGGCGGAGTGGACGGGACTCGAACCCGCGACCCCCGGCGTGACAGGCCGGTATTCTAACCAACTGAACTACCACTCCTGAAACCTGTGGAATAACGGCTGGTGGGTGCTGACGGGGTCGAACCGCCGACATTCGCCTTGTAAGGGCGACGCTCTACCAACTGAGCTAAGCACCCTCCGAAAAAGGCGCTCTAGTTTACTGCATCTTTGAGTGCCTTGCCAGGACTAAATTTCGGAACCTTGGCAGCTTTGATTTTAATAGCTTCGCCAGTACGAGGGTTGCGACCAGTACGGGCTGCACGTTTGCCGACTTTGAAAGTTCCAAATCCGACTAAAGTAACGCTTTGCCCTTTTTTAAGAGCAGCTTTAACCGCAGATAGCGCGCCGTCCAATGCATTACCTGCTGAGGCTTTTGAGATGTCAGCAGATTTAGCGATGGCGTTAATGAGTTCAGATTTATTCACGTAATTCCCCTTTCATTATTTGTAAGAAAGTTACAGGAAATCCTGTAGCCACTTTTATAGCAAGCCATTTGGGCTTGGTCAAGCAATTATGAACATATTTTCAGGAATAAATATTTTATCCATGCGAGTGAAGCGGCAAGAATACTCTCAACCCCCCGCTTTATGCAAGTCACATTTTATTTTCGTATCGTTACTTGATTCCTTTCATTCCCCATTTCCTGCTCGTGCCGTGCAAGAAATTCTTTAGTGCTATCGATGCCACGCAACTGCAAAACATAATTCCTTACTGCTGCTTCTACCAGTACTGCCAAATTGCGTCCTGCGACAACTGGAATGATGACCTTACGAATCTTAATGCCCATAACATTCTCGTTGATATCGCTGATCGGCAATCGCTCCAGCGAGCTAGCATCTGCACTACCAGGTTTTTGCAGGTGCACAATCAGCTTCATACTTTTCCGCCGGCGTACTGCAGTCTCACCGAAAATGGTACGAATGTTCAGCACCCCTAGTCCACGCACCTCAAGAAAATCACGTAACATCGGTGGGCACCGTCCTTCCAGGGTTTCTGGTGCAATGCGGCGAAGCTCTACCACATCATCTGCTACCAAGCCGTGGCCACGACTCACCAGCTCCAGCGCCAGTTCACTTTTACCGATGCCGCTTTCGCCAGTAATCATCACCCCCAGTCCCAGTACGTCCAGAAGCACGCCATGCAGACTACTGGATGGCGCTAAGACGCGCCCTAGGTAGGTGCGCAACAGCCAGATCACTTCCAGACTGGAATGCGGAGAACGCAGCAGAGGAATGTGGGTGGAATCGGCTAATGCGAGTAGTGGAGTCGGTACGGATGCACCTCCTGCGACAATGATGCACGCTATGCTGCTTTGAGAAAATTGTTGCATATTCTGCTGTAAGGATGCAGGATCGAGCCGATTAAGATAATCAGTTTCGATAGCGCTCAATACCTGCACCCAGTTGGGGTGAATGAAATTAAGATGACCGACTACCCCTTGGGTAGACTGAGCGATGGTTTCATCATCAAGTTGCTTGTCGCTACCACTCCTGCCCGCTTCCCAGGTTAGCTCCAGCTTCTCCCGCTTGTCCTCAAATAGCTGTGCGATGCTAATCTGGGGCATTTGGCGTCCAGTTAGAAATAAGTTGATGGACATCCGCCGCATCCTTACCAGTCAGCAGACTTTCGCGGAAATTCTTGTCGCTAAACATTTGTGCCAACTCGCTCAGGATCTGCAAGTGCTGATCCGTAGCTTTCTCCGGGACTAGCAGAATGCAGATCAGATTGACTGGCTTGCCATCCGGCGCATCGAATGGAATCGGCTCTTTCATACGGATAAACGCTGCAGCAGCTTCGCGCAGCTTTTTAATCCTGCCGTGTGGAATTGCCACACCTTGACCCAGACCGGTAGAACCCAGTTTTTCACGCGCAAACAGGCTATCAAATACCTGGCTCCGTGCGATGTGCAAAGTGTTTTCAAATAATAGTCCAGCCTGCTCAAATACGCGTTTCTTGCTGGCGGCATCCAATTCTACGATAACGTTAGATAGGGGCAGTAGCTGTGCAATTAGATTCATAAAAGATAAATTAGGGTTCGGTTAACTCGATTAGGCCTGTTAAATAGTAGCGGTAGACTAGCTTTCACCTTGATGCTCGACTACTCCAACTCCTTGTCACTTAATGCATTATTATTGCGGTAGTCCGCATTTTTTTCCTTATGTTTGAGTATCTGCCGGCCGAGCTTGTCCACCAGACTGTCTATGGAAGCGTACATGTCGATGTTGTCAGTTCGACAAAAATATCTTTACCGCGTACATGTACGTTGGCTTCGGCCTTCTGCTTAAGTTTTTCAATCGACAGAATCACACTGACATCGATAACATGATCAAAATGGCGCGTGATCTTGTCCATCTTGGAAGTGACGTAATTACCTATGGCGGGGGTAATTGCCACATGGTGACCGGTAAGACTAAGATTCATCATGTCTCCTTGGCTTGGGTCAAAACGATTTACGAAGATTAGCCGGGGGGATCTGCATGGACTCACGGTATTTTGCAATCGTGCGCCGGGCAACCACAATACCCTGTTGTCCCAGAATTTCCGAAATCTGGCTATCACTTAGTGGTTTTTTTGTATTCTCAGCATGCACGAACTGCTTGATTAGAGTCCGAATTGCTGTAGCAGAACAAGCGCCGCCGGTATCAGTCGCAACATGACTGCCAAAAAAATACTTCAACTCGAATGTGCCGCGCGGTGTGTGCATGAATTTCTGCGTAGTCACGCGGGAAACGGTGGATTCGTGCAAATCCAGAGTATCTGCTATTTCTCGTAGCACTAGCGGACGCATGGCGATTGCACCCTGCTCGAAGAATTGCCGCTGGCGTTCGACAATAGCAGAAGATACCCTCAGGATGGTGTCAAAGCGCTGTTTCACATTCTTGATGAGCCACTCGGCCTCCCGTAGTTGACTGGCCAGTCGTTGTGCCGAGTTATCGTGGCTGTGCTTCAAGATCGAAGCGTATAAGCGATTGATCCCGAGGTGCGGCATCGCTTCTGGATTGAGGTTAGCTACCCAAGCGCCATCAATCTTGGTCACAATCACATCGGGTATGATATAGCGGGTCACCGCAGTATTGAATATCGAACCTGGCTTAGGATTCAGGTGGGTGACAAGACGCTGGATTGAGCGCAGGCAATCATCACCACAATGCAATAATTTTTTGATTAGACGAAAATCCCGCGATGCCAGGCTTTCCAAATGACTGCTTACCAGCAGCAATGCCTGGTCACGGTAAGGTGTATCCTCTGGCAGAGCACGCAGTTGCAGCGCCAGACATTCCCCCAGGTTACGGGCGCCAATGCCTGGGGGATCCAGGTGTTGCAAGTATTCGAGCGCAATGTGCAGGTTATCAAGATCTATTTCAAGCTCTGGCGGCAACAGGTTAACAAGTTCTTCCAGATCTTGAGTGAGATAGCCATCGTCATCCAGGCTGTCTATCAGCAGGCTGATGATCCCTCTGTCGCGCTCGGCGACCTGACTAAGACTGATTTGTAGATTGAGATGTTCACGCAGGCTGAGGGATTCAGCTATCTGTTGCAGGGATTCATGCTCATAATCATCCCGCGTCCCGTGAAAAGCACTGTCGCCCTCAAACCAGTCTGACTCGTCAATCAGGCTTGCTTTCGTCCCGGCATCATCCTCGGTAGTAAGTATATCTGTCGTGGATTGGTTCTGATGTTCCAATAAATCTGCCACTGGGCGCGTCGGAGGATTATCGGACTGGATGCCGTGGTATTCAGCGCTATCATCAAGTTCCAGTAGAGGGTTTTCCTGCGATATACACTCTATTTCCTGATTCATCTCAAGCGTAGAGAGTTGCAGCAACCGTATGGATTGTTGCAGTTGCGGGGTGAGTGTCAGGTGTTGCGATAGCTTAAGCTGGAGGGCAGGTCTCATAATTTTTAAAAACCAACAAACAAGTATGGACTCGAGTAGGTCGAATCTTTATTTTCACAGCCGGAAATGCTCCCCCAAGTACACTTTTCTTACTTTCTCATTATAAATGATTTCATCAGGTTTGCCGCTAGCGAGCACCGCGCCTTCATTGATAATGTAGGCGCGGTCACAAATTCCTAATGTTTCTCTGACGTTATGGTCAGTAATGAGCACACCGATATCGCGCTCTTTGAGAAAGTGAATGATTTTCTGAATGTCCAGCACAGCAATAGGATCTACCCCCGCAAATGGTTCGTCTAACAGGATAAAGCGTGGTTGTGTTGCCAGTGCCCGGGCAATTTCTACACGACGACGCTCCCCCCCGGACAGGCTAATGGCGGCGTTATTGCGTAAATGACCAATATGTAAATCATGTAGCAAATTATCAAGGTGCTGCTGCATTTCGTAGGGTTCGTAATTCTGTAATTCCAATACTGCAGAAATATTGTCCGCCACAGAAAGCCGCCGGAAAATTGACGCATCCTGTGGCAGATAGCTTAGGCCCAAGCGAGCACGATGATGGACCGGCATCTGGCTCAAATCGTGCCCATCCAGGCATATGCTGCCGCCATCTAGCGGTACTAGCCCCACCATCATGTAAAAGCAGGTAGTCTTGCCTGCACCGTTGGGGCCGAGTAGACCAACTACTTCACCGCTGGCGACAGAAAGCGATACGTCTTGCACCACGATACGTGACTTATAATGTTTTTTTAGGTTATCAGCCTTAAATTCGCTCATTTCTTCAAAACTCAGGTTCCGAGGTAAGGCTGGACTTCTACTGACTCTCGGTCGCTGAATTTTCCTGTTTGTTCTTCGGTTGAATCACTACCCGTACCCTGCCGGCAGGGTTGGCTTGAGTGCCCGTCTTTTCATTGTTGCCCGTTACCTGAAAGAATTCGCTGACTGCATCATAGGAGATGTAGTCCCCTTCTACCTCATCAGGCCCACGCTGCAGCCGTGCCTTTTTGAAGAGCTGGACCTTATCTGCCTTGCCGTCATATTCCATCCGTTCGCTCCAGCCTTCAATATATTCATCTCTGCCATCGCGTTTCTGCCGAAAACTGACGGGATTGCCAAAAGCTGTGGCGTGCCGGAATCCGCTGGAATCTTCCTTCACTACCATTTTCTCGGCGCGAATGATCAGAGTGCCTTGAGTGAGCACAACGTTGCCGGTGAACACGCTAGTCCGGGTGGCGTTTTCTACGGTGGCGCGATCAGCTTCCAAGTGGACTGGCTTGTCGCGATCAGCCCGCTCAGCCAGAACGGGGCCAGCAAACAGGAGTCCCAGCAGCAATATGGTGGAAAACGATTTCATGCATGCCTTATAAATAGATTTGGGACGTAATCAGCAGCCTAGCGTTTCTTATCATGGACAACCCTTACGTGTGACAGTAACCGGGTAATACGAGTGTGATTGTCCAGTTCCATTCCGACAGCATTAATGGTGGCATTCCCTTCGGTGATGGTCACGGGTTTATCCGTTCTGGCGATGTCATCATCAGGAATAGCATGCAAGAAACTGGTAACTATGGTTGTCTTCTTACTGGAACCATTACTCGCGCCGCGTAATAACGTGACATTTCCGCTGAGATAAACATCATCATTGCTGCCATATAACTCGACTTGGTCCGCTTTTATTTGCACTGGGAGTTTTTCGGGATTGGCTTGGGGTTGCACGGTAGCGGGGCTGGATGCGACCGGCTGCTCCTGCGGAACAGCCAAAACCCGAGGAGTACTATCGTTGCTCGGATAATGCAGCATTTTTTTCGCAAAAAGTGTATAGCGCGCCATACCATCATGATCCGTTCGGGTAATCGAGAGGCCTTCCAGTATGTAATCGGGATCTCGGCGAGAGCCACTATCCTCCACAGTAGTTGGCGGCTGCACTACTTTACTCAGCCAGAATGTCGCTGCTGCCAGCATGATAAGCAAAGCCAAGGGAAGCTTGGGAAGACTAGTAAATCTATAAGGTAATTGTTTGGTCATTTAAGATACGGCGTCTGTTGAACGTGCAGAGTATCCTGCGCTAGCATTATCATTTCGCAGACTTTGCGCGCTGCAGCGCAGCATCACCGGCAAATCTACCAAATTGTCGCCGACACGTGTGCAGATGGGAGCATTCAGCCCCAACTTCACCAACACAGCGTCTCGTATACCTGTGGTTTGTTTTCTGCGCCTTAGTGAGCGAGCGTGATGCCAAAATTCTGTGCTCGCGATTCCACACAACGTGGCTCCCTGCTAGCGATGGTGGTAAGCTCGATCCCGCTTGCCTTTAGCATTTTCATACCGTGACCATCATGACCATTGAATATCTTGATTTCCTCGCCACCACACCAACCATGAAGTAAAGGTTGCCGTCGGCCAGCATCCCGTCTATGTCAAAAATATCTACCCGGATTTTCTTTACTTCTTCTAGTATTTCTTGCATTGATATTCCAACAGGACTGACCAGCAGGGACGACTAAACGAGCAGAAACAGCTTCATCGTTCCCAAGAATTGAGGCTGTTGTGCTGCGTGATTGAGCTTGCACTTACCCAGTGCAATTCGGCACACTAGCGATACTGAATGCTTGTCCTAACCGTCGTCCCCGGATTATCTATGAAAAATTATACCAGAACCCGACTGCTGGCCTCCCAATACGAACACAATGTGAGCAGAATCTTGACACGACACTGGGAATAAACTGAACCACTGAAAGACAGAAAGAGACAGACTGGTGCTGAAGACATGCTTTCGATAAACCGCATTGTCAATCAGAGTGTACACCGCATCTTCCTTGGCGACTGCCTCTATCCCGGACTTATCGCTACCGTTATCGGTGCTACAACCCCAAAAGAGCTTTTATATCGAGGGGTGAATCGGTATAATGAGCACCCTTTGGGTCGTTAGCTCAGCCGGTAGAGCAGCGGACTTTTAATCCGTTGGTCGCGAGTTCAAATCTCGCACGGCCTACCAATAATATCAAGGAGTTACAGGTTCTTGCTTGTAGCTCCTTTTTTCTTTATAAGTAAATGTAACC
>VFJL01000060.1 GCA_009886095.1 Nitrosomonadales bacterium | reverse complement strand
TAGACTGCACTATCCTGAAAAGGGTTTCTACATTTACCGCATCTGTTTCGCGGAGCTTTCCATCTGGTGATGGCATTTTCAACTGTACGAAATTTTCGTACAGTTCAGAATAACCTTCTTTCTCAGACAGTTGCCGTTTCAAATCTGACCAATACTGTCGCGGCCTATCTGTTTCAGTTACGGCTTCGATAACATCCACAATAGAGAAATACCATTCGTTCTCGTGGAAAACCTGCCGAACTTCCTTCCCCTTGAAAAGTGCTATTTGGGCTTCGCCATCTTCAATCATTTCGCCCTTTTGTTCTCGCTCCTGCACCTCTTCTTTCGTTACTTTCGCTATACGTTGCATAGCTTCATCCATAGGCATATCAAGGCCAAAAGCCTTGTCATATTTTTTGCTATCACTCATGCGATAAGCTCCTTATGGGTAAGCCGCCCGTTTGTACGTGACAGCAAGTTATTCACCCTTTCACCCTCGCCCTGTGTACGAGTGTTATAACGGAAGTTGAACTCAGTCAAATAACGGTCTAAATGCTTTGGGCTGATATGGTGTTGAATACCCAATATACCACGCTTGAAAAGTGACCATGCGCCCTCTATGGAATTGGTATGAATATCGCCACAAACATACTCGCGGCGGCTATGGTTAATGGCCTGATGTGTGTATGAGGCTGGCAAGAAGTTGTATGCTCGCGCCTCATCAGTCATCACGTTGGTATCGGGACTGATGTTTGAAATGATGACTGGCATGATTGAAAACGAGGCGCCATTCTGTACTTTGACAGTACGTAATTCACCGCCACGCTCAAGCATACCTAATACCGCTGTTTTAGTCTTGGTAGAGCGGCCTTGAGTACCTTTTGTGCGTTTGTTGGCATGTCTGTTCTTTTCTTTACCGCCAATATAGGTCTCGTCAATCTCTACGATCTTGCCCATGCCGCCTAATGATGGGGTATTGAATGATTTTGTTTGGCTTGCATGGCGCAAACGATGAAGCATAAACCAAGCTGTTTTCTGCGTAACATCTATATCTTTAGAAAGCTGAATGCTGGAAATACCTTTTTTATGGGAAGTGGCAAGGTAGATTGCCATGAACCATTTTTGCAAAGGTATCTTAGAGTCTTCAAAAATCGTTCCAACTCGAATGCTAAACTTCTTCCGGCAATCTCCACATTTATGGGTTCTATTGTTAGAGAAGTGGTAAACCTTGAGGCTTCCACAATGGGGGCAATATTCATTGCCTGCCCACTTAATTGCCGTAAAATGGTCAATGCAGCTTTGCTCATCTGGGAAGGTTTTGAGTAAATCTATTAGACTATTGAACTGCTTAATCATGGCATCTCCTCACTGTATGGATGCCATTATACACACTATTCTGGGTCAGTCAAGTATATAATTACCAAACTTAATTAAGTTACCACTCATTTGAGTATTATGCGTATTCAATAATGATGGCAAATAATGCAATGCTCAAACGATGTATTGCCAATATACTGCCGCTTATCTGCGACAGGCTCACAGTACATTCGACTCCATTTCTCTTGTATTGGATTGCCTTAACCCCGCCTTACCGTTACATTTGCGCTGGACACACACCAGCGAAACCATAACAACAGGAACGGCAACATGCTTACCGGCGAAATTCGCGGCCAAGTCGACAGCATCTGGACCGCCTTTTGGTCAGGCGGCATCTCCAATCCAATGGAGGTGATGGAGCAAATCACCTATCTGCTATTCCTGCGCAGGCTGGATGACCTGCACACTCTCGAAGAAAACAAATCTACCCGTCTCAATAAACCGATGGAACGGCGCATCTTCCCGGCGAGCAAGGATGCCAGGGGTCGGGATTACAGTGACCTGCGCTGGTCACGCTTCAAGAACCTCGCGCCGTCCGAGATGTACACCGTGGTGGGCGAGCATGTGTTCCCCTTCCTGCGCAGCATGAGCGGCGATGGTTCCACCTATGCCCACCACATGAAGGATGCGCGCTTCACCATCCCCACCCCGGCACTGCTGGCCAAAGTGGTGGACTTGCTCGACCACGTGCCGATGGAAGACCGCGATACCAAGGGCGACCTCTACGAATACATGCTGAGCAAGATTGCCAGTGCAGGGCAGAACGGCCAGCATCTGTACATAATTTGGGGGTATCGTACGCTATGCAGGGCTGGCGATTAGAGAATCCGCAAGTGGTGCATTCTTAGCAAGTCACATACATAGTAGGAATGACCTACTGTGTAGCCATTTTTATAGTATGATTATCCTATTGAAGATAGTCATAATGGCCCATGACAATTTCTAACCGGGCAATTAATATTGCAAGCGTAACAAAGGATGGGTTCATGGTGCGTTGTCGTAGCAAGACTTTTTGAGCAAAGCCCAATCCTGAGGCACCAGAATACGGTACGGGTCAATCTTGGGTAGAGTAAGGACTGTGAGAGAATTCAAGGTAAAAGAAAAACTCACGCAGGAATAAAAGCAATAACAGGGCAGCGCTGTTTTGCTGCAGATATAAAATTTGAGGTTTTATCATGAAGCTTAAATCAGCAATTATCGCAGCGGCTGTTGCATCTGTGTTTTCTGTCTCTGCACAGGCGGCTCCCATTTTCTCGGACAATTTTGATAGTTACACAGCAGACCAGCTTAATTGGATCCCTCCTGCTCTAAGTGGCTGGACGGTAAGTAATGGCACAGTTGATTTAATTGGCATTGGCGGCGGGTTCGATCTTCTTCCCGGTAATGGAAGTTACGTAGATCTAGACGGCTCCACCAGTAGTAGCGGCCTATTCTCAAACAGCGTCAACTTGGTCGGAGGTACGACTTACACACTTTCTTTTGACTTGGCTGGCAACAATCGTAACTCCGTTACGGAAACTGTAAACGTTAATTTCGGTAGCACAGCTGCATCGTACTCACCCCTTGGTAACGACCCGTTCGTGAATCATACCTTGAATTTCACACCCGGCATCAGTGGCTCTTATAGCCTTAGCTACCAGAACGTGGGTGGGGACAACTTAGGGGCCTTGCTCGATAACGTTTCCGTTTCGGCCGTACCGGAGCCCCAAACCTATGCCATGCTGTTGGCTGGCCTTGGTCTGATGGGCTTCATGGCGCGTCGCAGGAAGCAGCAACAAGCTGCCTAGCCGCACTCAGCAGCGTTCACATAGACCCCCGCTTCGGCGGGGTTTTTGTTTCAGGCAAAGCCAATGATGCAGTGATATACGGATGATCGTTCTTGGTACGTTTCTGTCTGTGGCGAAAATCGCAAGCTGACCCAAGCAAGCATACTTTAGACGTGACTAAGGTGCATTTGACTTGGAGTTAGTCTGAGGGTGCCGGAGTGATCTGCAAGGCAACAAATTGTGTAAATTGCCGACTTCTGAAGTTATTATCAGATACGAGAATCAGCGTCGCTTTGCCTTCAAACTCGGGGCCGAAGGTGATCCCTTCAATGTTGTCGAGTGCCAAAGTTGCCCCATCGTCCTGTTTTAACTCAGACAGATCAAGTAGCAAGGTCTTGGTCACAGCTTTGACATTGTGACCGGCAATCGATTCAAGACCGGAGACATCGGTGGCATTTCTTGCATCGACATAAAACAGGCGAATGGTTTTGCCGGTAACTGGCGAGCCGGGTGTCTGAGCGCCAAGTGCATAGGAACGCTCGACAGTGATAAATTGCCGATCACCAATAGCAACCATGTCAGTCAACCCGTTAGTGGCATACAAACCCGGCACGATTGGAGCGACAGCAACTTGCTCTACGTTATATATGTACTCGGCTCCGGGCAATCCGGTTGCGATGTTGAAGGACAGAATACGCGCGCGCGATCCATTACCCACAGCAGCTGGTGGGCTATCCTGCGTCAGACCATTTTCAGTAGCGGTGTAAAGCGTGTTGCCATCTTTCGAGATGGTCAGGCTTTCAAAAGCCAGGTTGTCATAAATTCCTTTGTCACCTGATCTGAGTCCGTGTCTGGAGCCAGATGGGTGATAGTAATCGGGCACGGCAAAAGCACGGACATGGCTGCCATCGATGTTCATCTCACACACCGTGGGATTCCGGTACCCGGCACCGCTGCGCCGACCCTCATTGCTCCAGTAAATCTTATTGCGAGAGAGATCAAAGCGCAGCCCTTCGGGGTCCACCGTGTTTGTCACAAAGGCCCCGCCACCCGGCTGCTGGATAATCGTAACTGCGTTAAAGCTCACACCGGCATAACCAGGGTTGGATGAACGCTGAAACTTTACGAGGTCCAGGCTCAATTCATAAAAACGCGCTGGGTTGATACTGCTGCGGTCATCGCTGATGGCGAGGTACCGGCCGCTGTTTGCGTTGTAATCCAGAGAAGAAAGACCGCCCACAACGGTGCCGTCAAAAGTTATTCCGCTAGGCACAATCTGCTGTCCCAGATAACTCAGACTGAAGCTATCCGCGTGGACTGGTAATGCCAATGACCAGACGGCAAGAACAATAACAAATATTTTCCGGATGAAATTTAATATCAAACTGGGGTGACTCAACTCTGAAGTGCAACTTTTGAAAGTGACGGACTTAAACTATCACGCTAATGATGCTACGCGATTTTACATGGAATTACCGCATCTTCATTGTAAGAGTAAACCGCGCATAATCGATGATATCCGTCCGCAACGATAACTTTTCCATTAGCTGAATCTCTTATCAAAAGAAGGGGCGTCAACTCGTGCCCCGATAGTATTTTCTGCTGATCTTTTTCGACATGAGCATTGCTTATCCCGAGCAATGACAGACCAGACGCCCTGAATATATCCTTTGCTTTGAACCCTGATATAGATGCATGTTTCAACCTGCTCACATGGGCGATGGCTATCTGCTCATCATAAAGCAGACGTAAGTATGATAGAGCTGCCGGATAGTCGTGTTCTTCCAGTTCGCTCAACCACTTGATTTCGACTTTCTTCGACATTTTTAGCCCACTTATACTAAAAGCTATTGCAGCCTGGTCAGGCTGTATAAAAACCTGATTCCTACCAGCCTCAAACGCTACATTCCTTTTTCCTGCTCAACCGGTAGAAAAACACATTACCAAATTCCACGTGCAGCGCTTCGGGCTGGTATCGAAGAAGCGAGCGCTCGCTTTCTTTTAATTATTTCATTCCGTATTTCATGAAATTGCTCCCGAATTTCATGCTCAATGAAAAGCTTTCCAGCTACTGGAGGAATCCAAACTTCCTGGATGGTATCGGTATGGTAGATAATCCGAGTTTGCCCACCTTCATCAACTAACTGCGTCGTACCTTCCATCTTGCGCATGTTGCCACTGATCATGCGTGACTGGATTTTATCAAATGGGGTCAACCGTATTTCCCGTGTTGACTCAAATGGAAAACTGATCGGACCATACATTGCGGAACCACGCTGAAAAATCTTCAGCGTGTCTTCCGAAACACTGACTACCTTGCTCTCCTTCAGGTTGGAGACAAAACTGGCCATGTGTTCAAAGTCGGTTAGCACAGCCCAGACTTCTTGCCGGGTAGCTGGAACAACAAGGATCAGGTCAACAATTACATTTTCCCCCGCGATTTTCACCTTGACTTCAATATCCCTGTCCTGCCGTGGGTCTGCGAGTGCTGTCACCATAAATAGCGCCGACCATACAAGTAGCAAGAGGGAAGTTTTTTTCATTGATGGGCAGAGGAATCAAATTTGGATAGAATGCAAAATAGTCGCAAATAAAGCAGCAAGTTCGTATCATTCGCGGTAGAGTGTATCTTTGGTAGCAAACCAAATGTCGATTTTAATTTAACTTACTTTCTAAGGAGTTACCAATGAAAAAAATAATCAGGTCGCTACTGGTATTGTCCGCATTATTCTTTCTTTCACCTCAAGTGGTGCTGGCTAATGGGGCAACGGGCGACAGCTACCCTGAGAAAGTAGGTGAAAAACTCGGAACAGGCATTGTCAATGTAGTCACCGGTTTTGCGGAAATTCCTAAAAACATAATAATAGAAAGCAATGCGAATGGCGCTGCTTATGGAGCGACGATTGGATTTATAACAGGCATTGTACATTCAGTTGGACGTACACTAACTGGAACTCTGGATATTGTAACGTTTATGATTCCTACCAAGCCATTAATCTCCCCCGATTTTATCTGGAAAGATTTTGACAAGAAAACACAATACCAACCGAACTGGCAAATGCGTTAAAGCATTTCTGCGTACAAGTACCTTTGGCGGATAATGCAGAGCTTATCCGCCATATTTCAGTATCCGGGGAGCCTCATGGCTCCCCTTTTCCGAATCAGAGCCAAAGTTATCTTCACAATTTAGTGGTAGGCCTTATGCCCTGAACTGCTAGCCTCTATTTACGTGCCGCGATGCGGTATCACGGGGGCGGAAAAATATATCTGACATTTGCAAATACGAACGTCTGCATTTTTTGGGTATAATTAAAACCTGCCTCTCCCTTGAAGAAAAGTATCGAGCCGAAAAATGTAGTGGCTTTTGTATATATATTATAAAACCAGTATTGATACTGGCTTCTGGCGCCATTGTGAATTCCCCCAGATTATTTGGTAAATGGCATTTGTTTTGGCTGGCGTTTCCGTCGACCATAAAGAGACACGAAGATTTAGCTAAGGAGTATCTGTGAGTATGAGAGCCATAGGTGTTGCGTTTATCGCGTTTGTCCTGACATGGCCAGTTGCTGCCTTATCGCAACAGCCAAAGCCGCAACCACAACAACAATCGCAGCCGTTAATGAGCGGCGATGGATGGCGCGTTGTCCGCTCGGTACAGCTTGGAAATTCAGGAAAATATATCCATATGGTGCTGATTGATCCGAAACGTGATGCTGATAAGGCTGTTTATGGCTCCGCGCTCCGCAGCCTCTGCCGGTCCCAGTCTGATTTCTGCAGGGTACGGTTCTGGAACGCGGCGCGCAATATACCCGAAACAATCACCTTCACCGAGTCCCAGTTTAAAACACTACGAGCCGAATATACGCTTAACCGTGCAGGCGGTATCGAGGAACTGCGCTATGCCTGTACGGTCGCACCCGAAAACAAGCAATGCTTTTCGCATTGATGAATACAAAAATTTATCTATTGCCCTCTTTTATTTTAATAGCAGTGGCGGGATAATCAGTTATCAATAAAATTATGATTAATATCGGGAGCATTTCATGCCACGCCGGTTAATAAGTTCAGGTTCTACGTTTGAACAAGAAATTGGCTATTCACGGGCGGTTGTAGATGGCGACTGGATTTTTGTCTCCGGCACAACCGGGTTCGACTACAGCAAAATGACTATCTCTGATGATCTGCTGGAGCAAACCGAACAATGCTTCAGGAACATTGAGCTAGCATTAAACGAAGCTGGGGCGAGTATCCGGGATACTGTCCGGGTAACCTATGTACTGCCGGACGCTGCGGATTTTCCCAAGTGCTGGCCAGTTATGCGCAAGTATCTTGGAGAAGTCAGACCTGCGGCAATGATGCTCTCGGCTGGCTTATCCGACCCGCGTATGCGAATCGAAATCCAGGTGACTGCCCACCGTGGCTCCGAAGCTTAATACAGCTCCGTAGTTTGCAATTTATTGCTGCTGATAATTACCCACTCCAAGGAGGAAACCAAATGGCTAAAACAAACACAATCTTTATCAGTTTTGCGCTCAAGGACACCAAGTTCCGCGATCAACTCCTCGAGCAATTGAACAAGGAGCAAACGACTTTCTCGTTCATCGATATGCCCATCAAGCAGTCATGGGAGCCCTCTTGGAAAGAAGAATGCCGGAATAAAGTTACTGCTTGTGACGGCATGATAGCGCTGATTACGCATCACCTCCTGAGGGCGGATGGCCAGCAATGGGAACTGCGTTGCGCCTACGACGCCAGGATGCCGGTACTGCTAATTCAGGGGGATTCTGAAAAACTGCCGGGCAAACTCCCCGAAGTGGGTGATCGCGATATCGAGGCTTGGAACTGGTCTAATATTTCGTCATTCCTCAACAGGCTGTAACGCAGGCTGTATAACCCAGCTGTCTGACGCCGGGATGAGCTGGATACCCAGGTTTGTGATGCGACTACTGTGTGGTCGCTATCAGCCTGAAGTAGCTACTTCAGTTGGGGCATAGTTACTACCCCCTCCTCGCCGTTATTCACTCCGCAGCGCCTCAACTGGATCCAGTCGGGCTGCGCGCATCGCTGGAACAACTCCGGCAGCAAGACCAATCAACACCGACAACCCCAACGCACCCAGCACGTAATCCCATGGTGTGCTTACTGGCAAGCCGCTCACCAGGGTTTTCAGTAGCCAGGCGAGCCCTGTGCCGACAGCTAACCCAACCAATCCGCCCAAGGTAGATAGCACAGTCGATTCCATCAAAAACAAGATGCGGATGCGTGCCCGCGTGGCACCCAATGCGGTAAGCAAACCGATCTCGGCAACACGCTCGGCGACGGCGATATGCATCAGCGTAACCATGCCCACCGCCCCTACCAATAATGAAATTCCACCCAGAGCGGCGACGGCGAAAGTCAGCACATCCAGCACGGTGGTCAGAGTATCGAGCATTTGTTGCTGCGGCCTGAGAGTGAAATCCTCGCGCCCATGTCTAGCAACAAGGATGCGGCGGGCATCATCAATGACCGCCTGTAACGGTGCTCCAGGCAGATAGGCAATCTGAATTTCCATTACGCCCACACGATTGAAGATTTCCAGTGCGCGTGCGGTGGGGATGTAGATAGTGTCATCGAGATCGAATCCCAGCACCTGCCCCTTGGATTCCATGACGCCAATGACACGAAAACGCGACATGCCCACTTGCACGCTGGCACCCAGTGGGTTGGTGTTGCCAAATAACTCGCTACGCGCTTTGGATCCCAGCACGGCATAGGCACGCGGATTGCGCGGATCATCTGCGGGTAGAAACTGGCCGATCGCCACCTTCATATTGAACGCACGCGCAAAATCGGGGCCTTCTCCAAGAACGCTGACGCGTCGACTAAGGCTAGCAGTACGGATTTCCGCGTTACCCATCACGCCGGCATTGGTGTATTCGGCATAACGGGAGCGTTTCAACGCCACTGCATCCTCGATAGTAAGTGGTCGCGCGCTGCTAATCGCACCCACCGATGCTCCATGTGTACTGGTTCTTCCCGGGTTAATGCTGAGGATGTTGGTGCCGAACTGGGTGAATTCAGATAGCACAAAGCGCTGGATGCCTTCGCCGATTGAAGTTAGCAGGATAACCGCTGCAATCCCTATCGCGATTCCCGATGCAGATAAAACGGTACGTAGCCGGTGTGCGGTGAGTGAGCGCAGCGCGAAATGCAAAGTGTCAATAGTGTTCACTTTCCTCCGAGCGCTTTGACTGGGTCGAGCCGTGCTGCGCGTGCAGCAGGCAAGAGGCTGGCGAGGATACCCGTCACAAATGCAATAGTGACCCCCGCAATGCTAGCCCAGGTGGGTGGCCAAGCAGGGAGTTGAGGGTAGGCAAGGCGTATAAGCAGGCTGCCGAACTGTCCCAGCGTAAAGCCAATAACAGCGCCCGCCAGCGATAGCCACAACGCCTCGGCAAAGAACAAAAGCCGGATATCTGCGGAGGGTGCACCTATCGCTTTCAGCAGACCGATTTCTGAGGTGCGCTGGCTTACTGCCACCAGCATCACATTCATCACCAGAATGCCGGCTACGGCCAGACTGATGGTGGCAATTCCAGCCACACCAAGTGTCAGTGCCCGTAGAATGCGATCGAAAGTTGCCAGTACCGCGTCTTGGGTGATGACGGTGATGTCGTCTTCGCCATCGTGACGCCGTTTCAAGATATCGCGTATTGCTTCCTTGGCAGATGTGATGTCGCTGCGGCTTCTGGCCTCGACCAGGATACGGAATAGCGATGAGGTGTTGAATAGCGCTTGGGCATAATCAATCGGAATGATGACAAGTTCATCAGAATTGAAGCCCATCGACTCGCCTTGAGTGGTGAGTACACCCGATACCAGAAAACGCCGGTCACCAAGCCTGACACGCTGACCAATGACATTGCCGTGAGGGAAAAACTCCTGGGCGAGCTTCGCACCGAGAACCATTTGCGCACTGTGTTCCGCACCCTGCGCAAGAAAGCTGCCTTGCGCAAGATTCATATGCCGTATTGGTAACAGGTCTGCCGTACTGCCAAGTACGGTGACTTCACGCAGGCGACTGGCAGCGACGAGTTCTGCAACCCCTATATTAAGTGGTGCGTAACGTTTTACTTGCGGGAGATAGCCAAGAAATCGGGCATCTTCCAGCGTCAAGTCACGGGGGGTCTGCGCGAGCACCGCACCAGGAAATCCACCTGCGGTTTCGGCGCGCCCCGGCAAAACGACGATCAGATTGGTGCCAATTGATGAGAATTTTCCGACCACGTAACGGCGTGCGCCATCACCCAGTGCGGTCAACACCAGCACCGCCGCCACGCCCAATGCTATCGCCAGAACAATGAGCAGAGAACGAGTCCGGTAACTCGCGACGGTGTGAAGGGAGAGATGCAACGTATCCCGCAGTTTCATTTTTCATCTGCCACGATTTCGCCGTCACGCATGGCAATATGACGATGTGCCCGCGCACCAAGCTCACGGTCGTGGGTAACAAGAATGAGCGTAGTGCCCGTATGATGCAGCCCTTCCAACAGCGCCATAACTTCAGCGCCAATGCGGTGGTCAAGATTGCCGGTGGGTTCATCTGCCAGCAAGGCAGTCGGTCGCAGGATGGTGGCTCGCGCAATAGCCACACGTTGACGCTGACCACCGGATAGTTCTGCCGGGCGGTGTTGGGCGCGGTCGCGCAGATCAAAACCCAGCAGCGCTTCATCAACACGTGCTCTTCGCTCGGCAGGGGCAATGCCCGCGAGCATCAGCGGCAGTTCAACATTTTCTGCTGCAGTCAAACGCGGCACAAGATGAAAAGACTGGAATACAAATCCGATTTTTTCCCTGCGCACACGGGCCTGTTCAGTCTCAGACAGATCAGTGACATCTCTGCCGTCCAATTCGTAGCGCCCACTGTCGGGCCGATCAAGCAATCCAATAACATTCAGCAGCGTGGTCTTACCCGAACCCGATGGTCCCATGATAGAGACATATTCACCCGATGCGATTTCCAGGTTAATCTCGCTCAGTGCGTGCACCTCCTGATCACCCATATGAAATACGCGTTTGATGGCAGAGAGATGAATCACAATTAGGGAGTTTTCTGTTTGACTTGCACGCCAGCTATTACCCCATCCTGATCGGACGACAGCAATACCCGTTCGTTCACATTCAGACCACCGGTAACTTCGGTAAACGCCCAGTTGGTGAGGCCAATTTGCAAGCTGCGCTCTTGCAGTTTGTGGTCCGCACCCAGCACCAGCACTTTGCCGCCCTGCCGGATCGCCTGGGTCGGCACACGCAGCACATTGTCACGCCGCTCGATGACGACTTCAATGTCGGCACTATATCCCACCAATAATGGGAGTTTCGGCGGCTCTTCGAAATCCACTTCGACATCCACGGTGCGCGCCTGTTTTTCCACCTCGGTAACATAAGGTGCAATGCGCCGCACTTTTCCGGTAAAGGTCTGGTTGGGGAGGGCATCGAGTGTAACCCGCGCAAGCTGCCCGGCTTTTAATTTGGGGGCATCGACTTCATCCATCGGCGCACTCACATACAGACAGGTATCGTCGATCAGGTCGATCGCAGGTGGCGTGGGAATTCCCGGTGGCGAAGGCGTGGCGTATTCGCCCAGCTCACCGGTGACACGGGCCACAATACCGGCAAATGGCGCAACCAGTACGGTCCGCTCCAGTCCGGCTTGTGTTACCCGGATTTGGGCTTGTGCACGCTTTACATCTGACGCGGCAGCATCACAACTGGCTTGACGGGCACGAGCCTCGGCATCCACAGTTTCACCCCGCTGCGGGCTGACAAAACCTTGCGCGGCCAGTTGCTGGGTGCGTTCGGATTCGCGCCGCGCGTTGTCTGCGACGATGCAGGCTTCACGACGACGCTCTTCGGCCATGGTAAGTTGCCGTCGCACCAGTTCGCGCTGGGCGGAAAGATCGGTGTTCCAAAGCTCCAACAACACCTGGCCATGTTCCACCCGCTCGCCCTCCTTCACCCAGAGCTTAACAATCTGCCCCCCCGCCGCAGGTGCAAGCTTGGCGCGGCGGCACGCCTTGATGGTTCCGGCACGAGTATTCACCACCGTCGCTTCCACTGTGCCATGCTCGATTGTGGCAAGTTCAACTTCTATGGGTTTGGGACGGGTTGCAAACCAGCCCGCATAAGCCAGCACGGCCACGACTAGCGCAATAATTACAAGACGAGATAGAGTTTTTGTTTTTAGCATGACAAGCAGAACAGATCGCGATGTAGGCAATGTAACATTCGACCATGCTTAATAGAAGCATTTCCACCTGTCCGCAGCTTACCGATTAGGTAATCTTATTCAATTCTATGCGGCGCTCATTACTTGACAGCGCTTTACACCGAGTACATCATTCGGTTCAGAAAGTCCGGCCCTAACAGGTGATGAAGTCTCTTGCTGGCCTGCCGGATTTTCCCGTCCTTTGCTCAAGCCTACTGAACCCCCTGACTTTCAACCAGCCCCTTGCGGCAGCGGGAAAAATGCAAACCATGTTGAGACAAGAAGGTCGCATAACCCCATTTGCACTGCTACTACTCTTTTTTGTAGCGGCTCTGGCGTACTGGCTCTGGCGCGCCCACACCCAGGTATCATTGGAAATTGGCCTTACCTGCCGCCAGCTTACTGCTGAAGCCTGCGCCTCGGCCGAGGCACGCTACCAGGATAGTCTCTTCGCAGCATGGCTCGCGCAGATGTTCCCGTGGATCCTACCCTTTGTCCCAGCCTTTATTTACGTGTTTTTTTTCCGCTGGTTACGCAGATACCGCAACCCCTGATTCCAATTCCAGTTCAAAAATAAAATGAGGTAATGACGAACGAATGCCGCAGACAGTAAGCTCCAAAGGGGGGCTTCCTTCAGGGCGAATGGCACGACCAGGCACAAGTAAGAATATCAACGAAGTGCCACTGATGGAATGGAATTGGAATGACATATTCAGTGGGCATTTACAGTCAGCGGCAACTCCCACTGAAGTGAGGCCTCAATATCCTGTGGAACACTGCTTGAAGATAATGCGCTGACCCGCACCCCCAGCAACCGCAGTTTCTGGTTTAGCGGCGTGCGCCGCAGGCATTCTTCAGCTGCATGGCGAATGGTGGCAGCATCGGCCGTAGAAACAGACAATGTAAGATCGCGAGTTACAGTGTGGAAATCTGCGTAGCGCAATTTGATACCTATGGTGCGGCCGAGATAGCCCTTGCACTGAAGGTCTTGTGCCACCTGTGTACACAGCGCTGTGAAAATCTTTGACAAGATGGCACGGTCATGACGTGGGTGGAGATCCCGTTCAAAGGTGGTTTCGCGGCTGATGGACTTGGGCTCGGAACTGGTGATCACAGGGCGTTCATCGATACCATGAGAAGCTGCATGCAACCAGCAGGCATAGCTGCGTCCGAAGTGTGTCTGCAGAAAAGCTGGCTCGGCACGCGCCAGCTCGGCGATGGTGGCAATGCCAAGTAACGCAAGTTTCTCAGTTGCCTTGGGGCCGATACCATTTATTTTTCTGACAGATAGAGGCCAGATCTGATCCGGGATATCCGCCAGGCTCAGGATGGTAAGGCCATCCGGTTTTTCAAGGTCCGAGCAAATCTTCGATAGCAGCTTGTTGGGACTGATACCGATAGAACAGGAAAGTCCGGTAGCTTCACCTACGGCTTGTTTGATGCGCTGGCCAAGTATCAGTGTATCGTCTGGCAGTTTACTCAGGTCGATGTAAATTTCATCAATGCCGCTGTCCTCAATCTGGGGGGCAATGCCAGTCACCGCAGCTTTGAACAGACGTGAATAATGGCGATAGGCGTCGAAATCGGCTGGCAGCAAGATAGCGTCCGGAGCCAGTTGCGCAGCTTTCATCACGCCCATGGCGGAAAAAACACCGAGCGCACGCGCTTCATAAGTAGAAGTGGTAACGACACCGCGTCCGGCGTATTCACGTAGCCGTGCGAAACGCCGGCTGCCATCCTTATGGAATGTGGGTTGCTGATCATCCCGTCCACCGATCACCACAGGCAAGCCCTTCAATTCCGGGTAGCGCAGCAACTCGACTGACGCATAGAAGGCATCCATGTCCAGATGAGCAATGCGGCGTGATGGAGGATCCATACTCAGGCAGAATGTGCGGTCATCATAAAATCGGTTCTGGAACACAATTGAAGTGACGCAATCCTCAAGCAACTTTCCGCAAAATTGTCAGTGGCGGCTTTGAAAGTACCGAGCGGGTTCCCATCAATCCCGCTATGGTCACACCCAGCACCCCTGCAAGCAAGCCCGTCAACCATATCCATGGGTTAAAAGTGTAAGTCAGATTCAATGCGTATTCACCGATAACGTAGCCCAGCGCACTTGCCCCTGCTGCAGCAAACACTCCCGCCAATCCACCAATTATGGCAAATTCGGCTGCCCAAGCGCGCATCAATTGACTACGCCTGGCCCCCAGTGTGCGGAATATGGCAGCTTCGTGGATGCGTTCATCCTGGGTAGAGGCAATCGCTGCATACAACACTGCGAATCCCGCCAACAATGTAAACAGAAAAACAAATTCGATCGCCTTGCTCACCTGTTCCATCACTTTCTGTACCTGGTTGATAATGGCCGCTACATCTATCACCAGAAAATTGGGAAAGGTTCTGATCAGTTGATTCATTACCTCAGCCTGCTGTGGCGGCAAATGAAAACTGGTGATGTAGCTCGCCGGATATTTTTCCAGCACACCCGGTGGTGTCACCACGAAAAAATTGACCCGGAACGAATCCCAGTCCACCTTCCGCAGACTGGTCACCGTGGCGGAAAATGGGCTGCCCGCCACATCATAAGTCAGCGAGTCGCCCACGCGTATCCCTACCGTTTTCGCAATACCCTCCTCCACTGACAGCACTGCTTTTCCCGCATCTTCACTTTTCCACCAATGGCCTTTGGTAATCTGGTTATCGGATGACATTTCACTTGCCCACGACAGGTTGAATTCACGCTCTATCAGCCGTTTTGCACGCGTATCGGTATAGTCATCTGTCGCTATCACCTTGCCATTGATCGCGGTCAGACGACCACGCACCATCGGAAATACTGGTGGATGACCGATATTATGCTGACTAAAAAATGCTTCCAATGGCTGCAACTGATCTTCCTGAATATTTACCAGAAACCGGTTGGGGGCGTCCGGCGGTAAACTGGTGCGCCAGTTTTGCATCAAATCGTCCCGAATCAGCGTCAGTGCCAACAACGCCATCAGCCCTAATCCCAGCGCTACCGCTTGCACCACGCTGGAGGTGGCACGCCGCCGGATGCTCGCCAACCCATAGCGCCACGCACCCCCTGTCTGGCTGCGTACACCCGATGAGGCTTTTACCAGCAGAAAACCAAGCAAACCAAAAATTGCTATCGCAGCGACGAATCCCCCCATGACGGAAACACCCAGGCGCACATCACCGGCTTTCCACAAAAACAATCCTGACAATGCCACCAGTCCCAATGCATAGCCTGTCAAACTATGGGTGTTGGGCATGCCGATATCCCGGCGCAATACGCGCAATGCCGGCACACGGCGCAAGTTGAGTAATGGCGGCAGGGCGAAACCTAGTAGCAGCACCATGCCGGTCAGCAAACCATGTGCGGCAGGCAACAGACTGGGCCACGGCAATTCCGCTTCCACCAGCGCAGAAAGCCAGTAAACCAACGCTTCCTGTGCAACCAGGCCGAGCAGACACCCAGCCATGCTGGCTATCATTCCCAGCATGATGAAGTGATACAGATACAGACGCAGTATCACCGCCTGGCTGGCGCCCAGACAACGCATTACCGCGCAGCCATCGAGATGGCGCTGGCTGAAGCGGCGCACGGCAAGCGCGATTGCTGCCGCTGCCAGCACCACGCTTGCCAGGGCAGCCAGACTGAGAAATTTTTCCGCTCGCTCCAGCGCCGCTTTTATTTCAGGGCGCGCATCGCGGATGCCTTCGATTCTTTCACCCAACGTCAGGTGCGATTGCGCCCAGGCCCGAAATTCCTCCACCACTGTCGCATCACCCGCGACCAGCAGGCGATAAGCAATACGGCTGCCTTGTTGCACCAAACCGGTTGCGGGTAGATCGGCAGCATTGATTAATATGCGCGGGCCGAGGTTGATGAAACCGATAGAGTGATCCGGCTCCTGCGTGATTCGTGCAGTCACCATCAGGTGCGCCGCACCCACTTCAATCGCGTCACCCCGGCTGAGGGCAAGGCGAGTCATGAGCTTATCATCCACCCACGCCGAACCGGGTGATGGGATTGCATTGGCGGCACGATCTGCCAAGGTTGGTGCAGTACCGCCAATATCATCGGTAATACGCAATTCGCCGCGCAGGGGATAACCATCAGTTACTGCCTTGATCTCGGTTAACAGGCTGTTTTCTCCCTTCGCCGCCATGCTGGGAAATTTAAGCGCCGAAGAAATAGCCAGCCCCAGCCGTTTCGCTTCATCGGCGTAATGAGGCGGCAGCGGACGATCAGAAACAATGATCAAATCTGCACCCAGCAACTGGTTGCCCTGACGGGAAAGCGCCAACTGCACGCGATCGGCGAAAAACCCTACCGTGGTCATCCCCCCCACCGCAACTACCAGCGCGAATACCAGCACGCGCAATTCTCCTGCGCGCCAGTCGCGGCGGAGCATGCGGAATGAGAGTTTAACCAGATTCATGAATCTATTTTTCCGCTTAGGATTTTTTCAATGCCCCTTGATAATCAATCAAGGGGGCGGCGTGATTTGCCGGGTTTGTTGACAGGTATTAAGCTAACCGTCATATTGACAGCAACTGCTTGGCATGGGTAACGAAAGTAGGCTAACTACGCCGAGATTATACGCCAAGCGGAATACACTTTACGTTGAGCTACATAGAAGGGAAATGGTGGAGGGGAATGCGGTCAGGTTTGCGGGAAAACGGCGTCAGATTCGACTTACAAAGAAAACCGAGTCGATACCCCATTTGCCAGCCATTGGAATGTATTGCTCTCATGAATAATCCGTGCCCATTTAATTCAAAATCAATCGAGTCTGACCCCATTGATCTTTTGTTGGTTACGCCCGCCACGGAATACAGCCTACCTAAAACTTTGCAGTCGATTGGGCGACGTTATGTGCAGTATTTCAATTTCACCTATCAGCGCACAGGGACGCTGTGGGAAGGGCGTTATAAAAGCACGTTGATTGATAGTGAGCGTTATCTGCTGACGTGTATGCGCTACATTGAGATGAACCCTGTACGCGCTGAGATGGTGGCGCATCCTGGCGATTACCCTTGGTCAAGTTATCGTGCCAATGGGCAAGGGAATGCGGAGGGGTTGATTGTTCCGCATGAGTTGTACCAAAGCCTTGGTCGCACGGATGGGGAGCGCCAGTCTGCTTATCGGCAGTTGTTCCGGGCACAGCTTGCTAAGGCGGATGTGGAAGCTATCCGTAATGCAACAAACAAAGGGTGGGTTTTGGGCGATAGCCGCTTTGGCGCGAAAGTGGCGGCACTCACGGAGCGACGGGTAATGCCGCTGCCACGTGGCAGACCGAAACGTGAGGTGGCAGATTAAATCGAGTCTGACCCCAATTTACACAAACGTTGGGCGTCTTAATAATGAAAACGCAACTGAGCAATCAGCAGAGCATCACCCTCAACGCGATAAATCATGCGATGCTCGTCTGTTATGCGGCGTGACCAGAAGCCTGATAGCGCGTGCTTCAGTGCTTCCGGCTTTCCCACGCCAGAGAATGGTTCGCGTTGTGTCTCACGAATCAACTTGTTAATTCGTTCAATCATGCGCTTGTCTTGCTTTTGCCAGTAGAGGTAATCATCCCATGCCTCGCCCGCAAAAATTAGCTTCACTTTGCCAGCTTCCGCTCAACCCCTTTGCCAGCGTTCAGTTGCGCAGTTGCCGAAAGAAGGCGCTTGGCGTTAGCGGGCGTGCGCAAGAGGTAGGCAGTTTCCTCAAGCGCTTTGAAATCTTCGAGCGAGAGCATCACCACGGCTTGTTCGCCGTTACGGGTAATGATCAAAGCTTCGTGGTCGTTGCAAACCCGATCCATAGTGCTGGCAAGGTTTGCGCGAACAGTGGTGTAGGTCATCGCATCCATGTTAGCCCTCCTTATATGTACGCATTACTGTACATTGAAAAATGTTAATTGTCCAGTACGTCGCCAAGACGTCCAACCCATCCATCAACCCGGACTGGCGCGATAAGGCCGCGCCAGCCGGTTATGTCAAACGTTAGGCGTCACTAGATCGTCGTCGCCCTTGACATACCATTCATAGTATATCCATAATGTGACATGTGGTTAACCGAAGAACACCGTCACGTCGACAAACAACTTTCTGGCTCCGTGCCAATAGAAGTCTTGAAGCGCTACGAAAAATGGAAAGACATTGCCGGGCTTTCCGGGCCGCAAGGGTTGTGCGCCATCAAGGGGTTTCACGACGAGGCTCTTTCCGGCGAGTGGAAGGGTTGCCGTTCGTCTCGTCTCGGACTTCAGTGGCGGGTGATTTACCGGGTTGTCGCTAACGTGTTGCAGATTCAAGTTGTACATGTCACCGCCCACGATTATAGGAGGCCATGAAATGAAAGAGTTTCGTCCTGCGAAAAAGCGAGTCGAGGTCTCGGTAGGAGAGTCCGTCCGTATCCTGCGCGAACTCCAAGAACTGAGCCAAACCCAATTGTCCGAACTCACAGGCATTCCCCAGGCCACCATTTCCGCCATCGAGAACGGTCGAGTCAATTTGGGTGTCGAGCGCGCCAAGGTTTTTGCCCGTGCCCTCAAGTGCCATCCAGCCGTGCTTGTGTTTCCCGGCTGGGAAGTTCCAGTTGGCCGCGCCGCATAACCCTGCGTTCGAGGGTAGAGAGAACTGCCGCAAAGAGAAGGCTTGCTGAGCTTGTTCAATTGCATAGATCGTCGAGCCCAGTATTGTCCGCAATGCTCACAAGCTTCAGCAATGCCTTCGTGATCCGCAGACAGCATCACTGGGGTCATACAGCTCCCTGGGGTCAGATCCATCCCAGGGGTCACATCCATCATGTCCCGTCCTAAACGTATAAAGTTTCATGATATATAGCAGTCGAGCACTACACTGCATTCGAGAGGGTCGCGCCAAAAACGGCGCACCCCTTAGCTTTAAGCCCTACGCCGTTATGCCGATATGCCGTATTGCTGGAGGTTCACCAACCCCTCCGCGTCTGGTTGATAGTGCTCTATCAAGCCAACGTCTGACTCAGGTATTCAGTAATTTTGTCACGCTATACACAAGAAGTAACGCGTATACGCTGCCGAAAAACCATGGCAAGCTGATGGCACGATGAGCCCACCACTGACGATGCTGGTGAAAAGCCCAGTTTGGCTCAAACACCGCAGGCTCGTTCCGCGTATCTACAATAGGTTGTCGGATTAAATGGAGCAGGTGGAGATTGTTTATCAACTGCTCTTTATGCCACCGAGGGTCTTGCTCTACTCCCCTCAATCGCCACTCCCATAGCGCATTCTGACCTGATAAACGACCCAGGACAATTGCCATTTGAAGACACAGGAGAATCCCAAAGACGCAGAGAAGAACAATAAGCACAGCGAGAGGGAATATGTGCGGCTCTCGTGACACAATCAACCCGATCACCATGATAATGATGGAGTTGGCAGTGAGATAGTCGGAGAGCATCGAGTGGTAGTCGCGTACCCCGGATGTCCAGAGGGTAATAAGATGCTCGTACGTTACGTTGAGGTCGTCTTCGCCTGAATCCCTCATAGGCCTTCCATCCACTGAATAACTTGCTTCACTATGTGCCCCCTTCATTGCGTACACCACCACGCGGCACTCCACCCCATCACCAGTTTTTAATCTCTGGCAGATTAGCGCCATGCTCCATGAATATATTGCGCTTATACTTGATCAGCTTATCACACATGGATTGATCAGAGATTAATCCTGTTGGATACTGCTTTGATACACTGCCAACAGCTTTTTTCTCTGACTAACTGTTGCGGTTGATTCTTGAATCTGCCTAAACTTAGCTTAGCATTAGATTATTGATTATCAATATTAATGTTGCTTTCAAACAATTTGAAACCATATAAAATATCACTGTTATGGACTCACAATCCCTTGACCACTGGATTCAGCCTAACCAGACTCACTATTTCTCATGTTTCTGGAATGCTGAAATGCTAGTGCATACTTAAGAATCTTCTAAATTCGCATTGACATATCAGCGCAACACATTCACAATTGCTGGTTTCGTTTGGAGGGGTTCCCGAGCGGCCAAAGGGATCAGACTGTAAATCTGACGGCTCTGCCTTCGAAGGTTCGAATCCTTCCCCCTCCACCAAACAGGGATCGGATATCTGCCGGGGTCGTTGATAGCCGTGTAATGAGAGCAGTTGGAGGGTGATAGCATTGCTTTGCAATGAGGGGTTTGTTTTCTGTCCGAATTGGCTGCTAGACGCGGGTGTAGCTCAATGGTAGAGCAGAAGCCTTCCAAGCTTACGACGAGGGTTCGATTCCCTTCACCCGCTCCAGATTTGAAGCTGAAGAAAAAAGGTTGCTGGTTGGATTTTTATTAAAGCAGCAGTGCTTGCCCATGTAGCTCAGTGGCAGAGCACTCCCTTGGTAAGGGAGAGGTCGCCAGTTCAATCCTGGCCATGGGCTCCACAGGTATTTGATTTGCAGACTGGTCTAATAATAGAAAATGGTAAGAGTGCTTTAAAAAGGAAATTATCATGGCAAAGAGTAAATTTGAGCGGACGAAGACGCACGTAAACGTAGGCACGATTGGCCACGTGGATCACGGCAAGACCACGCTAACGGCGGCGATCACGATGGTGT
>VFJL01000077.1 GCA_009886095.1 Nitrosomonadales bacterium | reverse complement strand
GGCACCATCAGGTAGTTTTTTGCAGTCCAAAGAAGTCCGATAAACCCGCATGAATAAACGTTTGCGGGTTTTTTGTTGTCCAATGTAATGCAGTAACATCCCTTGCAATGTAGCGCCCGCACCTCGGCGCGGGCGAGGATTAAAACCAAGTAGGGCCGTAATCGGCACGTAAGTCTGCATAGATATCCCCAGTTTTGTCGGAGATCACTTAATTTGCTTCGCGTTTTGTTGCCCTATGTTGTTCGTTTTATCCCCACAAGTTCACGGCACTGTGCAATTCGCTCGACGATAAGCGCTCCATCGACAGCGCTGCTCATGGGTGCGGGACCACCTCGCAAATGCTCCACGAATGTCTGCAATTCGAGAAAAAGCGGTAAAGTGGTATCGATCTGGCGTTGTTCGATCGGTAGAGTTTCAGTTTCTTCGCCAGTGCCACGTTGAATTAGAATGTGATCCGCCATCGGATCAGACATCATGGCAGCGCCTTCCGAAAATATTGCAGACAGCATGCGTTCCTGTCGCATACTCCGCACTGAAACTTCAATCGAAATCTGAACAGGGCCTTCGAGATGGGCTGTGATACCGCTCATCCATCCTTCCCGATGCAGCCCTACTGCGAAACAGGGTGCAGGAATGTGCCCCAGAAGGTGCAGAACAATACTCAGATCGTGAGGTAAAAGTATCCAGACTGAGTCCACATCCCGATGTGGATTCCCCCACTGCAGACGCCGCAGTTGCAATGATTGCAGCTCACCCAGTTCTTTTGACTGGATAAGATGGTAAATCATATTTATGCCGGGGTGATAACGCCATTTATCCATCACGAACAGATGTTTTCCGGCAACCTGAGCCAGATGAGCTGCTGCAACCGGGTCATTAGTGAGGGGTTTTTCGACAAAAATTGGCCGCTGCCGATCCAGCAAATTCTCAATGACATGTGCGTGATGAGCGGTTGGTACCGCCACTACGTAACCATCAAGCCCTTTATCAAGGTCGGTAATCGTCGCCACGATTCGATTCGCACCATAAGCAACCGAGTTACGAACGCTCTCAGGCCCTGGCGCAACGACATCCACCTTGCATCCAAGCGAAACGAGGTCGCGCAAAATGAGCTTTCCCCAGCGACCACACCCCAGCAAACCAATTCGCGTTTGTAATGGGGTATTCATTTCATCCGTGCTCAAGTGAAAAATCGAATGCGTCGACAGTCTGCATTAGTGTTGCCAGGGAAGGTGCCGTAGCATCACGTGGCAAAAGTATGGGATCGCTGACATCCCAACCAAGCCCCAAATCCGGATCATCCCAATGGCAGCCAAACTCGTCCTTGACAGACCAATAGGCCGATACACCATAAATCAATACAGTATCAATCGGAAAATAAAAGCCATGAGCCACTCCGGGAGGGATGCTCCATCCTACCTTGTTGCCCGCATCGAGCTCGGCGATGCAAGACTTCATGAATGTCGGTGAATTTCTGCGAAGATCGCAGAGGCCAAGTTGCATTCGCCCGTGGGCTACTACCAAGTAATCCCAGTGAGTCAAGTGGACATGTACCCCCCGCAATACCAGCGGGGACGATGTAGTCATGTTCCACTGAATAGGGGAATATCGATTCTCCCAGTTTGTGCGGAAAAATTCGGTCAAACTCCCTCGGTGATCACCGTGAGAGGTCAAGGTCGTACTCGTGACCCCATGAATTAACTCTTTATGTATTTTTGGAGCTGAAGTCATCTATTCCTTTTTTCACTTAGACCAGGATAATTCATTGGGCGGCTTTTTGAGCCTACGCTCTGTGTTTCCACCAAGAGGCAACAGGTCCGGCCAGAACTCTCAGGGGCTGAGTAATTTTCCAGCTCGATGAGTTCCTGATCGCTTCAATTTCATCTTGAAGGCTGGCACAATGGGATTCCAACATCCGAATCATGTGTTGCATCTGTTCAGACTCATTGCATCCTTGTTCAATAAGCAATGTGGGTACCCATGGTGTTAGGCGGCTTTGCCAATCGGCCATGACCATTTCCAAAAGCTTTTGAGGGAATTCAGGGTCTGCCAATTTCCTGGACCAGTGATCCAACTCCCCGCAGCGCTCTTCCAGTGTGTTGCGCTTTCGCAGGGAACTAGGGAAATGTAATGTTGTAGGCAGAGGATATGAATAAAATCGGCAGCCCGGTAAGCCAATCCACTGCCGCCACATGTGCAGATCGCTCCACATCCCATCTGGTCGCGGGCACCAACCGTGAGATAAGCGGCGGTAAGCTACCATGGTGTGCCCAACGCACGTTGGTCCAAAAATATTCCACTTATGCTTCAACATCGTTTCGCGTGTTGCAGGGTCGTCGATCCGTCCCCCATGACAACGTATGATGCCATCAGGATGTACCGGTGTATGCAACGTGTGAACAAAATCATACGATGTTAATAGCCGCATCATCACATCGAGATGATGTGGTAGCCACAAGTCATCGTCGGAAAGATAGCACAAATAAGGTGAGTGGATCTCTGTAAGCACAGCAGCCCGGATGGCTTCTCCATGTCCCACCCCTTTCGGATATGGCTGGTACTCTATCCGTACATCCTCCGCACATAAAGCGGACATCAAATGCTGCGTTTCGTCAGGAGCCCCATCGCCGATCACAATCAGTCTAAAATCCTGAAAGTGTTGTCTCTGAACACTTCTGATGGCTCGTAGAAGTGTCGGCCCATGGTCATGGGTGGGAATAAGTACACAGAATAGTGTCTGCGGCATGGTCAGCACCTTAGCGCTTTTGCATAGGCCTGGTGTCGAGTCATCCAATTAGGATGGGTACTGCCATCACTCTCAAGCCGCAATCCGGACTGCAGGTGAGCCACCCCACGCCACTCACGCACGCGCTTGAGAAGCATTGTCCGGGATTGACGAGCGTTATCTATTTACTGGTTCGCGCGTTTCTGGAAGTACTCGTCGTAACGGAAAACATAGTCCTTGTCTGCCAGCGGCAGGTGGCACGCACGGCAGGTTGCGGTATTATCCGGTGCTTTTGTTTTTGCATCAGCCAGATAGATAGCGTATATCCAATCGCCATTCTTTAGTTCCGCTGGTTTGACGCTATTACCCCAGCCAGCACCTTTTCCCATCACGGCTATTTTCAGTAGTTCACCTTTGATAAATTTACCTGTGGCGTCCGTGAGTGCCGAGCCATCGGTTGCTTCCCGTGCCTTGTAAATTTCCATTACAGAGACGGTACCATTGGGGAAAGCCTCCCCTGCTTTCGTGCGATGCCCAATTGGATTGATATAGATCTCGCGAACTTGTTTGACCTCGGGACGCTGTATCTCAGATAAGAACTTGGGCCAGTTTTTGTAGTCTAGCGGCACCGGCAACTCACCATCCGTGAATTTATTATTTACCGGTGCAGACGGTACCTGCGCGCAACCAACCAGCGCTGTGGCTAATACCGTAGCTGTGATAATAGACATAATCCGATTCATATTGATTCCTCCTGTTGACCAACTCATCCAGCGTGAGTCACTAAAGTTGATGGTCTGATTGATTAAATCTGTGGACAACGGCAAGTAATTCACCTACGGCGGTTATTTCGTATAATGCCGATACCGAAAGGGGGTTGGATTATTGAGCAAGGATATTTTCTGTTGCATTAGTCCAGATACCCACCTTAAACCACTTCCGCTTTCTCGATCACCACGTCTTCCACGGGCACGTTCTGGTGGCCGCTACGATTGCCGGTTTTTACTTTCTTGATCTTGTCCACCACGTCTTTGCCTTCCACCACTTTGCCAAACACGCAGTAACCGAAGCCCTGAGAAGTGGATGAAGTGTAGTTAAGGAAGCCGTTATCGGTGAGGTTAATAAAGAATTGTGCTGTGGCAGAATTCACATCGGATGTACGCGCCATAGCGACGGTGTATGCATCATTCTTGAGACCGTTGGCGGCCTCATTTTGAATCGGGGCAAGAGATTGTTTTTGGTGCATTCCCGGCTCAAAACCGCCGCCCTGAATCATAAAATCGTTAATTACCCGATGGAATATTGTATTGTTGTAATGTCCGTTGTTTATGTAACCAAGGAAATTCTGGACGGTAAGCGGCGCTTTCTCGCTATCAAGTTCAAGAGTAATGACGCCGTAATTGGTGTGTAGTTTGATCATATTTATCCTTACTTTGCAGGCTGCCCAGCGACAGGGGTAGGCTCTGCGGTTGAGATGAGCCGGATTTCTTCGATTATTACTGTTTCTCTGGGGACATCACCCGGGAATGGTCCGCCAGCACCGGTAGGTGTGGCGGCAATTTTATTGACGATATCCATTCCCCCTGTGACTTTCCCGAAAACAGTATAGCCGTAGCCTCGGGTAGTAGGCGCAGAATAATTGAGAAACGCATTATCAGCCACGTTGATGAAAAACTGTGCCGAAGCCGAGTGAGGATCAGAGGTGCGAGCCATCACAATTGTTCCGATATTATTTTTCAGGCCGTTGGCTGCCTCATTTTCAATGGGAGGTCGGGTCGATTTCTGCCTGAATGCTTTATCGAATCCACCTCCCTGAATCATGAATCCTGGAATAACGCGATGGAAAACCGTAGATTTGTAGTGGCCTTCCTTCACATACTGCAGAAAATTCTCAACAGTCTTGGGTGCCTTGTCAGGATAGAGTTCCAGCAGAATGTTGCCTAAATTGGTTTTTATTTCAACCTGAGGGCCGGCGGCAAAGGCCGATACGCTAAACAGTAATGAGAAAGCAGCAAGTAGCTTGATGATACGCATGATTGTTCCTGTAAAAAGCGGAGATAATTATTTGACCAGGCAGTGATTACGCAGCACCTTCATAGATTATTTTCCAGTGCCCGTTTTTCTCTTTCATCCAATATTGGCATTTTTTCATTTTGTTGGAGAGATTGCTGCTAGAGTAGTCTTGATCGAAGTTGACTACTATCAGGTCATCCCTGCCTGGGTAAAGAAGCATACCAACGTTGCTGATATCTACTTTGACCCAGCTCTTGGCGATATTCACCTGGCGTTTATGTTGCGACCATTTTGCCAGATTTTGTCCGCCGCTGGAGAAATCGTGTCGATAGTGCGCGAGATAGCTATCAGCATTCCTACTCTCCCAGTCACGCCGCCAGTTTTCCAGATACGGGGCAAGTTCGTTGCGCACAGCAATTGCTTCAGCAGGATTTACCCACTCCACTTTGTCGCTGATGATGACAGGTGTTATGCCGACTTGCAGGGTTGTCGCTACGGCATCCAGATCCTGGTTGGCCAGCACCACGCAGCCGTCGCTGGCGCGGGGTGAGCGGCTGTAGGTATCGGAGGGAGTGCCGTGCAGCCAGATGCCATAGCCGCTACGCCCATGTCGTTTGTCCCATTCATTGGGATAATTGATGGGGAATGCGCCGCTACCGTAAAAATCGGTAAGCTTTGCACGCGGCAGGTTGGCTGTGATGAAATATATGCCAACGGGAGTTTTCTTGTCGCCCTCTTTTAATTTCTGTGAGCCGTTTTTACCGCTGCTGATGTAGTAATCCGCCAGATAGCGGGCTTTGCCCTGAACATTCTGGTAGATATAAAGCCGCGATTTGTTAGTGTCGGCAATAATTGCATATTTCTGATCTGCATGCATTTGCAGCAAATACTTCGGAACCATATCACGCGAAACCGGTTCCTGATGGTGCTGCACCCTTGCTCGCGCCTCTGCGCGCAGATCGGCAACGCGTTCTTGCGATACGCCTGTGGCGTCACCCATATTGCTGATTGAACGGGAGCGAGCCAGAAGCAGATCACCTCTGATGAGATGAGCGAGCCGGAAGTTCGGATTGGTTTCGAGCAGGTGGTCAATTCCATTCAAAGCGGAGTCTATCCGGCGCGCGCTGATTTCGTGCAGGCTCTTGACAAGCATGGTTTCCGGGCCAACGAAAGCGAGTTCTGGCAAGGCCGGTATATCACGCGCCATGACTTCCATGGCAGCGAGGTGGCATACCGCTGCCATAAATGCGGCAATCAGCCGGCCACGTTTAACGCAAATGCCACGGGGTTTCATTGTCCAGCTTGTTCTTGCTGAATAACCCATTTTTCTCCAGTCTTGACTAGCGCTAGTGTTTTGACGGTATGATTTTTGATTGTATCAGAGCGATACGACTGTTTGAAAAACACCCGAGCATGGGTGGCATCGGTAACAGTAACTTTGGAATTAGTGATCGACACCTGGATTGATTTTGCTTTGCCAATGCGCTCCTGGCGACTTTTTTCCCAAGCTGCGCGTGATATGCCGCCGGGAGTTTTGAAATCAGTTGCATAAAATGCGAGGTAACTGGCGCTATCTCTACTGGACCATGCCTCGGCCCAGTCGTTCACAGTTTTGATAATTTCTTCATGGGCAACTGGGGCAGTAGATATTTTCACCGCCGGTTTTTCAATAATGGGAAGTTTCTCTGGTACTGGCTTCTCCGCAGTTTTTTCGGCAACTTTCCACGGGTTTTGTTCCGGGGGGGTACTTGCTGGTTTGGCAGCAGCAATTCTGGTGCCTTTGGTTCCATCTGTGAGCAAGTCTTTGATCAGCGCCAACTTGGTTTGTGCGGCGGCGTTACCCTTGTCTAACTGCAATGCTTTGTCATAGGCCTGGCTCGCCATTTTTGCGTAAATATCACCCAGGTTTTCATGTGCGGTGGCGTAGCTGGGGTGTGTACGTATTGCCCGCTCCAGCGCACTCTTGGCTTTTTCATACTGGCCTTGGCTAGCATAGAGCACCGCGAGATTGTTGTATGGCTCAGGCAGGTTAGGGTAATCTGCTGCCAGGGAAGAAAAAATTTGGATGGCATCAGAAATTTTGTTTTGCTCGGTGAGTATCAGCCCCTTCTGGAAACGCATTTGCGCATCTTTCGGTTTGCTGGCAAGGTAGGTATCTGCTCGCTGCAGTGCCTGGGCAAGGTTACCCTGACTATATAATTTAACAACTTCCTGGCTTTCATCGGCGACTGCAAGTGGGCTTATCACCAGCAACAGAGCCGCAACATAAGCTGCAACAGGTGCGAGAGCCTGGCGAAAGGTTGGCATTTTCATTGTGCTATACTTCTCCAGATTTTATTAAACTATTCCAGAACATACGGGATTCTACCAAGAAGCCTACCCTGTTAACAATCTCGTTGAATGCTTAAGATCTATAATTCCCTCGCCAGGGCAAAACAGAGCTTTGTTCCGCTGATCCCCGGTAAAGCCAGCATATATGTCTGTGGCATGACAGTATATGACTATTGTCACTTGGGGCATGCGCGCGTGATGGTGGTGTTTGACATGGCGGTGCGCTGGCTTCAGACAAGTGGTTTCGATGTTACTTATGTGCGCAATATCACTGATATTGATGACAAAATCATCAAACGTGCGCAGGAAAATAATGAATCCATAGAAGTGCTGACCAACCGCTTCATCCGGGCAATGGATGAAGACGCCGCCGCACTTGCTGTGGCACCTCCTTCACATGAGCCGCGTGCTACCCGCTACGTGGAAAACATGGTTGTCATGATCCGTACCTTGGTGGATAAAGGCATTGCCTACGCTGCGAGCAACGGTGACGTTTATTATGCTGTGCATAAATTTCCCGGTTATGGAAAACTTTCCGGAAAATCGCTCGATGATTTGCGTGCCGGGGAGCGGGTGATTATCGATCCGCATAAGAATGATCCACTGGATTTCGTGCTATGGAAAGCAGCCAAACCTGGGGAGCCGCAGTGGGACTCGCCTTGGGGGGGGGGGCGCCCCGGTTGGCATATCGAATGCTCGGCAATGAGCGAACATTATCTTGGCGAGCACTTCGACATACATGGTGGTGGACAAGATCTGCAGTTTCCTCACCACGAAAATGAGATTGCGCAAAGTGAAGGCGCACACGACCATCCTTTCGTCAATTATTGGATGCACAACGGTTTCGTGCGTGTCGATGATGAAAAAATGTCCAAATCATTGGGTAATTTTTTTACGGTGCGCGAGGTGCTTGCTCGCTATCAACCGGAGGTGGTGCGGTTCTTCATCCTGCGCGCTCATTATCGCAGTCCATTAAATTATTCCGACCAGCATCTGGAAGATGCCAGACATGCACTTGATCGTCTCTACATCGCATTAAAGGGAAACGAAGTTCCTGCTGCCGCTACAATCAACTGGAACGAACCCCATGCCCAGCGTTTTATGGAAGCGATGAATGATGATTTTAATACCCCTGATGCTGTCGCCGTATTGTTTGAGCTCGCCAATGAAACCAACAGAACCAAGTCACAGCAGGATACGGCGTTGCTTAAAGCGCTGGGTGGCTTGTTGGGCCTGTTACAACGAGATCCGCAACAACACTTGCAGAATAAAGCGGTTGTGGGAGATTCCACATTCACGCCGGAATACATCGAACAGATGATTCAACAGCGCCTCGCTGCGCGTACTACCAGGAATTTTACTGAAGCCGATCGTATCCGCAAGGAGCTATCCGATGCCGATATCCTTCTGGAAGATGATGCACAAGGCACTACCTGGCGGCGGAAGTGAGTTTTCTTGTTTCCACAATACCGAGTTTATCCACGAAGCTCAGGTTCAACAGATTGGACAAGTTGTAGCCGAAGCTTGCTCTATGCCAGCGGCAATTCGCCGCTGCTGATTCCGATCCCACCGATTTCCTTCACTGCTTTTACGAAATGGGCATCTTCATGCAATTTTACCGTCGTATCAGGATGAGGTCGTCCACGCATGCGGGCGAGACGGACAAGACTAGTGGCTGAGATATTCCATTGTAACTTCTCAAGTAGCTCATCTGCCGCTTGCGGGTTGTTACATACTAGCGCCATATCACAGCCAGCACTGAAAGCAGCTTCTGCTCGTTGTACGATATTTCCTGCGACTGCTGCACCTTCCATGCTCAAGTCGTCACTGAAGATGCAGCCATCAAACCCCAGTTCACCGCGCAGGATTTCTTTTAGCCAGATCTTAGAAAAGCCTGCAGGACGTGCATCTACACCAGGATAAATGACGTGTGCTGGCATCATGCCAGCGAGGCTAAAATCGATCATTTTCCGGAATGGAACCAGGTCATCCATTTCGATATCGGCATAAGTGCGGTTATCCACTGGTACTTCAATGTGAGAATCTGTTTTGATATAGCCATGGCCGGGGAAGTGCTTGCCGACTGCTGCCATACCGCCAGCTTTCAATCCCAGCATCAGGCTGTGAGCCAGATCAGTAATTGCCTGTGGCTTGCGGTGAAAAGCACGATCACCAATGATGCAACTCTGCCCGTAATCCACGTCGAGTACCGGAGTAAAGCTCAAATCCACGCCGCAAGCACGTAACTCTGCTGCCAGCACATAGCCTGTCTGTTGTGTTAGATGCCGCGCCCGACCAGGGTGTTCATCCCAAATCTTGCCTAGTTCGCGCATTGCGGGCAGTCGTGTGAAATTTTCACGGAAACGCTGTACTCTGCCACCTTCATGATCTACTGCGATTAGTAGTGGTGAGCTACGCAGTGAGTGAATTTCAGTAGTCAGTTCAGTCAGTTGCCGCAATGATGAGTAGTTGCGGCTAAATAAAATTACGCCGCCTACCAGAGGATGCCGCAGTCTTTTTCTGTCATCGGCAGCAAGTTGCGTACTTTCGACATCGAGCATAATGGGCCCGAGTGACATGCTCATTTTTCCAAGATAACGAAAGCGCAGGCAAGATTCAGCTCATCGCTGATGGAAAGATGATGGCTGGTGATACCTTCATTCCTGACCAGGGTATTCAGATCAGGGTGAAATTCAAAATATGGTTTTCCTCGTTGGTCATGAGTTATGCTGATGTGGCTCAAGCTCACAGGATAGCGAAGGCCAGTGCCGATAGCTTTAGAAAGCGCCTCCTTGGCGGCAAAGCGCTTGGCCAGGAACATCACCGGTTGACCGCTAACGAGATATTCGGACCATTCGCTATCCGCCAGAAGTCGTTTAGCAAAGCGTTCGCCATATTTTTCCAGTAGCTGTGCAATGCGCGAAGGCTCAACCAGATCAGTACCGATTCCATAAATCATTTGCGTGTTTCCAGTATCAATGTTTTCATTTCCCGTACTGCCTGTTCAAAGCCAGTAAATACGGCACGGGCCACGATAGCATGGCCGATATTCAATTCGGATATGTCAGATATCGCCGCGATAGATTGGACATTATGATAATGTAATCCATGTCCCGCGTTGACTTTCAACCCTTGATTGATGCCGGTGATAACCGCAGCACGGATCCGCTCCAGTTCGCTCTGTTGTTCGCTGGCAGTGCACGCATCAGCATAGTGCCCCGTGTGAATTTCGATCGCCGGCGCACCGGTTTTTACCGCCGCATCAATCTGCGCGTGATCTGCGTCGATGAACAGCGATACACGGATACCGGCTTCAGCCAATCTGTCATAGGCACATTTCACCTGCTCGAAATGCCGTACCACATCAAGGCCGCCTTCAGTGGTCAACTCCTCACGTCGTTCTGGTACCAGACAAACATCCTGAGGCCTGATGCGTAATGCAAAAGTTATCATCTCGTCAGTCACTGCACTTTCCAGATTCATACGGATTTTAAGCAGCTTACGCAGAATCTCTACATCATCATCCTGAATATGGCGGCGGTCCTCGCGCAAGTGCAGAGTAATTGCATCTGCCCCAGCGGATTCTGCAATCAACGCCGCTTCTACTGGACTGGGGTAGGTTGTGCCGCGCGCTTGGCGCAAAGTGGCAACGTGGTCGATGTTAATGCCCAGTTCGATCATAGTTGTTGCAAATCTTTTAGTAATTGCCGTGTGTGCAGCGGTTGATCATCAAGATAATGATTAAGGATATAACGCATCAGCGCCTTGCTCTGTTGCCGAGTAACGGCATCGGAATAATCGTCTTTCTCCATGTCCAGTAAAGTTTTTCCACGCAGTTGCATGCCGTAGCTATCATCGTTTCCATCCAGTGCCACGGGTCCGCGCTCAATTTCATAGCGATATTCTTTATCCGGGTTTAGCGGTCTGCCCGATGTAACCTCATGATTGAGTGTCATGGCATAACCGAGTTCCTGCAACATGCGTTGCTCGAAGTGCCGCAATATGGGAGTGTAATCTTTTTGGGTACCTAATGCTGCCAGTGTTTCCTGGTAATACACGAACAATTGTTCATGAGGATCGTCACGATGTAGCAGTCGCACCAACAGTTCATTCAGGTAAAACCCACAGATCAGGCTCGTTCCCTGCAAAAATGGCTGGCCTCCCTGCCATTCCACTTTGTGCAGAGTACGTAATTCCGATTTTCCTGCCCAGGAAAGTTGCAGCGGCTGAAACGCTAGCAATAATCCTCTGAGCGCTGATCTTGGGCGCCTTGCCCCCTTTGCTACCAGTGGTACGCGCCCGAAATTGAGGGTGAAGGTCTCTATCACGAGACTGGTTTCCAGGTAGGGGTAGGTGTGCATCACAAAAGCTGGCTGAGCGTCTTGCCGGTGTTTTTCTACAATCATGAGTCTTATCTAAAGGGCGTCTTTAAACAAGACAAGGCGGAAACAAAAAATGTAGACGTGGCATATGATCGATACGTAAGGAAATATTTTTTGTGAGTAACGAAGAATTATGACGAAATTCTAATTTTTACAGGTGTTTTGAAGTTAATCCGTAGTATTCGATCTTCAGGGGTTATCCATAGCCCAAACTTTTCAACATCTGCGCATCATCAGCCCAGCCGGTTTTCACTTTCACCCAGACCTCGAGGTACACTTTACCACCGAAGATTTTTTCCATGTCTTTACGCGCCTGGGTAGCGATTTCCTTGAGTTTCTCACCACTTTTACCAATGATAATAGCCTTCTGATTAGCTCTATCCACGATGATGCAAGCATGAATTTTACGCAGACCATCTTCGGTTGCGAATTGGACTATGGTGATACTGGCAGAGTAAGGGATCTCTTCACCTGTCAGGCGAAACAGTTTCTCACGTATCAATTCTGCAGCGATGAATCGTTCGCTACGATCAGTGGCCTCATCTTTGCTGAATAATGGGGGATTCTCCGGCAGATATGGCCGGATTGTGTGTACTAATTCCGGTAGTTGTATCCCCTCCTGCGCGCTTACCGGCACCATTGCTGCAAAGGCAAACTCCTTGGACATTTTTTCCAGAAAAGGAAGCAGCCGTGATTTATCGGTCAACTGGTCTATTTTGTTGATAACGAGAATTACCGGCCTATCGACAGGTAAGAGCCTCAGCACCAACCTGTCGCGCTCATCGAAGTGGGTCGCTTCAATCACGAATATCACTACATCTACATCCCGCATACTTTGGGTGACAGTACGATTCATCATGCTGTTCAACCGATTCGTGTGCTGAGTCTGAAAGCCGGGCGTATCGACAAAAATAAACTGGGATTGCTCGTCGGTTAAAATACCATTGATACGGTGGCGGGTAGTCTGCGCTTTTTTTGAAGTGATGCTGACCTTCTGTCCGACCAGATGATTAAGCAGCGTAGATTTTCCGACGTTGGGACGCCCGATGATGGCGATGTAGCCGGTGCGATAGTTGAGGTTAGCTGTCATCTTGCGAAATGTTCAGAGGGGGATACAGAGCCTACCACCAGAAGAATTGGAGGTTTCCATTTTTGCCATTTTTCAACTACCTGAGTGTGCTTGTTCATATGCTTGTTTCGCCGCTCCCTGTTCAGCACTGCGGCGACTGGCACCCTCCCCAACAGCACGAATATTAAGTTTAGCAATAATGCATTCCACCAGAAATTGTTGCTGGTGGGCTTCGCCGCTGGTGGCGACAACGGAGTATTGTGGCAACCCCAGTTTTCGGCTTTGCAGGTATTCCTGCAATAGGGTCTTTGGATCCTTATCAAGGGTCTGTGGATTCAACTGATGCAGCAGCGGCATAAAAAGCGTGGCAACAACTTTTTCCGCCTGTGCAAACCCTCCATCGAGATAAGTCGCGCCCAGCACGGCTTCCAGTGTATCTGCAAGAATTGAGGGGCGGCGATGCCCACCGCTTTTAAGCTCTCCCTCGCCAAGTCTGATTTGCTCTCCCAGATTAAGTGTTTGCGCTAACTCAAACAATGCCTGCTGATTGACCAAACTGGCACGAAGTCGAGACAACTCGCCTTCGGGAAGATTTGGAAAGTGCCTGAATATCAATCCGGCAACTGCACAGTTTAGGACGCTGTCACCGAGAAATTCGAGCCGCTCATTGTGTGGAGAGCTATGGCTACGGTGGGTTAGCGCCTGGCGCAATAATTCAGGTTGATTAAAAGCATAACTGATTTTCTGGCAAAGTGTGGCGCTGTCCATTTTTTAATAAGCCCAGATACTATTTGCCCACGACCGCCACATTGTTATTGGTGACTGTTGGCGTCGGAATCGATGTACAAGAAAATATGGGCAATCGCCACCAGATTCTTTCTGAGGGTGCGGTATTCCATGCATACTGAAATTTTATCTCCAGGATAGAGGCAGTAGGCTACTCGATCGATAATCCAATTCGCTTGAAGTCGCTAAAATTCCACCAGATCATGAATGCCTTGCCGACGATATTGCGCTCCGGGACAAATCCCCAGTAGCGACTGTCGCTGCTGCTATCACGATTGTCGCCCATCGTGAAATAATTTCCGGCGGGTACCGTACAGGTAAATTCAGAGGAATGATAGGTACAATTTTCCCGGAACGGGAATTGGCGTACTCCGGAAATCTGCAGGCCAGGCACATCTGGATTAATAATAATGGCATGACCACGTTCATTTAGAGATTCTATAAGTCTCTGGTTGTATACATAACTTAATCCGGACTCAATATAAGTGTACTCACCCACCGGTTCCATTTTTACTGGAATGTCATTCACGATCAATTGCTTATTGCGATAAGTAATAGAGTCACCTGGCAGGCCAACTATGCGTTTGATGTAATCCATTGACGGGTTCTCCGGGTAACGGAATACCATTACCTCCCCGCGCTTCGGTTCATTTACTTCCATTATCTTCAGATTGATGACGGGCAGTCTGATGCCATAGGTATATTTGTTTACCAGAATAAAATCTCCCACCAGCAGAGTCGGAATCATCGAGCCGGATGGGATCTTGAAAGGTTCCACCAAAAATGAACGCAGGCCAAATACGATCAGGATCACCGGGAAAAAGCTTTTGGGATACTCGACCCACCACGGTTCGCGAGTATCCGGCGCACGGTTGCGTCGCAGCATGAAGTGATCAAGCAGCCAGATACCGCCAGTGACAACCAGCAGAATCAGCATGATGAGAGGAAAATTCATTCTCTATCCTTTAGGTGAACCATATCTTATAAATAGTGGAAGTGTCTGAAACCATGTTAACCACCAGATATTTGCTGTACTATTTGTCGCCCGTCTGCAAAATCGCCAGAAATGCTTCCTGTGGAATCTCCACATTGCCTACCTGTTTCATCCGTTTTTTCCCCGCTTTCTGTTTTTCCAGTAGTTTTCGCTTGCGACTGATATCACCACCGTAACACTTGGCGAGTACATTTTTGCGCAATGCCTTGATGCTTTCCCTGGCAATGATGTGTGCGCCAATGGCAGCCTGAACTGCGATATCGAACATCTGCCGTGGGATCAATTCACGCATCTTCTGCGCCAGCGCCCGCCCGCGGTACTGGCTGTTGGTTCGGTGCACGATCAGCGACAGTGCGTCCACTTTTTCGCCGTTGATGAGTATATCCAGCTTTACCAGATCGGAAGCGCGAAATTCCTTGAACTCATAATCCAACGAGGCATAGCCGCGACTGGTGGATTTTAGTTTATCGAAAAAATCCATGACTACTTCATTGAGCGGCATCTCGTAAGTAAGCATCACCTGCCTGCCCATGTATTGTATGTTTTTCTGCAACCCGCGTTTGCTGATACAAAGCGTAATAACTGAGCCGACATATTCTTGCGGAACAAGTATGGTAGCGGTAATAATTGGTTCTCGGATCTCCTCTATCTTTGAGGGATCCGGCATTCTTGACGGGTTCTCAATTTCAGTCACCGTACCATCGCGCATCGCTAGCTGATACACCACCGTCGGCGCAGTGGTGATGAGATCCATATCGTATTCCCGTTCCAGCCGTTCTTGCACGATATCCAGATGCAACAGACCGAGAAACCCGCAACGGAAACCAAAACCCAGCGCCTGGGATGTTTCTGGCTCGTAGTGTAATGAGGAGTCATTGAGCTTCAATTTCTCCAGCGCATCACGTAAAGCGTCGTACTGGTTGGATTCAATCGGATAAAGTCCGGCAAAAACTTGTGGTTTAATTTCTTTGAAGCCGAGTAGCGGTCGGATAGCAGGACGATCTACCAGAGTCACAGTGTCGCCTACCTTAGCGGATTTCAATTCCTTGATACCGGAAATAATAAAGCCGACTTCGCCGGCACTTAACGATTCCCGAGGCTTGGATTTGGGTGTGAATACGCCGACTTGTTCGCATAAGTGAACGGCTTTGCTGGCCATGAGCAGGATTCTATCCTTCGGTCTAAGCACTCCATCTACCACCCGCACCAGCATCACTACACCGACATAATTATCGAACCATGAATCGATGATAAGGGCCTTTAATGGAGCGACAGGGTCTCCCCTCGGTGCAGGAATACGTGCAATCACTGCTTCCAGGATGTCCTGTACGCCTTCGCCAGTCTTGGCGCTGGCACGCAGGGCATCTTGAGCATCTATACCAATAATGTCTTCTATCTCCTCAATTACGCGTTCTGGTTCAGCTGCAGGCAGGTCAATCTTATTCAACACTGGCACCACCTCTACACCTTGCTCGATCGCGGTGTAGCAATTGGCCACAGTCTGGGCTTCCACGCCTTGTGAGGCATCAACCACCAGTAGTGCACCTTCACAGGCCGCTAGAGAGCGTGACACTTCATAAGAAAAATCTACGTGACCTGGAGTGTCAATCAGATTCAGTAAATAGGTGTTACCGTCGTGCGATGTATATTTCAGCGCAGCAGTCTGCGCCTTGATGGTAATTCCACGTTCCCGTTCCAGATCCATCGAATCAAGTACCTGTGCTCCCATTTCCCGGTCTGAGAGACCGCCGCATAATTGAATAATACGATCTGCCAAAGTAGATTTGCCATGATCGATATGGGCGATGATAGAGAAATTACGGATGTATTGCATCAGGGGTCAGAGGCCGATAATCAGGGAAATGGTGGTCGAGAGCTACGCCAAGGAAAATAAAAGAGGGCACATGCTGTGCCCTCTTGAGAGTCTCTGGCTTGATCCCGCAAGTGTCGATAAAATTCGGTTACTGTGTTTACTCAAGAAGTGCGCATTCTAGCGAATTTTGGCGAAATATGCATCTAGCGCGGCATGGTCAAGGTGGTAATGGCAGATTTCTTCCCCATCTGCCACCAGCACCGGAATTCGCTCGCCATAACGTGTCGCCAGCTCGACATCGCTGTCTACATCCTTCACTTCGATCCGGAAGGGAGTCTGCACCTGCAATTTATATAGCATAGCGATCATGTCCTCGCACAGATGGCAGCACTCGCGGCCATATACAACCAGGACGGCGGACTCCGGTATGGCCGGGTTACTTGTTGTCGCTGTCATTGAGTTTCATCGTAATGAAGGTGGTGATGCCGTCACGCTGTACTAGCAGTGCAGTATTGCGCCCTTTTTCTACTTTTCCCAGTAACTGGTTGAATTGCTCAATTGTTTTTACACTCTGATTATTAATGCCAAGGATTACATCACCAGGGCGTATTCCAGCACGACTGGCAATACCTGACTGCATGTCTTCCACCAGTAGTCCGTTGTCTATCTCCAGTTGTTTTTTCTGCTCAGCGTTAAGTTCGCTGAGCGCAAGCCCAATGCGGTTGAATACTGCAAGTGTCTTGCCCTGTTTACTGCCGTGATTGGCAGCCTTTTCATCCGATGGAATTTCGTCTACCGTCACGGTTATTTCTTTGATGGAACCATTACGCCACACCTGTATGGGCACCTTGGATCCCGGTTTAGTGACGCTTACAATACGTGGCAGGTCACTGGAGGTAGTTATGGTTATATCATTAAATTTTAGAATCACATCCCTTGCTTCTATGCCTGCTTTCTCCGCAGGGCCACTTTTTTGCACTGTGGTCACCAGTGCCCCGCTGGGTTTGGTCAGGCCGAAGGACTCGGCTAATTCCTTGGTTACTTCCTGAATCAGCACGCCAATTCTGCCACGACTTACCTTGCCACTGGCTATTAACTGATTGGAGATTTCGGTAGCTACATCGATGGGGATGGAAAATGACAATCCCATAAAACCACCAGTACGGCCGTAAATCTGTGAGTTGATACCTACTACTTCGCCCTTCATGTTAAACAACGGCCCCCCGGAATTTCCGGGATTGATAGCCACATCTGTTTGAATGAAGGGCACAAAATTTTCCTGTGCCAGTAAACGTCCTTTGGCGCTGACGATACCAGCAGTCACACTGCTATCAAAGCCGAATGGTGAGCCAATCGCCACCACCCATTCGCCAACCTTGAGTTTGTTGGGGTCACCTTGAGTCACTTTAGGTAAACCACTGGCTTCAATCTTTAGAAGAGCTATATCAGTTCTGCGGTCGATACCAATTACTTTAGCGCGGAATTCGCGCTTGTCGGTGAGTCTAACGGTAATTTCATCGGCAGACTCAATTACATGTGAGTTAGTCATGATATAGCCATCTGTGCTGATAACAAAACCGGAGCCTAGTGATCTGGATTCAAATTCATGAGGAGCAGTATTTGGCGGCATGTGCCGGCGGAAGAATTCAAAGAATGGATCATCCTCCGGAATATTTGGAATCCTTGGGGAAGACCGGTTAGTGAGTATACTTCGAGTCTGGATAGTGCTGATATTTACTACCGCAGCACCTTGCTTTTCAACCAGATCGGTGAAGTCTGGCAATTCTCTGGTCTGTGCGGAAACAACAGAAGACAGCCCGAACAATATCACCAGAATAAATTTTTGAATCATTTTCTTACCGTTGCTCATAATAGATAAAATATTCGACTGGGATACTCAATCCGGGTTTTTGCCAGAGTTGTCATACAGAATTTCTGGCTTGAGACAGGCAGGTCTGGATCACATTTTTAATGGAGGGCTAATTCGCCAGCATCGGTACGATCAGGTGGTCGCAGAAAAGTAGTGCATTAAGCGAGAGCACGCTCAGATAAATCAATTGCCAAGGAATTTTCCTTTACTGGCGCCCCCATTCTCCCGCTTCTAGGCCAGTATAGCGTATTTATATGGCTGCGCCGTACCACAAGTGGAGAACAGTGATAGTCTGGCGACATTGAAATAAACGAGTACTTTTCTCATAGCAACGAACGGTTTCCATCTGGGGATTTTATGGTCGATGGGTCTTTGCCGCAGATATTTTCTCTGCCATTAGCCGTTTCGGAGCAATCTCACCTTGTGTCGTAACTTCCCCCAACCCCAGAAAATTTTCTTCCCGATCATACAGCCGAACCCTTTCTCCTTCCATTGAACCGTTCATGGAGAAAGGGTCAGCCACTGTCTGCCCTTGCAGTAGAGATAGCACTGCAGCACTATCCAGCATCACGGCTGGAAAATTACGCAAGAGCGAGTCTGTCGGGTACAAACAGATATCTCGTTGCGATAGTGGCATTGCCTCAAGTTGATCCAGCGTATAGGATTGTGATAGGTCAAAATTTTTGACAGTGATGCGGCGTAAGGCAGTCAGATATGCTCCACCACATCCAAGTGCTCTACCGATATCCTCCGCCAGGGTACGGACATATGTACCCGTACTGCACTTAACCGTGATACACATTTCATTGCCGACGAGGGTTTCAATACGCAGGTCATGAATAGTTATCTCGCGTGGTTGCCGTTCTATTTCCACTCCTTCTCTAGCGTAAGTATACAGGGGTTTTCCCTGGTGTTTTAACGCACTGTACATAGGTGGAATCTGCGTAATGGGACCAATAAAGCTTTGCAATACTACCTCAACTTGCAGCAGCATTAGTTTCACATCGCCCACTACTGAAATTTCTCCCTCAGCGTCGCCTGTAGTGCTGATATAACCCAGTTTCAGTACCGCTTCATAGGTCTTGTCAGCGCCCAGTAATGCAGAGGAAAATTTGGTGGCTTCACCGAGACAAATTGGTAATAATCCAGTTGCCAGCGGATCTAGTGTACCGGTATGTCCAGCCTTACTTGCGGCAAAGATACGTTTAATAATTTGTAACGCCCGATTGGATGAAATTCCGCACGGTTTATCAAGCAACAGGACGCCACTGATATTGCGTCTAGTGCGTTTTGGCTGTGGTTCAAACATACGGGGGATATTTTAGATACAACAGCACCATTCAGCTACTCTGCTGGACCTTCCTGTGCCATCGCTTCGTCTATCAGTTGCGATAGACGCATGCCGCGTTCAACCGATTCATCGTAGATAAAGTGCAGTTGTGGTACTACTCGCAATTTCAGTCGGCGTGACAACTGACTGCGCAAAAATCCCGCCGAATGTTCCAGTCCTTTGTCAGTCAGGAAGTTATCGCCTTCACTACCAAGTGAAGTATAGAAAACCTTAGCGTGAGCATAATCGTGACCCACCTCGACCCCAGTTAAAGTAATCAATCCAATGCGGGGATCCTTAAGCTCATTGTGGATCAGGTCAGCCAGTTCGCGCTGAATCTGATCAGCAATACGCAGAGTACGGGAATAGTCTTTGGGCATGATGTTCGTATACGGGTGCGACTATTGATCCAACGAGCCGGATAGTATTAAGCCGCTCTTCCGGATTCAGTTCTGGGTTGCAACTGGGGAAACAGAACACTTCGCGCTGTATAGCAGGCTGTAGTTTCTTTACGCCTTGTTTTTTCATACTAAATCGGAATTGAAAAACCATAATAATTCAAGGGCACCGCTAAAAATCTATATTTCGTCACACTACTTCGTTGCTCACAAAAAATGCCTTCCTTATATATCTGCCCGATGCCACGTCTACATTTTTTACTCTCGCCTCGCCCCGTCCTGTTTGGAACTTTGAATTCCTGGAGGCACCCTTATACCACTATCATGCCAGATCAATAAGTACTGAAATGTTCCACAGAGGTATAGATGGTGCTTCGCAGAATAAGATAATACACGCCAAAGCCGGTTCTTTAGCTTACAGGCTGCGTGGGATCTCTATAATTTCATAGACTTGCAGTTGATCGCTTATCTGAATATCATTAAAATTTTTCAACGACAGGCCACATTCAAAATTTGCTTTAACCTCTTTTACATCGTCTTTGAAGCGCTTTAGTGAATCCAGTTCACCGGTATGAATCAGCTCACCGTTACGGATCAATCGCACTAACGAACCGCGCCTGATGACACCATCGAGCACATAACAGCCAGCCACAGCACCCACCTTAGAAATGCGGAATACTTCACGAATTTCCACCAGGCCAATAATGCTTTCCTTGCGCTCTGGTGCCATCATGCCAGATAGGGCAGCTTTGATTTCGTCTACTGCCTCATAAATAATACTGTAGTAACGTACATCTACTCCGGTTGCACTAATCAGTTTGCGCGCGACTGCATCTGCGCGACTGTTGAATCCGATCACTACGGCTTTGGAAGCTAGTGCCAAGTTGATATCGGATTCGGTGATCGCACCCACGCCGCTGTGGATGATGTTGACTTTAACCTCGTCAGTAGAGAGTTTTTCCAATGCATGGGTCAGCGCCTCATAGGATCCCTGTACGTCTGCCTTGATGATCAATGCAAGTATCCTGATCTCGCCCTTCTGTTCAAACAGGTTTTCCAGTTTGGTTGCTTGCTGTCTGGCAAGCTTCACATCGCGGAATTTACCCTGCCGAAACAGCGCAATTTCACGCGCTTTACGTTCATCAGCCATAGCTACTACTACTTCTCCTGCCACTGGTACTTCCGACAAACCTTGAATTTCCACTGGGATAGAGGGGCCTGCCTGCTCTACTGGTTTGCCGCTCTCGTCCAGCATCGCTCGTACCCGGCCAAACGCTGCACCTGCCAGCAGAATATCACCCCGCTTCAAGGTTCCAGACTGCACCAGTATCGTTGCTACTGGGCCGCGCCCTTTATCCAGACGTGACTCGATAACGATACCTCTTGCGGGTGCTTCCTTCGCCGCTTTGAGTTCCAGTACTTCAGCTTGGAGCAGTACACTTTCCAGTAATACGTCAATGTTTTGGCCGGTTTTGGCTGAAACCTCGACAAACATGGTGTCGCCACCCCAGTCCTCTGGTACCACTCCGTGCGTTACCAGTTCCTGTCTGATGCGTTCGGGATTAGCCTCTGGTTTGTCAATTTTGTTGACGGCCACCACGATCGGCACCTTGGCAGCCTTGGCATGATGTATTGCTTCTATTGTCTGAGGCATCACACCATCATCTGCAGCCACCACCAGTACGACTAGATCGGTAACCTTAGCACCGCGGGCACGCATAGCAGTAAACGCTTCATGACCTGGTGTGTCGAGAAAAGTAATCATGCCCCGCTCGGTTTCAACGTGATAGGCACCGATATGCTGCGTGATTCCGCCTGCCTCACCGCTTGCTACACGTGTGCGACGGATGTAATCGAGCAGGGAAGTCTTACCGTGATCAACGTGACCCATTACCGTGACTACTGGCGCGCGTGGCTCCGTTTTATACTCCGTCGTGGGTAGTTCAGTGTCTGCCAGGAAAGCTTCAGGACTATCCAGCGTTGCGTATTTGGCAATGTGGCCCATTTCCTCTACCACGATCATGGCGGTTTCCTGGTCCAGCATCTGATTGATAGTCACCATATTGCCCATTTTCATCAGGGTTTTGATGACTTCGGCAGCCTTGACCGACATTTTCTGAGCCAGCGCCCCAACAGAGATGGTTTCAGGTACCATCACTTCATGTACGACAGGCTCGGTTGGCGCTGAGAAGCCATGAACTCCCTGGTCGTCATTGGAAGTTTTACTGTGCTTATCTCTGCGTGTACGCCATCCTTTGCCGCCGGATAGATCGCCGCGAGTCTTGAGTCCGCGTTTTTCGGAACTCTCGTCTTTCCAGATAACTTGTTTGGTCTGTTTCTTTTTCTTCTCAGCTTTAGCAGCTTTGTCTTCTGGTTTAACTACTGGTTTGTGCAGAGTACCTTCCGTTGGAGCAGATTGGGGTACCTCTACTTCAGATGGAGCCGCAATCGCAATTGGAACCGGAACCGGAACCGGAACCGGTGTAGGTGCAGGTGTAGCAACCGGTTGGGTTTCTTGGACACTAGCTACTACGGGTTTTCTGCGCTCTCTTTTTTCCTTGATTTCCGCACTCTGGCGGGCAATCAGCTCAGCTTGTTTTTTTGCTTCTTCCTCACGTAGCGCCAGTTGTGCAGCATCCACCACTGATACAGGGGATGGCGCGAGTAAAGGGGCTGCCATTGGTACAGTAGGCTCGATAGCCACACTCGTAGCCGCCACATCGTCAACCAGATCATGCTTAACAAATACGCGTTTTTTGCGTATTTCTATCTGGATGGTACGAGCTTTTCCAGTGCTATCCGATTTCTTGATTTCTGATGTCTGTCGGCGGGTCAGGGTAATTTTACCCTTGTCCTCCCTGGCGCCATGGACCTTACGCAGATAATCCAGAAGTTGGGTTTTATCTTTCTCGGTCAGGCCGTCCTTGACCATTTGCTTACTGACGCCGGCAGCCTGGAGTTGCTCCAGCAGCACCGCTGGCAACAGTCCCAGTTCACTGGCAAATTGTTCCACACTCATTTGAGTCATTAGTAACCTTTAGTAATCTATGCTTCATCCGCCAAATCAGGTAAACCACGGCGCGCGTGCCGCCATAATCAGCTGTTTGGCTCGTTCGGCATCTATTCCAATCATTTCCACCAAGTCGTCCATCGCCAAGTCGGCAATGTCTTCCTGGGTTTTTATACCCAAAGCTGCCAATTCACGTGCGATCTGGCTATCCATGCCTTCGAGAGAAAGCAGGTCTTCCGCCATGTGCTCTACTTTCTCTTCGCTGACAATAGCTTCGGTCAGAAGCGTGTTGCGGGCCCGATTGCGGAGCTCGTTGACAGTTTGTTCGTCAAACGATTCGATTTCCAGCATTTCATTGAGCGGCACGTAGGCTACTTCTTCCAGGCTGGTAAAACCTTCCTGTACCAGGATATCCGCGACTTCCTCATCTACATCAAGTTTATCCATAAAGAGTTTGCGGGTGACAGAGGATTCTTCTTCATTTTTTGCCTGCGACTCTTCCATGCTCATGATGTTGAGCTCCCATCCGGTCAATTCAGATGCAAGCCGTACATTCTGACCGCCACGACCAATCGCTTGGGCAAGATTGTCCTCATCCACCACGATGTCCATGCAGTGCTTTTCTTCGTCTACTATAATGCTGCTGATTTCGGCAGGAGCCAGCGCATTAATGACGAAAGTAGCCGGATCATCCGACCACAGAATGATATCCACCCGTTCTCCTGCCAGTTCACCGGTTACTGCCTGCACTCTGGAGCCGCGCATGCCGACACAAGTACCAATTGGATCGACGCGCTGATCGTTAGACTTTACTGCTATCTTGGCGCGAGAACCAGGATCCCGCGCTGCAACCTTGATCTCCAGCAAACCCTCTTCAATCTCTGGTACTTCCAGTTCAAATAGTTTCATAAGAAACTCCGGCGCAATCCGCGATAACACTAGTTGCGGGCCCCGGGCGGTACGGTCAACTTTGGATAAATAAGCACGCACACGGTCGCCAACTCGCAAATTCTCCTTGGGGATCATCTGATCACGCGGCAGCAAGGCCTCTACTCTGCCAGACTCGATGATGGCATTGCCGCGTTCCATGCGCTTGATGGTGCCGCTAACCATGTATTCCTTGCGTTCGAGAAAATCGTTCAGAATTTGCTCGCGCTCGGCGTCACGGATTTTTTGATATATGACCTGCTTGGCCGCTTGGGCACCGATACGGCCAACTTCCACCGGTTCTAGCGGAACCTCAATGAATTCTTCCAACTGGATCTCGTCATCGCTCTGCAATGCTTCACTCAGGGAAATTTGACGCGCAGGTTCCTCGACGGCATCATCAGCCACCACCTGCCAGCGACGAAACGACTGGTAGTCTCCCGTCTCACGGTCAATTGATATACGTACATCAGCGTCTTCGTGAAAACGTTTTTTAGTAGCGGATGCCAGCGCCGATTCAAGCGCTGCAAAAACAATATCCTTTTCAACATTCTTCTCGCGCGCCAGCGCATCTACCAACAGTAAAACTTCGCGACTCATGCTACCTCCGGCCAAATTCTCAGACAGCTACAATTTTGGAACTAAACGGGCTTTTTCAAGGTTACCCAGATCAAGGTCAAGCATTTTTCCATCCACTTCCAGCTTTAATATTCCGTCGTTCACCCCGTTCAAAATACCGACGAAATTCCTCTGACCCTCTACCGCTACACGTAATTTCAGTTTAGCTGACTCTCCCGTAAACCGGGTAAAATCAGATACCTTTTTCAGTGGCCTATCCATTCCGGGCGAAGAAACCTCCAGTCGATCATAATCAATATTTTCGACCGCAAGCAGTTGCCCCAGATGGCTGCTGACAGCAACGCAGTCCTCCACGGTGATGCCGTCGGGCTTGTCAATGAACACCCGTAACAGCTTGCCGCGTGGCGACCGTTCCACTTCAATCAACTCATAACCCATTCCGGTCAGGGTCAATTCCAGTAATTCGTGCAGCTCCATAGCCTCGCCACAAACAAAAAATGGGCTGAACAAGCCCATAAAAAATTACGTGCGTATTTTAGCAAAAATTTATAATTAATGAAATAGATGCTTCATAAAGTTCAGACTGTATTACTGGTGTAACGAGGCATCTCCCAAGTCTAGTCTTGTTATCCAGATGTGTACTATAGGTAAGATTTGGCCTGTACGCCACCCACTTTAATGTCAACAATAGAGGCAACACAAGCTGTTCCGTGCGAAGATATGAAAGCTGACTGCATTCAGTTAATGCGAATGATCCAACTTTTTTGAAGATAGACTTTACTCAAGAAAAAATCCCCGGGGAGGTGTTATGTCCGCAATTAAATCCATTTTGCATGAAACCCGCATTTTCCCTCCTGACGCGGCATTTATGAAACAGGCCAACGTGGCTGGCACAGACGCCTACCATGCATTATGCGCAGAGGCCGCGAGGGATTATCAGGGCTTCTGGGGCAAATTAGCGCAGGAGCAAATTCTGTGGCACAAGGCTTTTACCAGAGTGTTGGACGAAAGCAATCACCCGTTCTTCAAGTGGTTTGACGATGGCGAATTAAATATTTCATTCAACTGTCTCGACCGCCATCTCGCTATCCAGCCAGACAAAGTTGCCATTATTTTCGAGGCGGACGATGGTAAAGTTACCAAATCCACTTACTGCGATCTTTATCATCGCGTATGCCGATTTGCTAACGGACTCAGATCACTCGGTATCGCTAAAGGTGATCGTGTCATCATCTATATGCCGATGAGTATTGAAGCGGTAGTGGCGATGCAGGCCTGCGTGCGCATCGGCGCAATCCATTCAGTAGTATTTGGTGGTTTCTCTGCCAAAAGCCTGCATGAGCGCATTATCGATGCCGGTGCAGTAGCCGTTATTTCTGCCGACGAACAAATCCGTGGCGGTCGGGCTATTCCGCTGAAATCCGCAGTAGATGAGGCACTTGCCATGGGTGGGGCTGATTCGGTGAAATCCGTGGTGATTTACCAACGTTCCGGCAAAGATGTGAAATGGCATGCCCCGCGCGATGTCTGGTGGCACGATCTCATCAAGGACAAAGATGATACCTGCGAGCCAGAATGGGTCAATGCCGAGCATCCGTTGTTTACTCTTTACACCTCCGGTTCCACCGGCAAGCCCAAGGGAGTGCAGCATTCTTCCGCTGGCTATCTGCTCGGTGCAATGATAAGCATGAAATGGGTTTTTGATTACAAGCCTACCGATATTTTCTGGTGTACGGCTGACGTGGGTTGGGTTACCGGCCACAGCTATGTCGCCTACGGTCCTCTGGCAATGGGTGCTACCCAGATTATGTTCGAGGGTGTCCCAACTTATCCCGATGCAGGTCGTTTCTGGAAAATCATACAGGATCACAAGGTAACTACTTTCTACACTGCACCAACCGCAATCCGCTCACTTATCAAATCGGGTCCGGACTTACCTAATCAATATGATCTATCCTCATTGCGCTTGCTGGGTTCAGTAGGTGAGCCCATTAACCCGGAAGCATGGATGTGGTATTACACCGTGGTGGGCCAATCCCGCTGTCCTATTGTGGACACCTGGTGGCAAACTGAAACTGGCTCGCACATGATCGCTCCCATGCCCGGTGCAATGCCGCTCAAACCTGGCTCTTGCGCTTTTCCATTACCTGGCATCATGGCGGCTGTCGTGGATGAAGCCGGCCATGAAGTGGAAGATGGCAAGGGTGGATTCTTGGTCATCAAGCGCCCGTTTCCATCACTCGCACGTACCCTGTGGGGTGACCCGGAGCGTTTCCGAAAAACCTATTTCCCGCGAGACTTGGGTGGAAAATATTATTTGGCTGGCGATTCTGCCAACCGTGATCTAAACGGTTATTTCTGGATCATGGGACGTATTGATGATGTACTGAATGTTTCTGGTCACCGCCTGGGCACCATGGAAATCGAATCGGCACTGGTGGCCAATCCCTTGGTGGCTGAAGCTGCAGTGGTGGGCAAACCTCATGATATCAAGGGTGAGGCGGTAATAGCGTTCGTAGTGTTGAAAGGTATGCGCCCTCAAGGTGAGGATGCGCATAAGATATCCACCGAGTTACGTGACTGGGTAGCTAAAGAAATCGGTCCGATTGCCAAACCTGACGAGATTCGCTTCGGCGACAACCTGCCCAAGACCCGCTCCGGCAAAATTATGCGCCGATTGCTGCGCGCCATTGCCAGGGGAGAAGAAATCACCCAGGATATTTCCACCCTGGAAAATCCGGCAATACTTGAACAATTGCAGCAACCGATAAAATAATCCTGGAAACAAGTATTCATGATACTACCTCGCATCACCGACTACGATGATGGCATCAGCACTATTGATGCACAGTACCACCGTCCAGGACTTGTTGCGATCCATCTGATCGTCGAGGGTGACACTGCTGCGCTGGTGGATACCGGAACCACATTTTCCGTTCCTGGCGTAATTGAAATGTTACGGCAAAAAAATATCGCAACTGAAAATGTAGCCTATGTGTTTCTAACCCACATACATCTCGACCATGCCGGTGGCGCAGGTGAGTTCATGCAGCATTTACCCAATGCGAAACTGGTAGTGCATCCGCGTGGCGCGCGCCATATGGCTGACCCCACCAGACTCATCGCAGGTGCCACGGCGGTTTATGGCGAAGCGGAATTCAGCCGCACGTATGGCAAGATATGCCCAGTGGATACAAATCGCATCATCGAAGCGCCGGATAGATTTCACATTGATCTTAACGGCAGATCGTTGTTGTTTCTCGACACACCAGGTCATGCACGCCATCACTATTGCATCTTTGACGAACAGAGCCGCTCATTCTTCACTGGTGACACATTTGGTGTCTCCTACCGTGAATTCGATGTAAATGGAATGGAATTTGTGTTTCCGACCACTACCCCAGTACAGTTTGATCCTGTTGCGGCACATGCCTCCTTGGATCGGTTGATGAGCTACGGCCCAGACTATGTCTTCCTCACCCATTACGGTCGTATCAGCCATTTGCCGCGCCATGTCGGAGAGATGCACAATTTGATCGAGGCCCATGTGGCAATAGCTAGAAAGACGCGCGATCACATTCCTGACAGACACGCAGTACTGGTGGAAGAACTTGGGGAGTTATTGTTACAACGACTAACAGCACATGGCTGCAAACTGCAACAGGAAGAAATTTATAGCCTGTTACGCATGGATATTGACCTCAATGCCTTGGGCTTGGAAAGCTGGTTGGAGCATGAACATCCAGCGGCAAACGGTTGAAGATTGATCCAATGCACTACTGGATCAATCCACCATAAGCCAGAATCAGCATAAAACATTGATAATATCCTACTCGGAAAATTTGCCCGCAAACCTATTCTGGTTTATCCTTTGCGGCCTTATTGGTTCCGGTCAGCCGGATTCCTTTGATCGGAGAGATGGCCGAGTGGTTTAAGGTACACGCCTGGAAAGCGTGCGTACGGCTTCAACCGTACCGAGGGTTCGAATCCCTCTCTCTCCGCCAGATACTACTGGCAATGGATAGAAAATTCCAAGGACTCTGATGGGTGCTTTGATCTTCTACATCGCGATTTATTTCATCGGTTACTACGCCGCACGTCTGCTCAACCTGATAACCGGCCGGGCCTTGATCCGGAACCGCCGTATCGCTGGACTGGTCGCCGTACTCATGGTCAGCATAATGCACGGTTATAAGATAATCAGCACCTCTTCGTCTCATGGCCAAGATGAGGTGATGGTTCATGCGCTTGGTTTTTACGTCATCCTGCCGGTTGTGATCATCGTGATCGCTGTCTTGTTTCTTGCCTGGCAGGAAAGGGATGGCCACGACAGATCCTAGCTATAATCCGCTTGCGACTATTATTGTATAGCAGCGCTTACTTGGAAAGTTTCACGCTATGTATGTGGGTGTTGCATTGCGGACGAGCGCACCTGCCCAGCAGTTACTATCAGATTCTTACGCGCATGGCATCCGCCCAGCAGTTGGGTGTTTCAAACAGGCGTACCTGCTCCAACCTGAGGTGGTTACCATAATGGTCCTGATAGGCGGCATCGAGTATATGAAATGCGGTAAGCGCCAGATTTTCCGCAGTGGGTGGCACATCCAGTACCACCGTTTTATGGTTTTCAAGGGATTGTAAAAACTGTAATACCTGCACATCTTTTAGATATACCAGAAAAGCGTGATCCCACTCATCTACTAATGCAGTTTTGGCAATGCGCTTTACTTCCGAATAATCCATCACCATACCTTGCTCGGCAACGCCTTCGTCAGCAATAATGTCGCCGGACAAGGTAATTTCAATGGCGTAGCGATGGCCATGCAGGTGACGGCACTGACTATTGTGGGAAGGGATGCGGTGGCCAGCGTCGAATTCCAGCCTGCGGGTGATTAACATTGAGGGGATTGTAACATTGCAACGCACTTCCAAACTATTGAATATCGTTGACCATAGTCGCGACAACGCGGGGATGACCTACATTTACCCGGTAGTGTCGCGCCGTGCCGGCGGCGTATCGGTGGGTGTCAATCTTAATCCCAACAATGCCTGTAACTGGCGCTGCATTTATTGTCAGGTACCAGAGCTTAAACGTGGTACGGCGCCAGTAATTGACTTGATCAGACTTGAAACAGAGTTGCGTACCTTCCTGCAAGAAATTCTGCATGGCTGTTTTATGCAGACACAGGTGCCACCAGATGCAAGGCGCATCAATGACATTGCTTTATCTGGTAACGGTGAACCGACCAGTGCCAGAGAATTTGAGCAAGTGGTCAAGCTGATCGGGCAGGTAAAGCGTGATTTTGATTTGCCTAAGGATCTCAAGTTGGTGCTGATCACCAATGGTAGCCTGATTGGCCAGCATGGCGTACAGGCAGGTTTATGCCGGATGGCGGATCTTAACGGCGAGGTCTGGTTCAAACTGGATAGTGTTACGCAGGCAGGAAGGCAGCGCATTAATAACACCGGTATGAGTTTACGGCGGATGCGAAAAAATTTACAGCTAGCAGCATCCCTATGCCCTACTTGGCTGCAAACCTGCGTGTTTCAGATCGATGGTATACCGCCAGTCGAAACGGAAACCAGCGCCTATCTGGAATTTATCGGAGAATTGCTGCGGGAGAAAGTGCCGTTGCAAGGGGTGCTGCTCTACGGGCTTGCGCGCACCTCCATGCAACAGGAAGCGCCACGGCTCACAAAAGTGACCCAAGCATGGATAGAGTCGTTCGGTGCAGACATCCAAACCCTTGGACTAACCGTAAAGCTCAACCCGTAACAACTCAACCCGTAACGCTCACACACCGTTTTGTTTGATTGCAACGGTGGCGCAGCAGCAATCCAGCAGCAGCAAGGGCCGTGCTGGGGTTATTTCGATTTAGCTGCTTTCTTCAAGCTTTTATACAAATCCGGATTTTCGGTTTTTAGCAATCCAGCCACAATCAGATCATCTTTCCTGATTTTGGCCAGATCAATCTGCTCAATGTGCACCAATCGGACAAGCTCTCTCACCGGTCTTGGCATGTTTCGCCCGCTCTCATAGCGCGATCCGCCACTTTGGGTGACGCCGACCTTGCTCCAGAAATCATGCTGATTAAGGCCAAGCTTACGGCGGATATCACGAGGGTTAGATATTTCTTCAAAGAGCTTCATAATGCTTATCCTCTACAGTTATATTTATGGAACTATGATGACCACCAGCCGGATTGAATATTCAACTTAATTCCTCCGACCCTATACAATAATAAATCTAGTTGGTTTTTTTACTCTACACAAGTACTAGAGATAATCTATTTCAATTAATGAAGATTACTTTTTATTTATTATAATCGCATGTAGCATGTATTTAGTGTTCTTTCTGAGAATCGGGTAGAATTTGTATCTTTCTGATCATTTTTGACGGGGAATATTGGTAAACGTGGCACTGATTGTTCAAAAATATGGCGGCACCTCGGTCGGCAGCACGGAGCGTATTAAAAACGTTGCCCGCCGAATAGCTAAATTTCAATCCAAAGGTAACCGCTTGGTGGTGGTGGTTTCCGCCATGAGTGGGGAGACTAACCGTCTTATCGCGCTGGCAAAGGAGATCCAGATTCATCCCGATCCGCGTGAACTGGACGTTATGGTTTCGACCGGTGAACAGGTTTCCGTGGCATTGCTGTCGATGGCGTTGATGGAGTTGGGGATCAAAGCTAGAAGCTATACCGGGGCACAGGTGCGGATACTCACCGACAGCGCCCACACCAAAGCACGCATACTGAAGATCGATGAAGATAGATTGCACGCTGACCTTGATGCTGGGCACATTGTAGTGGTGGCTGGATTTCAGGGGGTGGATGAAGCTGGCAGTATTACCACGCTAGGCCGGGGTGGGTCAGACACAACCGCTGTGGCGCTGGCGGCAGCGCTGAAAGCTGATGAATGTCAGATTTATACCGACGTAGACGGTGTTTATACCACCGACCCGCGCATCGTACCTGAAGCGCGGCGATTGAAGACTATCACTTTTGAGGAAATGCTGGAAATGGCGAGCCTTGGTTCCAAGGTGCTGCAAATCCGTTCGGTTGAATTCGCCGGCAAATACAAAGTCAGATTGCGGGTGCTATCCAGTTTTGAAGAAGAGGGCGAGGGTACCCTGATTACTTTCGAGGAAGACAAAGACATGGAACAGGCTATTATTTCAGGTATTGCATTCAATCGTGACGAGGCCAAGATCACTGTACTCGGTGTACCAGACCGTCCTGGCATCGCTTATCAAATCCTTGGTCCGGTAGCCGATGCGAATATCGACGTGGATATGATTATCCAGAATGTTGGTCACGACGGTTTGACAGATTTTTCATTTACCGTACCTCGCAATGAATTTTCCAGAACAATGAATATCCTGAAGAGCCAGGTGCAGTCTCACATCGACGCACGCGATGTGATCGGTGGCGATAGAATAGCCAAAGTATCATTAGTGGGCGTGGGTATGCGCTCGCATGTGGGCATTGCCAGCAAAATGTTTCGCACCCTGGCGGAAGAAGGGATCAACATCCAGATGATTTCTACCTCCGAAATAAAAATTTCAGTGGTGGTGGATGAAAAATATATGGAACTCGCAGTGCGGGTGCTGCATAAGGCCTTTGATCTGAATCAGGCATCCTGAAATATCGCCAGAAAACACCGTGGGGTTTGACCAGAAAGTCGTTAACCGCTATCCTACTGCCTCTTCTGTGGAGAAATGATCGAGTGGTTGCGGCGACAGCCGTCGTGTGTGTAGCGCTCATTGGGCGTTACAGGCTGCTCGGCCGGAAATTTCGGAGAGATGGCCGAGTGGTCGAAGGCGCTCCCCTGCTAAGGGAGTATAGGCTCAAAAGGCTTATCGAGGGTTCGAATCCCTCTCTCTCCGCCAGTCTGAGATAATTTTTCCCAACATTTTTTAGTTAATTTTTAGCGCCCGTAGCTCAGCTGGATAGAGTACTTGGCTACGAACCAAGGGGTCGGCGATTCGAATTCGTCCGGGCGCACCACATAATCAATGGGTTAGGTCATAAATGATCTAACCCATCTTTCTTTCGATGGGGACTTTTTGGGGACTTTTCTCCTCAATGTGTTCCCGCCGAATCATTGCGAGGCTGCGGTTGACCCGACTGCGTTCATCCGTAATGCGGTTTAACGCCTCCACCAGCTCATCAATCTGAACCACAGAGTAATGGGCTGTCATGCCTTGGCGCGTGTGCCACAGAATGTCAGCAATCGTTTCTTCGTGTGTTCCAGCCTCACGCAATCGCATCCCCACCGTATGCCGCAGATCGTGAATGTGCAGATCGGGAATCCCCGCCCGCTTTCTCGCTCTTTGCCATGCGTTGTTGTTCATGGTTTCAATCCGGTGCCCCTGATAGGGGAACACATACTCGGCATGTTTGCCGCGCTGTGATTCGATAATGCTTTGTGCCACCGTATTGCAGACCAGAACGCGACCACGTTTTCTGCCTTTGACGTTCTCCCTTGGAATATCAAACACCGATACACCAAGTTCGGGAATTGGAATCTCCCACTCCCATTTCAGACCACAAACCACCTCGTCCCGTGTGCCTGTGTTCAAATCAAACAAAACCATCTTTGCTAGATGATCCGGCAGCAGCGGCATGATGCGCCGTTGTTCTGCCCAGGTAATAGGACGTGGTTCCCGCTGAAATCCTATTAGCGGCAGCATAGTGATGAGGGGAGGGGTTCCCAACCACGTTTTCCCGTCCTCATCACGCCAGCTACGCGCTGCAAGGTTCAGAATCCGACGAACTAGCCCCAATCCCAGATTCATGGTCTTGTGTGCCAGTCCCTTGGCTTTCCGATCCTTGATATAGGACGCCAGCGTTCCATCGTGAATCTGATCGAGCGTCAGCTTGCCTATAAATGGCATCAACCTTTCCAGCAGATAGATGTCCTGTTGTAGCGACACCTTCTCCTGATGATCGAACAGATACTTGGCAGCGGCTTCATCAAATGTCTTTTTGGGACGTATCCCGAAAAGGTGAATCTGACGAAGTTGCTCAAGCTGAAAAATCAACCAGCTTTCCGCTTCTTCAAAAGACTCGAAACGGTTGCGAAGTCGAGTGCCTTTGTATATCCGATCGACACACCAGAAGCCCTGCTTGTCCTGGCGGATGCCGGTTTGAGCTCGGCCCATGTATTACCTCCTTTCTTCATAGGCCGCCCGTTCCGCTGAATATGCTCTTCCAAAATACGGTCGAGGTCAAGCCGGTCGAAAATCAGCGACGTTCCAATGCGGATGCCCGGGAGAAGTGGACGAAAATGTTGTTCAAATGCGCGGCGCTTGATACCCAGATAACAGGCCGCTTCCTGGCAGTTATAGCCACGCTTGTCCATGGTTATCCACCGTCTGATGCCTTGCGGTAAGCTTCAGCAGCCTCATCCATTTCTTGGCGTGTCCTGTCTTCCTCTAACCGGTTCAGGATCGTGTTGAACTCCCTGGCACGCAGGCGGACTTTCTCAAGCAGGAAATCTTCCCCGGACAAGCCCATAAAATGACCGCTATCTTGAAGATGCCCATCCAGACCGGACATAAAGCGGCCAAGACCGTCCTCATAGTCCGTAATGCCGTGTTTTGCCATGAAGGAAGCAATCGAACCCACCACCAATGAAAATATCCGTTTCTCATCCGGCAATCGAGAGGCCTTGAATGACCGTGTAAGCTCCCATCCGTTAGTTTCCCAATCAATCGAGGACAGATACCCCCACAGAAGGTGGAGAGGCCAGCGGGAGCGTGTCTGGTCATCCG
>VFJL01000034.1 GCA_009886095.1 Nitrosomonadales bacterium | reverse complement strand
GCCATGCAGGAACTGGAGTGGCATCTGTTCGCCGCCTTGTTTTTGCTGGGCGCAGCCTACACTATGCGCGAGAATGCCAACGTGCGGGTGGATGTATTTTATGGTCGCATGAACCCACGCATGAAAGCCGTGGTGGACATTCTCGGCACACTGCTGTTTGTCATTCCCATGTGTACCCTTATTCTGTACAGCTCCTACGATTTCGTTACCTATTCCTACCAGATACAGGAAGTGTCTGCCGATCCAGGCGGACTACCTTATCGCTTTGCCTTCAAAGCGCTGCTTCCCTTCGGCTACCTACTGGTGCTGGTGCAATCCCTGGCGGTGATTTCACGCAATGTGCGCCTGCTGAGCGGAGATGCTGATGTCAAATCCGGCGGCGAGACTTATACCAAACGGGAAAAAGTGTGATCGGCCTTACCATGTTCCTTGTCTGTCTGGTGATGCTGGCACTGGGTTTCCCGGTGGCATTTACTTTCGGCGGCGTGGCGCTGATCTTCGGACTCTATGCGGAAGGTCTGCAACTGTTCCAGTTAGTGGCAGAACGAATGCATTCGATCATGACTAATGTCACCCTGATGGCTGTGCCGCTGTTCATTTTTATGGGGCTGATACTGGAAAGATCGGGGATCGCGGAAAGAATGCTGGAATCCATGGGTTCTCTGTTTGGCCGCGTGCGCGGTGGATTGGCCGCATCCACCGTGTTGGTGGGCATGGTACTGGCCGCATCCACCGGCGTAGTCGGTGCATCAGTCGTGACGATGGGGTTGATCGCGTTGCCGGTAATGCTGAAATACAATTACGACAAGCGACTAGCAAGCGGCGTGATTTGCGCCTCAGGCACACTCGGACAAATTATCCCACCTTCCATTATCCTCATCATCCTGGGTGATGTGCTGCAACAGCCTGTAGGTGATTTGTATCGGGCTGCGCTGCTTCCAGGGTTGCTGCTGGTAGCATTTTATATTATTTACATTCTCATATTGGCATTTACCAGAAAAGATGTCGCACCTGCTATGCCTGTTAATGATGCGCCGCTTGCAGCGCAATATTGGACGGCATTCAAGGCTATCGTACCCGCGCTCGCTCTGGTAATGATTGTACTCGGAACGGTATTTGCCGGTATCGCCACACCGACCGAGTCTGCCGCAATGGGGGCGGTGGGGGCTGTCATGCTGGCGCTGATTAGTGGAAATTTCAAATTTCCCATGCTGCATCAGGTGGCGATGGAAACCACCAAAATCACCGCTATGGTATTCACCATTCTTGCGGGAGCAACTTTTTTCTCAATGGTGTTCACCTACACCGGCGGCGATGAGGCGGTGGAGCAGTTGATGCAGAACCTGCCGGGGGGGAAGTGGGGCTTTATTGTTCTTTCCATGCTGGCGATATTCCTGCTTGGCTTTTTTATCGATTTTGTTGAAATCGCCTATATTTTTGTCCCCATGATTGCGCCGATACTCGTCACGCTTGGCATAGATCCGGTATGGTTTGGCATACTGATTGCGCTCAATCTGCAAACCTCCTTTCTTACGCCTCCATTCGGCTTTGCGCTATTCTATCTACGTGGAGTGGCACCATCTACGGTCAGCACAACGGATATTTATCGTGGCGTGATCCCGTTTATTTTTCTGCAGTTGTTGGTTCTGGCTGTGATAATAGTCTTCCCTGGCATGATCTCGCCGTTTGGATGAGTAGAGGGTGCGGGCGACCCTAAGAACAAGATAAGAAATCCAGCCCCTGCCTGTCCACCTCTGTGGCAGAAAGGATGGAACAACCAGGATTCAATAAGGAGAAAGAAATGAAATTTTTACCTACCTTGATCGCTATCACCGTGCTTGTTTTGCCGCTGGCAACGCAAACCGTATCTGCCCAGCCCGTATACAAATGGCGCCTTGCAATGTCATGGCCGGAAGGCACGCCCATGCTGCACAATGCTGCTCAGCGCTTTGCCGAAAATGTGAAAAAAATGTCGGATGGGCGTATGAGTATTGCTATTGATGCGCCCGGCAAGCATAAGGCGCCGCTGGGAATTTTCGACATGGTCCGCTCTGGCTCCTATGAAATGGGACACACCTCCTCCTACTATTACAAGGGCAAAGACCCGGCTACCACTTTCTTTACTACGACACCATTTGGCATGACCCCAACCGAGATGAATGCCTGGTATTACTACGGTGGTGGCATGGCTTTACTGAACAAGGTTTACGCCAAACACAACATTATTGCGTTCCCTGCGGGAAACACCCACATCCAGATGGGCGGATGGTTCAGGAAGGAGATCAATTCTCTGAAAGACCTGAATGGTTTGAAGATGCGCATCCCCGGTCATGCCGGTGAAGTGGTTGAGAAAGTCGGCATGAAGCCCGTAAATATTCCACCTGGTGAGCTTTACACCGCGCTGGAGCGCGGCACGATAGATGCGGTGGAATGGATCGGCCCGGCCAATGACGAGAAAATGGGATTTCACCAAATTGCACCCTACTACTACACCGGTTGGCATGAGCCGGGGGCGGAGTTGCATGTGTTCATCAATAAGAAAAAATTTGACGCTCTGCCGGAAGACCTTAAAACCATCATCGCAGTAGCAGCGAAAGAAACATCCCTTGATATGCTGTCAGAATCTTTTTACCGTAATACCCTGGCATGGGAGAAAATGCAAAAAGAGGGCAAGGTCAAAATCCGTACTTTTCCCAAGGATGTACTGGATGCGTTCAAGAAAGCCAACGACGAGTTGCTTACCGAATTCGCTGCCAAGTCACCGGAAGCAAAGGAAGTGATCGAAAGTCAGAAGGCATTTCTCGCCAAGGCTCGGGTCTGGACCAAGATCACCGACGAGGATTATTTGAAACTACGGTGATCAGGGAATGCAGCAGGGGGAAATGCTACATCTGCTGCAGTGAACGAATTGAAATCCCGCTACAGTACCCGTTATCCTGGAACCAGGACATCGCATCCCTGAGCGCTTCCATTGCAGGCCGGTATTGATAGCCCAGCTCACGTATGGCCTTTTCACTGGAGAAAAACATCTTTTTCTTCGCCATGCGCACACTATCAACTGTCGCACGCGGCTCAATATTGGTAATCATTGCAGATTTTTCCATCATCCAGGCTAGGGGTAAAATAAGATTTGCCGGGAGATTTATTCGCTTTGTCCGCCTGCCGCTGAGATCATCGATTGTCTGCAGTATTTGCAATAAGGTCATGTTCTCACCACCCAGGAGATAACGCTCTCCCGGTTTTCCATGGGCATATGCCAGCAGGTGACCTTGCGCAATGTCATCAACATGTGCAACGTTAAGGCCGGTATTCACGTAGGCTGGCATCCGCCCACATAATGTGTCTAACACCATACGTCCGGTGGGTGTGGGCCGGATATCACGCGGTCCTATCGGGGTGGAAGGGTTGACAATAACCAGAGACAGCTTATGTTCGCTGGTGAGTTTCTGCACAGTCTGCTCTGCCAGAAATTTGGAGCGTTTGTAGTGCCCGGTCATGGTGGCAAGGCTGGAAGGAGTCTCCTCATTGGCCGGGGTGCCGTCAGAATTCAACCCCAGCGTTGCCACACTGCTGGTATATACCATGCGTTTTATGCCGGCTTCAGCGGCTGCAAGTATCAACGCCTGAGTGCCCCTGACATTAATGTCATACATGGTTTCTGGATCCGGCACCCAGAGACGATAATCTGCTGCGACATGGAATAAATTGTCACAGCCGTTAACCGCACGCTGCAAAGATGCAGTATCGCGTAGATCACCTTCCGAAATTTCTACCGTTGATTTATCAAGATTCCGCCGGTCGCTTCCCGGCCTGACCAGGCAACGTACTTCATGACCGGCAGCCAGCAAACAGCGCATGACCGCCGAGCCAACAAACCCGTTTGCCCCAGTAACCAATGATTTCATGATGATTAAATCCTTAACACCCTGAGTCCATGTTGAACCCACAAGGCAAAAGCTGATGTACCTATCGCTTCCCGTAGCGTGGCCAGGATAAGCAGTTGCGAATATTACCACTGACTGGTAACAGAGAATGCAACCTTCATTCCAAAACGCGTCTGACCAGGACAGCTCAGTGGGTGAGTAAGAGATTACGATCAATCTGAGGCCGAATAGACCACAAACCTATGAGCATGGCCTTATTCACGCAGTGGGTGCTATTCCAATTCCAGTTCGAAAGTGAAACGAGGCGATGACGAACAAACGCCGCAGACGGTACGCCCCCCCCAAGAGAACTTCCTTCGGGCACATAGAACGGCAAGACGCGAGTGAAGATATCAACGAAGTGTCACTAATAAAACAGAATTAGAATTACCAGTTTCTTCTCCACATCTTTGCTTAAACTATCCCTTCGTCGCGAAAACGCTGCTGAATCTCCTGCACCTTATCGATATTTTTAAGCATGGCGTCGACGCAGTCACAATCGAGCTTGGTATCGGCTAAACGCCGCAACATGGCGAAAGCGTCATCGTTGCTCCAGGGAGCCTTGTAGGTGCGGCGTGAGGTAAGTGCATCGAATATATCCGCCACGGCACTGATACGCGCCTCAATAGGGATCTCATCTCCCTTTAAGCCTTTGGGATAGCCGCTGCCATCGATGGCTTCATGATGGTACTCGGCAATATTACGCATAATGCTGACATGGCCGAATGTACCCAAGCTGAAATCCTCGAGTATGACGTCAATGATCTCGCGGCCTTTTTGCGGGTGGGTCATCATCACTTTGAATTCCGCTTCATCAAGCTTGCCCGGTTTGCGCAGGACACTGTCCGGGATACCGATCTTGCCAATATCGTGCAGCGGCGAGAACATGAAAATATGTTCGATCTGTTCGTCGCTGAGATTGTAGTGCGGGGCCAGTTCACGCGCGATGAGGCGAGCATAGTGCGCAGTGCGGTCAATGTGCGAACCGGTTTCAACATCGCGATAGTGGGTCATGCTGCGCGCTGCCTGCACCGCAGCCAGCAGGGTACGGATAGCAGTCAGCTCATTGATGACCATCAGGGCGATGAGATGGCCGTAAATGTCAATTTGGCGTAGCGCCTCCGGCACAAACGCGTTGGGCTTGAGGGAGTTAAAAAACAAGAATCCGATGAAAGTATCGCTCTGGTAGAGCGGCATGGTGTAACTGGCCTGATAACCCTTGCTCGCTACACGTTTGGTGTGTTCCTGGCTGCCATGGGCGAAAATAGACATGTCCTGCACCACACGCGGACGGCGGCGCTGCATGATCTCGCGTAGTGATGAAGCGGCACCAAGCGGTACTTCATACGCAGCCAGTGGACTGGCGCCTTCGGTGCTGTGAGTATAAGTTTTGAGCATGCTGGTTTTTTCGTCAAAAAGAGCGATAGCCAGGCGATCGATAAAGGGAAAATCCTCACGGATCACCTGATGCAGGAAACGCAGTTTATCGGACAGCGGCAGGCTTTCGTGTAACTGAGCCAATATATCCTGGTGCGGAAACAGATTCTCTTCTGGTGACATGGCAGACTCCTTCAGGCGAGCATCACGCTCACAATAACAAATAAGATGAATTGTCACAGACCGGTATTGATCAGCGCATCAGCTTGCAATAACGGCACATAATTTCAGGTAGACCCTTCCAGCAGGATGGCCGCCGCCAACCGATACTGCCACTTAAGATATCCGGTTTCTGCTGCCTGCATGATTGGCCTTGTATGCCAGGAAGAATTTGGATAGTCTACCTGCCATCAACAGGTTAAGAAAGTATTCTGGTGTCCGTATGATTATCTGAGTTAAAGCATGCCCAAACGGCTCTGTCTACCATCTAAATCCCTGCAGGGCAGCAGCCTACCGTACCAGGCTTAAGATAAAGAGGAGTCAACTATCCGTATCCTTGCCTCTGTCCCATGCGACGCCCTATCCCGCAAAGTCGCAGTGAGCACACCTGGCTGCGTAACCGTGGCGAATGCTGAGGTGATAGTGATCTACGGGTTTGACTGTACCTCGCACAGATCAACATAGCATTGAATATCACTGCGTCACTGCTCCATTTACTGCACAAAATGAGTCATCCATGAGAAGAATTATTGCGTTAGTTGGCATTGTTTTACTTTCTGCTGGTTGCACAACCATCACTCCAGGGCGATATTCAATACTGGTTGACAACAATCAGGCGCTGAAAAAATATGCCGGAAGCAAGGTTCGGGTCGCCGCCATGTTAACGCCTGTCCACTACAGCGCAAGCTGTCGATTCATAACAGGGAAGATTCTGGGACCCGACGGAATGAGTATTGCGCAGTATGTCGAAAAAGCATTCAACGATGAACTGAAATTTGCCAATATCTACTCGGACAGCGGCGTATCGCTCACTGGCAACCTGACAGAGATCAATTTTTCATCCGGCCACAAAGGACTGCTCGCGAGTGGGTGGTGGGATCTGTCTCTATCGCTTAACTCCGGCAATGGAAAATCGATGAGAGTTGCGAGCCGGTACGAGTTCGAGAGTAGCCTCGATAGACATGTTGCCTGCGACCGGACCGCCCGGGCACTGACTCCCGCCGTTCAGGATCTGATAAAGAAAATTGTTACTGATCCGCAATTTGGCGCACTGCTGCGGTGAACGGGAAATGGCTTGGGCAGGATTCTATTACACAAACTTCAAGGCGCACTCCGGATAGTGCCGCAGCATTAGTGAATTCCGTTTACATAAAATCCAAGACACTCTCGCGGTGAGCGACTGTTTTTAGCACGTTTCTGCCTGTGGTGACAGTCGCAAATCGACACATTGCTGCCCTTGGCGAACGGCAGCTATCTGGCAAGCAATTTAGAGGGGCTAATTTCTCCAAACGACGCATAGGTGACGTTCGAATTTCTCCAGAGCGGTCGTTAGCGTTTTATAAACCTACCGCTTAATCCCGCCTTTTCATTTCTCAAAAAACATTACTTAATATTTCTTGCGAACACGGCAATTGCGCGCCCCAGCATAGTGATAGTATTGGGTTTTAATAGTTGAATGTTGGCCGATAATACAAAATATTATTAGCATGGCTTGAAAAAGCTAAATACGGGTTTGTATTGCCCCCTACTAATGAATCTGGCGAAAGCATCAAGCCCAAGAGTTTTATATTGTGATTTGACTATCCATCAAGTAACTCGATCAAGGTGAATCAATGAAGTGGCTCAAAGCGATATTTGGTGGTGGAAAAGAACCAGAGCGTATTGATACGTTAGATCTGAAAGAAGCAAATCTTCGTGAGTTATCTAGAGACTATCTTAAGGTGCAAGAAGATGAGGGTGCGTCTGGGCTCACATGGGCAGGAAAATCTCGTATCAGCATCGAATATTCTGTCAAGATAAGATCGCTATTGTCCGTAAAGGGGCGTGCCGAAGAATTCGAATCTTTGTGTGGTTGGGACGAAGAATACGGCAAGGCGACGGCCTCTGTATGTGCGTACGCCGAACTCTCGAATGAGAATCCAGTTGTTGTTGCCTCATTCATGCTTGATTCGATTGAACAGTACCATCAAAACCGTGATGTAGCACTGACACATTTGACTCGGTTGGCTAGCGGATTTAAAGCGAGGATAGAGAACCCCGAATTAGCCGCAAAGATGGATGCTGAGCAAGCCGAGAAGGAAAGATCAGACATACTATTTAAGAGCATCAATATTGCCTCTAACTCACCAGAAGCAAGCTACATTCGGGAAGTAGATAAGTTCATGTTGTCTACAGGTCATTATGAGAACCTAGTTTTACCTGCACAGGACGATGATGAATTCATGGAAGCATCGATTAACGTTTACATGGCGGGATATCAGACTGGGTCATCTCCCAAACTTGTGGGCATGTTAATCGCAGATGGTGCAAATAAATACAAAAAAAATCCTGAGTTCGGAATCGTTTTTCTAGATAAAGTAGCTAGCGGTATGCGTAAACGCCATACTGAATCTTTGGGGGATGATACAAGCAACTTCAATGGTAATAGCGACGCTGGAAACAATTCTAAAGACTTGGACGACATAGAGCGTAGCGCAGAAAAATATCACAAACAAATTGACGGCCAGATTGATTTGTCATACAAGTTATTGCAGGACAATTTCGAAGAATTGGAGAAAAAAAGTACAGATGGGCCGTATAGCTGGAGAACGCTAGCTGTCTTTACCGTTCACCTTGCGAGCCTCGTCGCCATGAAGCGAGAATTTCCAGAAATTAATCGAATGATTTTTAATGGACTTACAAGAACTTTGTCATTTCGAACCCCAAATACAATGCCTAACGTCAAACCACCTGATGATAGGTTTGTTAGTTATTGTAGTATGGAGGAATCGTTTATGCACAATCAGACAGAGACATTTCAGCAACTAGGGTTAGACCCCCTAGTGCGGAACTTGCTGCGACATTTAGGAAGTGGCAAGGACAAGGACTACAAATTGCTATGCGACCATGTGGAGCGTGCCTCACATCAAATAAGTAAATCCTATCTCCCTCATCTCGTGAAAGTATAGGCGAGCCATTCCGACTGAAATGGTTCTAGAGTTTGGCTACTCAATTAATGCAGGGCTGATAACGAAATATGCACCGAGCAACGTTAAACAAAATTCCGTTTACACAAAATTCCGGACACCCCCCCGGACACCCCCCGAGCATCTGTCTTTTGGTGATTTTATAGCTGCACTTTTTAAGCGAACCTTTAAAATAAGTCGTTTTAAAATGCGGCAGGAAGATTTCAGTCATCTACCTTTAGATTTTCTTGCTCTTTCCATGCAAGCAGTTCGCCTTGTGTAAAGTCTTTAAGCACAGGTTCTATTGTAGAAAATACGTCTATCATATATTCACTAAATGGCTCTCTGTAACGTGGATGATTGAAAACATGCTTCAGTACAGTTGTGCCTTTCAAAAGCACCCCATAATCTCCCGAAGATTTATTAAACTCTGTAGATGCACGTCTAATTTCCATTAATAAATCGAGAGAAAGCGCCACCGCCTTTTCAACATCAACTGCGTCACGCGCAGTTGCATCACCCAACATCCCATTAGCCTGCATGCTTGCGGCATTAATACGGCGCTTACTGTTTCTATTTTCGAAAATTTCAGTTACCTTTTTCCATACTCCACACCCAGCAAAGTTTGGTTCATGATTTTCTACAATGGCAACGACTAGGGAGTATGCCAAGATTTCACAATCAAACACAACCAAGTCCAATATCGCGTCAATCGATACGAAATCCTTTGCTTCTACGATACGTCTCAACTCATATTCATCAATCGATAGTTTATGAAAAAAATGTCGAATGTCAGGTGCAAGCTTATCCATAAGCCTGACAAGCTTGGTATATGGAACATAAAGAAATGGATGCTCTAGTTTGTGTTGCTGAGGATTAAATGGTGGCGGCTCCTTTTTAATTTCTGGAGGAGGCTCTTGCGACCCCGACTTTTTAGAAAGAACATCCGCGAATATCAGCACAGCCTCCTGCCTTGATTTTGATAGTCTATCGAAACGCTCTTTTGTAATAGCTGAAAGCCCTGGAGTTTCAGTATTTACGTTTAGTTGCAAATCCAGAAAAACAGTTTTCCGAAGCTTGTTCCAAAAATCTATGAAAACTTCATCATCAAAATCTTTCACTTCATCAAGATCATTAACATCAGCATGATCCGCGAGCACTACAAGAAACTGAGAGCGTGCTTCATCTGGGTGAACGGAATATCCAGAATATTTAAGATCATTCATTGAATTTAGGTGCTCATCAGTTCTAAACTCGCACATTGCCAAAGCCCCTAGAAATGAAATTGGGCGATGAGAGGGAACACAGCTCCAATTAATGCTTTCGAATGTTTTGCCGTTCCCCGTGGACAATATTGCCAGATGCAACTCTCCAAAGAGTTTATTAGCTGAAAGCGCCTTGCTTAGTTCCTTCCATGAATCACATGACCATTTCTCCGCATTTCCGAACTCTCTACCAATGCTGCTTGAAATAGCCGCTTTAATCAGCGAGTCGAATGCAACAAGTCGAGAGACATCGTTCAGAGCATTCGGATGAAACCGTTTGAGCTTACTCCACTCAGATTTTCGAAACAGATTGAATAAGCTCATGATGAACTCCACCAGTTGCGAATGTATCCATGACAATTAGAAGGGGTTTCTGCTTTGAAATATTGTCAGGTTGAAGTAATGATCCTGCAGCCAAGCCCGAGGCTTCCTCTAACTCTCTTGCTTTCATAAAAAAATATGGAGGATTAGTTTTCCATAGCTCCGCTCCAATCAACTTATTAGAAAAATCACCTAATACCGAGCGTGCCCATACATGCTCTAATTCCCCAGTGCTCTGTATTTGATCTGGTATATTTTCAAGCACCTTAAGTGCAATCTCATCAGCATTGATTTTTATTGCACCTGACATCCATGCTGCTTCAACAATCCAGATGGACTCAACTTTGTCTAAAGACTTTCTAGATAAGTATCTCAATAATTCATCGAAGGCTTTTTCAAAGTCACCCTTATAAAGAAAGTACCAGCCTATTTCGGAGTAATGCCCCGATCCGACTAATTGAATGGGTTTTTCATTCCCTTGGGCGCGACTCTTCCAACCCAGCACCTCTCTCACCACCTCTGAGGCATCGTTGTATTTCCCCCAGTTAATGAGACATCTTGCCCAAGCTAATGCTGGTCTAGGGACAAAAAATCCCTCGACAACCCCTTTGTTCTCTCTCAAATTGTTGTAGGCGAGACTGTAATGGAGTTCAGCTTCTCTCCTGTCACCGATTGCCGCATGTAAGTCAGCCAACGCCTCAATGAGTACGGCATCTCGTGGACGATGCTTAAGTACAGTCTCGATAACATTAAAGGCTTTTATTGTTTCACCTTTGGAGCGATAGAGCTGAGCAGCACCAGCAACTATTTCTGATTGATCTAATGTCCACCGATCTTCAACATCAATAGGTTTAATCCAAGAGAAAGTCTCGAATATCTCACCGTACGTTTGAAATCGACGTGTTGGATCAAGAGTTAGGCACCCTTTTAGAAAGGCAATTATTTCATCCCCATGCTCACCTAAAGTTGCAGCGGCACGTTCCAATAAAGGTTCCATTCTCAAATCGCTTGTCATCACATGACCATTTTCATCAAGATATGGATGCAGTTTGGTCAGTGCATTATAAAAAGTAACCCCTACAGAAAAAATATCCGTTCTAACCGAGGGTGAAACCCCATCCCATAACTCGGGTGCCATAAAAAAGGGAGTTCCTGAAAGTTCCCTTGATGTGGATTTTGGAATATTTCCAACACCTAATGCTATGCGTTCTTTAGCAGATGGAACTACACAACGTGCTATACCAAAGTCACTCAACTTTGGTGTGCCAGATTTATCAATCGTGGATTCAAGTTCGAAGTGCAACAACCAATGGTTGTTTGGTGTAGCTTATTTCCACCCCGAAGAATACCTCATGCGCCGATCTAAATCCTAGTACTTTTCTAGGT